>JAFYZW010000013.1 GCA_017548545.1 Bacteroidales bacterium | reverse complement strand
TGGATGAGATTCTTTTTGAAGTGACTGATGGGAGAATAGATTACAGAGATTTCCAAATAGGCCCCGTATATCAATGTAGCATCAAAAAGTTGACTTATGGCGATAAAGATTATACTCATTGTGAATTTATCGGAAATCGGTCAATGGAGGATAATTTGACAGATCTTGATAAAATGTACAAGAATGACGTTCAGAAGATATATGACACGTATAATACACAAAAGTCAATATTTACCTGTGCAGCTCATGAAGAAATATTCCCTTTTAATCCTGTTAATACTCCGAGTTTATTTTTCTATGGTCCCCTCAATTTTTATTTCGCTGGACAATTTGACAAGGCTTTTGAATTCATCGACGACCAGATAAAACTAAATAAGGCCAACATTAAAGAGTTGGGGTCTTACGAAGAAGCTGTTAATAATATCAAGACATACGAAATCTACCGAAAGAACCTCAAGCAATGGATCAAAGATTGCCGACAGTTCAAGGTCGATGACGAGTATCTTCCAAATTTTATAGAATAAGAATCCACCCCTCTGAGCGGGAGTCTGCTGAAAATGAAATCCATTGTGGGAAAGCTTCTGAAGAATGAATAAGATAAATGAAATAAGAAGAATATGAATAGACAATCAATCCTATTGGCTGCCATGTCGCTCAGCGCAATGGCAGCAACAGCCCAGAACAAGGTGGGCGAATTCTCAATAAAGCCGATGATCGGCATCAATGTGTCGGATATCACGACCAACGAGGAGATTACTTACAAAACCAAGTATGGCTTTGCAGAAGGCCTGGAGGCCGAATATGGAGTCAAACCTTGGGTTGGCATTTCGTTAGGTGCTATTTATTCGCAGCAAGGTGCTTGGTATAAAGCTTCTGTATTGGGAGAGGGAGTGAATGAGGCAGGCCATCCGGTTGTGACCATGCTCGCAATAAATGGAAGACTGAAGGCCGACTACATCAATCTGCCACTTATGGCTAACGTCTATCTATTTAAGGGACTGGCGTTGAAAACGGGCTTGCAAGTTGGTTTCAATGTTCATGACAAACTGTCATATTCGGCATATTATGCAGAACTCTTGGATTTTAGAAATCAAGACACATTCATTATCGATTATTCGAATAATGGCAACTCTTCATTCATTTCGACAGAGGGAACTGTTTCAGATGTCAGCAAAACCGTTGATCTCGGCATTCCTGTCGGCATCTCATACGAATACAAGAACATCACCCTCGATGCCCGATATTACTTCGGCCTAACGAATATGAATGATGTGGAGGACTCAGAGGTCATGCACAACCGTGTCCTCTCCATCACCTTGGGCTATAAGTTCAAGCTTTGAAAACGAGAAGCATAGCATTCGTCAACCCTTTCTCACTCAAACTATACAACCGAAGGCGCGGCATCGTATGTATGATGTTGCGCCTTTTATACTAAGTAATTACATTCAATGACTGTTCGTAAAAACGATAATACTTGATGACAAACCTAGTTAAAGAAAATGTATGAATGTTAAGTCTTTATCTTCTTATGGCCGATTTGGTTAAATAATCCTACGTTCATGCAATGTTTCAGGTGTTTGCGCGTTATATTATTGAACCAACGAGTGAATTACTATTTTAAGTAGTTTATCAATCATCAAAAAACAACAATTATGAAACGCAAAACATACTTCACTGCGCCAATCAGTAATTCCGACTACAAGAACATGGGCTACGGCATCGGCATATATTGGCGAGGAAACACCAACAATTACCGACATAAACTTGTACCTTTGGTGGGCGTGGAATACCGAATCCATGATTTCGATGCAAATGGCTTGAAGTCCTTCAACGGATTCTATGCCACATTCGGTCTGAGATTCTGACACTATCCCATTTCAACATCGAATTATCGAAGAATCAGCCCTTTCTCAGATGTATGCTCTGATTATAAAGCGACAATGGCAATATCGTATTGATTAAACCAAAACATATATGTTTAGAACCATATTCATCCGCTTCTTTGCAGCTACAATGCTGGTCTCATTACTTTTTTTCATGTTTAGTTGCGATGAGGACCATGTGATTGTATTAGACACTCTTCATCTGGATCAAAAGGAATTCATTGTGAGCAGCGAGGGTGGCAATTATGATGTCAATTCAAATGAGACCATCCAGATGACGAGCAACAGCAAGAATTTCCAATTAAGTAACACCGAACGATTCACGACGCTCGAACAAGACAAGCTGGAAACGGTTTGGTACAGTGCTGTCATCGATTCGAGCAACAAGAAGATTCTGCATCTTTCCATTCAGCCAAACGAGACAAACATAGGACGTGAAGATTTAATAACCGTCTTTTCTGGCGAATCGGAGTCATACGAAATGATTCATATCAAGCAGTCCGGCAAATAATGAATCGGTTTGTGTCTTGTTTCCTGCTATCAATCCTGCTGCCTCTCGGTGCCTCGGCTCAGAGCAGGCGACAGGACAATGATGCATCGAAGTTATCGCACACATATACTATTCATGGTCATGTAATCGATGCGGAGTCGAAGGAGTCCCTTATTGGTGCGAACATCCAAGTGTCGGCCCTCGGAACAGGCTGTTCCACCAACGAGTACGGATACTTCAGCATCACATTGCCCGAAGGCGAAAACCTTTTGACTACTTCCTATATCGGATATGCTTCCGACACACGCAGTATTCGTCTTGTCAAGGATACGTTGATGACGATAGGATTGAATCCCAGCAAATCTTTGGATGAAGTACTTGTGGATTCTTACAGGCCAGAGACTGGAGCATTGAGCAGTAGGAGCGGTGCAAAGACCATCTCTGTCCAGCAAATCATGAGGATGCCGGCACTATTGGGCGAAGCCGACGTAATCAAGACGCTGCATCAAGAACCCGGTGTACAGTCCTCAATGTCGGGACAGGCAGGAATGAGTGTGCGCGGCGGCGATGCAGACCAGAATCTGTTCTTGCTCGATGGTATGATGGTCTATAATGTGGATCACGTGATGGGGTTCGAGTCCGCATTCATGCCTGATGCCGTGAAGCATGTCGAATTCTTTCGTGGCTCATTCCCCGCTCGTTATGGTGGACGGCTTTCATCGGTCACCGATGTTAGGACTAAGGACGGAGATCTGCACAACTACCACGGCACATTCTCGATAGGTTTGTTGTCATCGCATGTCAATTTGGAAGGACCCATCAGAAAGGACAAGGCTTCGTTCCTGTTCTCGGCAAGGCGAACGTATGCCGACTGGTTATTCAATGCCTTCCAGGGTATCACCGATGCTGAGATTGACCACCTCGGCCTGTATTTCTGTGATCTAAACGCAAAGGTCAACTATAGGATAGGCGACAGGGATCGTGCCTATATCAGCTTTTATAGGGGCAGGGATGTGATGGATGTCGCCGACAGGAACAAAAGCGAATACAAAGAGAGCAGAAGTACCGACAAGACCGCTCAGGACCTTCATTGGGGTAACACGCTGTACCAATTACGATGGAATCACATTTTCAGCCCAGGGCTATTTGCAAACTTTTCGGTTGGATACAACCGTTTCCGTCTGTCGAACCTTGCGGAAAGCCAGAATGAGGAATACTACGAGGGTCGTCTTATTGACCGTCAGTTCTCCAATCTTGAATATCGGTCGGGAATAGACGATCTCTCAGCATCCATCGACCTTGACCATCATCCCGGTATTTCCCATCATCTGCGTTATGGTATCCAGCATATTCAACATAAGTTCCGACCTGAGCACCAATCCAGCCGTGTAAAGACATTCGAAGCTGGCAGCACGAACACCGACGAAACCTTCAGGAGTGACGACGAAACTACCAGAGCCTACGAGACATCGGTTTATGCTGAAGATGACATGAGTCTCGGAAGCCGATGGCAGATGAATGCAGGTATCCGTGCTGTTTTGTTCACGGTGCAGGACAAGACCTATCCTGCATTCGAACCGAGGCTATCGGCAAGCCGCATCATAATGCCGGGACTTCGAGCAAAGGGCTCCTACACCATGATGCACCAGTATGTGCACAAAATCACGTCATCACAAATCGCCTCACCCAGCGACCTATGGGTTCCCGTGACCAAGAGCCTGAAGCCGATGTCGGCACACCAGTGGACCATTGGCATGACCTATACTGCGCTGACGGGATGGGAATTCGGAGTCGATGCCTTTTGGAAGGAGATGCACAATGTAATCGATATCATCGATGGAGCCAGTTTCTTCGGCAACTCGAAGGGCTGGGAAGGCAAAGTCACCAGTGGGAGGGGACGTTCATTCGGCTTGGAATTCAGTGCGAGCAAAACAGTAGGACGCACAACGGGAATGGCAAATTATACGTTATCAAAATCTGACCGATGGTTCCCCGATGGTCGAATCAACAGCGGCAACAAGTTCCCCTACCGCTATGACCGACGCCATGCCGTCCATTTCGTGCTCAACCACCAGTTGACCGACCATATCGATGTCAATGCTTCGTGGAAATATACTTCCGGTGCGTGGATTACCGTGGCCAAGCAACAGACGGAATATATCGAGCCTGGAGGAAATCTGATAGGAGGTGACTACTACAGCCATCGTAACAACTACCAGCTTTCGCCGACACACCAGCTTGACCTTTCTATCAACTTCCATCGTCCCAAGCGGCGGGGTGAAGGCATCTGGAACATCAGTCTCATGAATGCCTATTGCCACCTGAACCAGGACATGGTCTTCTTGGAAGATGCCAGTGTCCTGAAGCAGATTACCGTGATTCCGATACTCCCATCCTTTTCCTATACATACAGATTCTGACATGAAACGAATACTTATACTGCCCTTGACCATCGCTCTGCTTTCCTCGTGCGAAAGAGAGGTGGGTGTGTTGAACGAACAGGAGGAACCCAGATTGGTCGTGAATGCTATGATTACAGCAAGTGCAGACTCCCAGCAGGTGCATATACATACAACGGGTCTCGCTCATGCAGAATTTGCTGTAGGTGCGGATGTCAGCATCCTGCGAAATGGCGTGGTAACGTATTCGGGTGCTTCCGATGAACGGGGCTCATTGATGTTTTCAGCAAAAGATTTCGAATCTATGGATGAGATAGCCATCGAAGCACGACATGGACAACTCCATGCCAATGCACGAGTCATAATTCCTAAACCGATTATTATTGCGGGTATTGACACCATGACTGTGAGGGTTAGACGCAGTTCCAACAACAAGAATCTTGAACGCCACACACGCTATCTTGTTCATCTGCGACAGCCTGAAGGGCTTGATGCCAAACAAACACACTATTATCGTGTTGAGGTTTATAAGGACATTTTGTCTTTCAAAAAGAATTCGGACCAATCCACGACAGAAGAACACTCCATTATCGTGGATGCAGATCATGACAAGTTCTCGTACTCTTCCGATCCGGCACTAAGCGAATCAGAGAATGACTCGCAAGAGGACCTCCCTATAGAATTCGATTGGCTTGCAGGGGTGGAGAACAAGTATCATGTCTTCCGTGATGCTTATTTCATAGATGGCGAATATGACCTGCGGCTCGACCTGCCTTATCCCTATAATGCTTCTTCAAGGGACTGGTTCCAGCATGTGATTATTCGTATCTATTCCATTACGGAAACCGAGTACTATTATCTCCAATCGCTCGCCGTATATACCGCGCTCGATAAAGGCACAATCTTCGACACTGAACCTGGAATAACCTCGAATGTTGAAGGTGGTGCAGGCATATTCTGCGTGGAGTCAGTTAAAGAAATTAGTTTTGAGGAGGAACATTTTTCCGATTAGATTTCTCAAAGCAAAGAATCCTTCAGCCCTTTCTCGCTCAAACTATACAACCGAAGGCGCGGCATCGTGTGTGCTGCGCTTTTGCTTTTTATCGTGGCATGTCCCCTAACGTTCATTGGAGGACATGTTTCGAAAGGAGGATGTCCCCTAACGTCCGTTGGGGGACATGCTGCGATGGGAGGATGTCCGCTAACGTTCGCTGGGGGACATGCTGCGATGAGAGGATGTCCTCTACGGTTCGCTGGGGGACATGCGGCGAATGGAAGATGTCCTCTGCGGTTCGTTGGGGGATATGCTACGACGGGAGGATGTCCTCTACAGTTCGTTGGAGGACATGCGACGATAGGAGGATGTCCGCTACGGTTCGTTGGGGGACATGCTGCAATGGGAGGATGTCCGCTAACGTTCGATGGGGGATATGGCGCAATGGGAGGATGTCCTCTACAGTTCGTTGGAGGATATGCTGCGACGGGAAGATGTCCTCTAAGGTTCGTTGGGGGACATGCGGCGATATGAAATTGTTTTTCTGCATTTAGGACTAGTGATTATCCTTCGACGGAAAGACGGTAGCCATTACAAATAATAGCTGTCAAATCGTAGCAAGCATTATGACGGCCGTCATAATGCTCTATCAAATTGCGGAAGCATTATGACGGCCGACAGAGTACTCTATCCGATTACGGAAGGATAAGTGACGAAAAAAATGCGTTTCCCTTAACCGAAGAATCCTGGCTGCTTGTAGGGGATGCCAAGTTCGCGATCGACAGTGGCAAGTATGCCTTCAACCTGACCGAGGGCGAACATGCGACCGAGGAGCGTGTAACCAGCATTATGGCCGTGGCTCGACTCGTCGAAGATTCCGCCTGGTTGGTCGGTGAATGTCATGCCGTGATCGACGCGCATCGGCAGACCGGGATTTTCCTTCTCGAAGATACGGGCCAATTCGATGAGGTTGGCACGTCCGCCCAAGTGGCTGGCTTCGGTGAAGTCACCATTGGGGAAGATGTGGCAGCTGCGGAGGTGTACGAAGTGAGTGCGTGAAGCAAACTTTTGAGCAAGATCAACCACATCGTTGTAAGCACCAGCCGACAGGGAACCGGCACAGAAGGTGAGGCCGTTGTGCTTGTTGGGCACGGCATCGAGGAACCAGCGGATATCCTCTTCGGTGCGGATGATGCGTGGCAGGCCGAGAATCTCGATCGGGGGATCGTCGGGGTGTACGCACATGTTGATGCCAAACTCTTCGCAGGTGGGCATAATGGCCTCCAGCCAGTACTTCATGTTGGCGCGGAGCTGTGCCTTGTCGATGCCCTTGTAGAGATCGAGGAACTCACGGAACTTCTGGACGGGAGCCTCATCGTTCTCGCTGAAGTTGCCACTCACGAAGCCTTGTGTCTTGATGACGATGTTCTCGACGAGCTTGTGATCCTTCTCGGGAGTCATCGTCTTGGCCAGTTCGTCACATTCGGCAAGCACGTTGCGGCCTTCGCCCACACCCTCGGGGAACTTGAAAGCTGCCCACTCCTCGCGGGCGCCTTCACGCTTGAGGATATAGATGTCGAAGTACGCAAACTCGGCGTAGTTGAAGTAGAGGTTGGTGGATCCGTTGGGATTGTCGTGCAACAGGTCGGTACGTGCCCAGTCGAGCACAGGCATAAAATTGTAACAAATGGTCTTGACACCTTCAAGACCGAGGTTGCGGAGGCTCTCCTTATAGACCTCGATCTGATAGTCGCGGTCGGGGCCGCCGTACTTGATGGTTTCGACAACGGGGAGTGATTCTACGACGCTCCAACGCATGCCATAGCTTTCGATATAGCTCTTGAGGTCGTGAATAGCTTCGCGTGTCCATACTTGGCCGAGGGGTACGTCATGCAATGCGGTGACGATGCCTTCGACTCCGATTTGTCTGAGCATGGCAAGGGTGATCTTGTCCTTCTTGCCAAACCAACGCCAGGTTCTTTCCATAAACTAAATTTTTTCTGGGTGATGGGGTGATTTCATGTTTCGAGCACAAAGATAATGTTTTTTTATCATTGCGCAAAGATTTTGGAACAAAAATACTGAATGAAAGCCAAAAGTGTGTCTGTTGGCTTGAATTTGGCACGTGGAGCGTTCAGCGCATCTGCTTGAGGATGGAGACGGCTTGACGGACGGAGGTGACTCCGCTGATGAGGATGGAGCGCTTGCCTTTGTTGTCTTCGAGGCGGCTGATGTGGAAGTGCTTCTGATAAAAATCTATCACACGATCGAACTGCTTCATGTCGTAGTAATCGTCGCCTATCTCGGTGACGAAGAGGCAGCGCATTCTGCCGCTGCGCAGGATAATCTTCTCGAAGCCAATCTCGCGGCCAAGCTGACGGAGAAGGACGACACGGATGAGCTCTTCGCCGGGTTCGGGAATCTTGCCGAAGCGGTCGATGAGGCGCTTGCGGTAGGCTTCTATCTCGTCCTGACGCGTGAGGTTGTCGAGCTCCTGGTAGAGGGCGATGCGTTCGCCCGAATCGGGCACGTAGGCTTCGCCGAAGCTGATGTCGAGGTCGGTCTCGATGGCACATTCGTCGGTGACATTGCCCGTCTCCTCCGCCTCGCTGGCGAAGAGGGTGCGGAACTCCTGCGTCTTGAGTTCCTTGACGGCCTGCTTGAGGATCTTCTGATAGGTCTCGTAACCGAGGTCGGCGATGAAGCCCGACTGTTCGCCGCCCAGCAGGTTGCCCGCGCCACGGATGTCGAGGTCCTGCATGGCGAGGTGGATGCCCGAACCGAGGCCGGAGAAGTTCTCGATGGCCTGTATGCGGCGACGTGCATCCTGGGTGAGGTAGCTGAAGGGTGGGGTGATGAGGTAGCAGAACGCCTTCTTGTTGGTGCGGCCCACGCGTCCGCGCAACTGATGGAGCTCGGAGAGGCCGAAGTTCTGCGCATTGATCACGATCATCGTGTTGGCATTGGGAATGTCGAGACCCGATTCGACGATGGTGGTACATACCAGCACGTCGTACTCGTGGTTGGCAAAGTCGAGGATGAGCCGCTCCATGACGCTCGACTCCATACGTCCGTGTGCCGTGGCGATGCGTGCATCGGGGACGAGTTGGGCGATGCGAGCCGTGATCTCGGGCAGTTGCGCTATCTTGTTGTTGATGACAAAAACCTGACCGTTGCGCGAGAGTTCGAAGTTGATGGCCTCCTTGATTACCGCATCGTCGAAACGATGAACCTCGGTCTGGATGGGGTAGCGGTTGGCGGGTGGAGTGGCAATGATGCTGAGGTCGCGGGCCCCCATGAGGCTGAACTGCAGGGTGCGGGGGATGGGGGTGGCAGTCATGGTGAGCGTATCGACGTTGATGCGCATGGCCTTGAGCGCCTCCTTGACCTTGACACCGAACTTCTGCTCCTCGTCGATGATGAGAAGGCCGAGGTCGGCGAACTTCACTTTCTTGTTGATGAGCTTGTGGGTGCCGATGATGATGTTGATGTCGCCGAGCGCAAGGTCTTCGAGTATTTGTGTAGTCTGCCGCGCGGTGCGAGCTCGCGACAGGTAATCGACACGGACAGGGAAGTCCTTGAGACGTTCGGTGAAGGTGCGGTAATGTTGGTAGGCGAGCACGGTGGTGGGGACGAGCACAGCCACCTGCTTGCAGTCGTTGCATGCCTTGAGGGCGGCGCGGATGGCCACCTCGGTCTTGCCGAAGCCTACGTCGCCGCAGACCAGACGATCCATGGGACGCGGCGACTCCATGTCGCGCTTCACCTCCTGAGTGGTTTTGAGCTGGTCGGGCGTGTCCTCGAACATGAAGCTGGCCTCCAGCTCGTGCTGCATCTGCGAGTCGGGGCTGTACTGGAAGCCCTTCTCCTCGCGACGGAGGGCATAGAGTGCAATGAGGTCGCGCGCCATGTCCTTCATCTTTGCCTTGGTCTTTTCGCGCATGTGCAACCAAGTGCCGCTGCCCAGACGGGTAAGGGCCGGGGGTGCTGCATCCTGACCTCGGTACTTCGACAGCTTGTCGAGCTGGTGGATGGAGACGAAGAGCAGGTCGCCGCCCTTATAGACAAGTCTGACGACCTCCTGATAACGATCGTTGCCGTTGGCATCCTTGCCGATGGGAATGTTGACGAGGCCACCGAATTGTCCGATGCCGTGATCGACGTGGACGATGTAGTCGCCGATATTGAACTCCATCAGTTCCTTGATACTCATGGCAATCTTGCCCGAACGTGCACGGTCGGAGCGCAGGCTGTATTTGTGGAAACGGTCGAAGATCTGGTGGTCGGTGAAGTAGCAGTTGAGGCGGTCGTCGTCGATGAAGCCCTGGTGGATGGCACGGGGGATGCGGACGAGCTTGAAGTGTTCGCCACGGTCTTCGAAGATGGCTTCGATGCGGTCGAGCTGCTTGGGCGAGTCGCTGAGGATGTGGATCGTGTAGCCCTTCACGGCATAACGCTGGAAGTCCTCGCTGATGAGGTCGAAGTTCTTATGCCACTCGGGTTGGGGAGTGGTGTGGAACTCGATGACAGAGTTTGAGGGGTTTGAGGGGTTTGAGGAGTTTGAGGGGTTTGAGGGGTTTGAGGGGTTTGAGGAGTTTGAAGGGTTTGAGGGGTTTGAGCGGTTTGAGATGTCGATGCGGTTGAATTTCATGAGTGCCGTATTGAAGCGGTCGGCATCGATGAGCTTCTGGAGGGCCGACATGTCGCCCTCCTCGGTGGAGAGGAGCTGCTCGGAGAGTTCCTGATGGCAGATATGGAATACGCGTTCGCACACCCAATCGACATCCTCGCAGGCGATGATGGCCTCGGCGGGCAGAAACTCCATGAGCGAGATGCCACGCACTTCGTCCTTGCTGAAGCTTGGGGCGATGGTGATTTCGCTCAAACGTTGTTTGGAGAGCTGCGTATCGACCTCGAAGGTGCGGAGTGAGTCGATCTCGCTGCCGAAGAAGTCGATACGATAAGGATATTCGGACGAATAGCTGAAGACGTCGAGGATGGAACCGCGCATAGCATACTGCCCGGGCTCATAGACATAATCGACGCGCTGGAATCCGCGGTCGAAGAGCACTTCGGCCACGAATTTCGGATCGACCTTCTCGTTCTCGTGCAGGGTGATGATGGCGTCCTTCACCTCTTCGCTTTGTGCCACTTTTTCGGCCAATGCCTCGGGATAGGTCACCACGAGCAGGGCGGTAGGGGACTGCTCGTCGGTCTTGGCGTTCGGGTCGGACTGGCGCTGGACATGGGCTTGGATAGACGACAGCGTCTCGGTGCGCAGAATCTCGTTGGCCGAATCGATCTGCCCGTACTTGATGCTGCGTTTGTAGCCGCTGGGGAAGAACGACACGGCTCCTTCGCCGCCAATCTGAATGAGGTCGTGATAGAAATAACCGGCCTTCTCCTCGTCGTTGAGGATGAAGACAACAATGCCGTCGATGGCCCCCTTGAGAGGAGCCAGGAAAGTGGCGGCAGCCGAACCCGTAAGTCCCTTGAGTTGTACGACAGAAGGCTTCGAGGCGTCCATTCCCCGAAGTTTTTTGACAAGAGCATTGAATCTGGGCTTTTGCAGCACCAGGTCTTTGATTTCCATAAACAAGAAACGGAGACCTTGTGAACGGGTCTCCGTGTGGGCGCTGAGGGATTCGAACCCCCGACCCTCTGCTTGTAAGGCAGACGCTCTGAACCAG
>JAFYZW010000012.1 GCA_017548545.1 Bacteroidales bacterium | reverse complement strand
GCTTTCGTAGGTGGTATCTTGGCTAATTCACTCTATCGTGCCGACTTCATCATGATGAACATGAAGATCCAATGCAATGTTATCTCCGAGGCCTATGCACATGATGTGAAGAAACTGTTATTCCTTGGATCGACTTGCATCTATCCGAAGAACGCGCCACAACCGATGCGGGAGGACTGCCTGCTAACTTCGCCCTTGGAATATACCAACGAGGAATATGCCATTGCCAAGATTGCAGGTCTGAAGATGTGTGAATCATACAATCTCCAATACGGAACGAATTATATCGCTGTAATGCCCACCAATCTCTATGGACCTAACGACAATTTCCATCTCGAGAATTCTCATGTCATGCCAGCGATGATGCGCAAGGTCTATCTTTCGAAACTCATCAACGATAACGATTGGGCTTCCATCCGCCGTGATTTGGCCATTCGTCCCGTGGGTGCCACCATCCCCGAACAAGGCGGCAAGGTGCGCTATCAGATCGATGAGATGTCCGACGAATCTGTCATCCGCAAGGTTTTAGCTTGGTATGGCATCGAGGATAATAAGGTAACTCTTTGGGGAACGGGCACGCCGCTGCGTGAGTTCCTTTGGAGTGAGGATATGGCCGATGCTTCAGTTCATGTGCTCCTCAATGTGGATTTCAGCGATATCATCGGCATCGAAAAGTATTCTTCAGTCCACTATGGAGCTACCACAGATGGTGCTGTCGATCGCAATCATTCGGCTGGACGTGGAGGCGCCATTCCTTCGCTGGGAGAGATTCGCAATTGCCACATCAATGTGGGTACAGGCAAGGAATTGACCATTCGCGAACTGTCCGAACTAGTAGTTAAGGCTGTCGGCTTTACGGGAACAGTGGAATTCGACTCCTCCAAACCCGACGGAACAATGCGCAAACTCATCGATGTCTCCAAACTGCATTCGTTGGGCTGGACCCACAAGGTGGGAATCGAGGATGGTGTCCGTAAGTTGTTCGACTGGTACAAACAGTCAATCGAATAAGTAATTATTTAATAGACGAAAATATTATGTCAGAAAGAAAAGTAGCCCTCATCACGGGCGTCACTGGTCAGGATGGCTCTTACTTGTCGGAGTTCCTCATCAGCAAGGGGTATGAAGTACACGGCGTCATCCGCCGCAGTTCCGTTGATTATCGTGAGCGCATTGCTCATCTCGAAGGTCATCCGCAGTTTCACCTCCATTATGGAGACATGGGCGACTCGATGAGCCTTGTGAAGGTTATCGACAAGGTGAAGCCTACCGAAATCTATAACCTCGCAGCACAAAGCCATGTGCAGGTGAGCTTCGATGCTCCGGAGTTTACCGCCGATGTCGATGCTACCGGCGTACTTCGTGTCCTGGAGGCCGTTCGTGCCAATCATCTTGAGTCTTCGTGCCGTATCTATCAGGCATCCACCTCCGAGCTTTATGGTAAGGTCGAGGAGGTCCCCCAAAACGAGGAGACCCCCTTCCATCCTTATTCCCCATACGCTGTAGCCAAGCTCTATGGTTACTGGATCGTGAAGGAGTATCGTGAGGCATACAATATGTTCTGCTGCTCAGGTATACTCTTCAACCATGAGTCGGAGCGTCGTGGCGAGACATTTGTAACCCGCAAGATTACCCTTGCCGCCGCACGAATCGCTCAGGGCAAGCAGCAGCGACTGTATCTCGGCAACCTCTCTAGTCTACGCGACTGGGGCTATGCCCGCGACTACGTAGAGTGCATGTGGCTCATCCTCCAGCACGACAAACCCGATGATTTCGTCATCGCCACCGGTGTTCAGCATTCGGTGCGCGAGTTCTGCTACTATGCCTTCAAGGCAGCAGGCATGGAGCTTGAGTTCCATGGCGAGGGTCTTGACGAGAAGGGCGTCTGCGTGGCTGGTCCCGCCGACCTTGTGGGCAAGACGCTCGTTGAGGTGAGTCCCGACTTCTATCGTCCAACCGACGTGGTGAACCTTTGGGGTGATCCTTCGAAGGCAAAGCGCGAGTTGGGTTGGGATCCTCAGAAGACGACCTTCGAACAGCTCGTCAAGATTATGGTGAAACATGATATGGAGAAGGTGGCTGCCGATCATGTGGCTTCTGTCATGCGTACCAACCTGGCCGAGTTCCTCGAAAAGGGAGTGGTCAAGTAAACATAGATATCATTGAAAATCCTTCACTACATCCCTTCCATGTCCCGACAAGATGGAGGTACTAGCATGTATATGCAGTCGCTTTCCGAGGCGTTGGGGAAACTGGTGGAAATGCATATTGTGGCGCACCGAACTCAAGATGAGTTGCCGGTGCGTCATGCACTATTGCATTATCTGCCCAAGTCGTGGAAGGTATGGCGTGTGCGTGCTGAATACGTGAGGCTGCTCGATGCAATTCATCCCGACGTTGTCCATGTCAATTGTTGTTGGCAGCCTTATTTCGCCTTAGCAGTCCTTTGGGCCAAGAAGGCGGGCTATCCCGTCGTCCTTTCGCCCCATGGTATGCTCGAACCATGGATTGTTCGTCGTCATTATTGGACCCGTAAGTTGCCTTCGTTGCTCGTTTATCAGCGAAATGCGTTCTTCGCGTCAGACGTGGTTCATGCAACTGCCGAAAGCGAGCGCCAGAATATTGAAAGAATCTCTCAGTATTGCAAGCTTTTGTCCAACTGGCATCCTAAGGTTTGCGTTATCGTAAATGGTGTCGATACGGATGGCATTGAGGTTAAAACAAGTTGGCGGAGGTCACGAAAGATTTTATTCCTGAGCCGTGTGCATCCCAAAAAGGGCATTGAAATGCTGCTGCAGGCCTTTTCAGAATTGTTATTGAACGATGGATCCCTCCGTGACTACGTTTTGCAAATTGCAGGGGATGGTGATCCCTCGTATTTCGATAGTCTTCGTTCTTTGGCCGATAGGCTCGGATTGAATCGACATGTCCAGTGGCTCGGAGGTGTCTATGACGACAGGAAATGGGCGCTGTTTCGTGAGGCTGACCTTTTTGTTCTTCCAACTCATTCCGAGAACTTCGGCATCGTCGTTGCTGAGGCATTGGCTTCAGGCACACCCGTATTGACAACAAAGGGCACTCCTTGGAGTATGCTCAACATCGAACGTTGTGGCTGGTGTGTCGATGTGTCGGCCGATGCAATTAAGACTGCACTTTGCCAGTTTTTTGATCTTGATGAGAACGAACTTAAGCAGATGGGTCTGAGGGGAAGAAGACTTGTCGAAGAGAATTTCGATACCCGTCGTAATGCCGACGAGTATATTAAAATGTACACGAGGTTATGCAAGTAACTCAGGAGACTTTCGAGATGGCGATATTGGCAGCGCCCGTCGTTGTTCTTGTTTTGGCGGGAGTGACGCTTTTGTTGCTACTCTTGCGCAAGTGGAAGACTGCGCTTGTCATGGCATTTCTGACCTTGCTCGTCAATGGATGTACCGAGCAGATACCGCTCCATCTTTCTGGCGAATTGCCCGACGAGAAGCCCGAAGGAACAATACGAATCCTCGAGTATAACATTTGTGGAAAGGTCGAATATGCTCCCATGCATGGTGAACCGTTCATCGATTACGTAAAAAACCTCGATGCTGATATCTTGTTCCTGCCCGAGAATACCCCAGGCACGGCGCATGGATTCGAACGTATGCTGCGAGAGACCTATCCCTATAGTCTCCATGATTTCCCGGCATTCGAGCAGTTGGTGGTCATGTATGCCGACCTCTCAATTTACAGCCGCTATCCGCTTAGCAATTTCCGCTCCTATCATCTGGATATGGAGCAGATTAAGCGTGACTATCCCTATCTTGATCAGGACGCTGTGGAATTCATTGGTAACTATATGATTGTCTATGAGGCTACGGCCGATGTCGATGGGACACCTGTTACCCTGGTTCATGTTCATCTGCGTACCAATTCCTACGACTCTGCTAAAAGCCAGAGCAAAGGAAAACGTCAGAAAGTCCATAACATCTACGAGAACTTGCAGTTCGGTTATGCCTATCGTGGCATTGAGTCGCAATCCATTGCCGATTCGTTGCGCGATTGTCCCAATCCGCTCATCGTCTGTGGAGATTTTAATGATCTGAGTGGCGCCCGATGTATACGTATTATTCAGAATTGTCGCAGCCGAAATGTTCACGAGAATCACCGGGATCGATTGAGTGATGCATGGTGGCGTGGGGGCACGGGTTTTGGATTCACGTTTGTCGATCAGAAACTGCATCTTCGTCTGGATCATATTCTATATTCCAGAGAATTTGAACTGCAAGCGGTGCGTGTTGATACAGTCTCCTATTCCGATCATCGCCCCCTCATCGCTGACTTCACGTTCAATCCTTGAAATTCTCTTTACTCCGTCATCATCGTGATGAACTTATCCAGTTCCGCATCTGTTGCTCCGAATTGTTTCCAACAGTTGCGGAACTTGTCTTGTAGTGTTATCCCTTCCATGGCAATTATTGATTGAAGGACTCCCAGATAGGTAAAGTCATTCCGATAGCGCGTGTTCCCGCAGAATGATGTCAGTTCGTAATCCTTGTCCAAATTGCCTTGGCTGACACCCAAAAGTCCTTCGAGCATCATACAAAGCAACCCCGTGCGGTCAGCACCCCAGATACAGTGGATATACACCGGACGATCAGCTTCGACTTGTTCGGCAATGAATCGGAAGCAGGAGAGTAGCAGGACACGGTTCTCGGCAGATGATATTTCGCCGTATCTGATGTTGTAATTGGCATAGACGATGTCGGGCCCGAGAGCCGATTGGTCTTTGAGTGGATTCTCTTTTTTATCCCTCAAGTCCAGTTCTGCACGGATGCCGAGCTCGTCGCGCAGTATTTTTTTGTCTTCCTCGGTGATGTTGTGAGCCGACTGAGCATTTTCTGGCACTGGTGCATAGAGAGTGTTCATTTCGACGCCTCGGTAGAGCCGTCCGTAACGTATGTGTTTGCCGTCCGAGGTAGGCCAACCGCCCAGATCGCGCACGTTGTCCACGCCTTCGGCCTTGATCATGCGCAGTTGACCCAAGGTATGTATAGTGACGGACGACAACACTCCGTCTTCACATTTTTGCAGGGTATAGGTTTTGTCGGGTATAAGATTGTAGTAAGTCGTATCTCCCAAGGTTACACCGTATGGCCAATCTTGTCGCGCATCGAGATATGGTGCACCTCGGTAGTCAAAGAGCCGATGGTAAGAGTAGTCGGAAGGGTCGTATTCAAAGTCCCTCAGATAATCGGCAATGCCTGGGTTCTCAAGCATGTGGTACCACTTGTTGGTTTGTACACTTCGTACAGTATCGAAGGTAATGCTGTCCACTTGCTCGATTGCGTAGCTGTGTGTCTGTCTATTGCGGGTGTGGACAGATACGGAATTGAAAACCACCTGCGCCCAGACTCCAGTGGAGGTGAGGGCACAGGTGGTTATGATGAATATGCGGCGCATCCGTTTGGAATATTAGGTGCTTCCCAGTTAACGGATATCAATCACCTCAACTTGATCCTTGTCGTTGTACTCAAGGTTCTCGCCGGCCATGCCCCAGATGAAGGTATAGAAATAGGTGCCAGCAGCGGCGTGAATCGACCATTCGGGACTCATGATTGCCTGCTCATTGTGGAGCCATACGTTGCGGCTCTCCTGTGGTTCACCCATCACGTGGTCGATGGTCTGACCTTCAGGCAGGTTAAAGTAGTAGTAAGCCTCAACACGACGACCATGCAGATGCGGAGGCATGGTGTTCCATACTGCACCTGGCTCGAGTTGGGTCAGTCCCATCTGCAACTGGCATGGACCCTCCTCAAGGACGTCGTTCACAATGAGCTTATAGATGGTACGTCCGTTAGCCTCTTCCTTAGTGCCTACAGGACCCCAAACCGAAGCCTTCAGCGACTGCACCTTGCCGTTCTTGCGGCCATCGAGGGTGATCCACTGGTTCTTGAACTTCTTATGGGCAGTAGCCGAGTTAAGGTAGAACTTGGCAGGGTTTGAGGGATCGTTGCTCTTGAAAGATACCTCCTTGTTCTCACGACCCACATAGAGTGCCTCCTTGGGGCCCAAAGGATACTGAACGCCATCTACAATGACAACACCTGCGCCCTGACCGCAGTTGATTACACCAAGTTCACGGTTGAAGAGGAAATAGTCTTGCTTCAAGAATACGTCACGAATCTCCTGGGTAACCTCCAGCTTGAGCTCTTTTGTCACAGGCATGGCACCACCGAAGATGAAGCGGTCGTACATCGAATAGGTGAGATTGATCTCGTCGGCTACCATGACCTTTTCCATCACGAAACGCTCGCGGAGGGTCTTGGTGTCGTAATGCTTCACGTCGTCAGGATGACATGCGATTTGCTTGGTCATGTGAATCTGAGCAGTGGCGCCCATAGCAAGTATGGCCAATGCGCCAAAAAGAAACAGTTTCTTCATAAAAAATCAATAGTTTATTATTTATTGTTCATTGTTAATTCTTTTCAGCCTTACTCAGCAGCATCTTGTTCCAAACTACCATGCCAAGAGCGAGGATAGTGAGGATGGCGGCACCGATGAATTTGAGGTATTTCACGCAGGCATAGATAAGTGTGGACAATGGGCTTGACGCAAAGTCAAGGGCGCCAGCTTGGAATCCTGCAGGTACTTGCACAGTCTTATCGTCGGGGTGAATCTCGGCTACAGTGTGAGCCGCACTGGTGAAGTCACCTGCCATCCATGTGACGAAGTAAAGTCCAACAGCCATCATGATCAGTCCGACGATGAACGAGCGGAGCACGTTGCCATTGGTGTAGGGCAAAACCATGACGAAGACGTAGAACATGCCAGCCAGAGAAGCCAGTGGCAGGAATTCGTTGCCTGGAAGAACCACTGCAAGAACGAGCGTCACGGGGATTAGAAGCAGTGAGACAACCAACGTGGTTGGGTGACCGATGACAAGAGCTGGTGACATGCCGATGTAGAGTTCCTTGTCCTCACCGAATTTAGCGGCGATGAGGCTCTTGGTAGCTTCGGCAATGGGTTTCAGACCTTCAATAAAGAGGCTGGTGATACGTGGGATAAGCTCCATCACCGCACCCATCTTAATGCCAATCTGCAGCGTCTTCGGAATGTTGGCGACGACCTCATCCCAGTCCTTGCATGCCAGGCAACCGATGATGATGCCGATGAGCACGCCAAGGAAGAGTGGCTCGCCAAACAGGCCGAACTTCTTCTTCATGCCCTCCGAATCAATCTGTACCTTATTGATGCCGGGGATGTAATCGAGCAGCTTGTTGATGGCTACGGCAAACGGCATAAAGCCCTGGCAGAAAGGCTGCGGAATGGAGATGCCATCCATGCCGGGATAGAACTTCTGGAATCGTTTGGCTGTGATGTCGGCCAGCACTAAGGTGATGATGTAGCAGATGACGGCTGCAAAGAAACCCCAGGCAATCGAGTCGGTCATGAAGTAGCAAACCGCTCCGATGAAGGCAAAGTGCCAGTAGTTCCACAGGTCGATGTTCACGGTTCGTGTACAACCCAGCAGGAGAAGCACGAGGTTAACACCAAGGCAGACAGGGATGATGAACGAACCTACCAAAGTGTTGTAGGCCACCGATGCGGCAGCAGGCCATCCCATGTCGAACACGCCTAGTTCAAGATTGTAGATCTCCACCACCTTCGACAATGCCGGTGACATCGTGTCAACAAGCAGGGCAGTGATGATACTCAGGCCGACGAAACCGACGCCTACCAACAGGCCGCTCTTCAGCGCTTTCGAAAAAGGAATCTTGATGCAGACGCCCAGGATTGTGAAGATGATCGGCATCATCACAGCAGCGCCTAAACCGATAATGTAACTAAATACTGCTTCCATTGATGTGATAAGATTGATGGGTTGATTGTCTTATAAATGTGGGGCAAAGATAAACAAAAAAAATATATGTGCCAAATTTTATCCGAATAATTCTTTCGATAGGGGGTCGAAATTCACACTAAAATCGAAATTTGGGGCCTTAAAACGCAAATTTCGGCGTTTTTGTTTGGAACATTCGCGAAAATAATGTATCTTTGCACCCAAATATAATAAAAATGTACTGACTGTAAAGTTACAGTCAAATAATATTAAATGGAAGAAATAAATAATCAACAACACGATCGAATTATCAGGGTGAACATCGACGAAGAGATGCGCACCAACTATATCAACTATTCGATGTCGGTCATTGTAGCACGTGCTTTGCCTGACGTGCGCGATGGCTTTAAGCCTGTCCACCGCCGTGTACTTTACGGCATGGAGCAGATTGGTAATACATACGATAAGCCTACCAAGAAGTGTGCCCGTATTGTCGGCGAGGTGCTTGGTAAGTTCCATCCTCATGGCGATTCCTCAGTCTATGGAGCACTCGTCCGCATGGCACAGCCTTGGAACCTTCGTTATCTCCAGGTCGATGGTCAAGGAAACTTCGGTTCTGTCGATGGCGATAGCGCTGCGGCTATGCGTTATACCGAGGCACGTCTCTCGAAGATATCTGAGGAGATGCTTCGAGATATCGACAAGGACACTGTCGATATGATGCCAAATTTCGACGGCACCCTCATGGAGCCTAAAGTGCTACCGACACGCATACCTACCCTTCTCGTCAATGGCGCTAATGGCATTGCTGTCGGTATGGCTACCAATATGCCTACTCATAACCTTTCAGAATGTATTGATGGCATTTGTGCCTATATCGACAACCCCGACATCACCATCGATGGGCTCATGCAGTATATCAAGGCTCCTGACTTCCCTACAGGTGGTATCATCTATGGTTATGATGGTGTCAAGCAGGCTTATGAGACGGGTCGCGGCAAGGTCGTGATTCGTAGTAAGGCCGAGATAGAGAGCGAGGGTCAGCACGACCGCATTGTGGTCACCGAGATACCTTATGGCGTCAATAAGGCCGAGCTCATCAAGCACATTGCTCAGCTTGCCGACGAGAAGAAGATCGAAGGTATAGCCAATGTTAACGACGAATCCGATCGTCAGGGCATGCGCATTGTAATCGACCTTAAGAAGGATGTCAACTCGAACGTTATCCTCAATAAGCTCAACAAGATGACCGAGCTGCAAGCCAACTTCTCGGTCAACAACATCGCACTTGTACCCATTCCCGGTCACCCCGAGGCCCTCGGTATGCCCAAACTCCTCAATCTGAAGGAGCTCATCGAATACTTTGTTGCTCATCGTCACGAGGTCGTCATCCGTCGCACGAAATACGACCTGGCTGAAGCCGAGAAGAAGGCCCATATCCTCGAAGGTCTCATTATCGCCTGCGACAACATCGACGAGGTGGTACATATCATTCGTGCCAGTCGCACGCCCGCCGATGCCCAGCGCAACCTTGAGGCTCGCTTCGAAATCGACGAGATTCAGTCGAAAGCCATCGTCGATATGCGTCTCTCGCAGCTCACTGGCCTCCGCATTGAGGAGTTGAAGCAGCAGTACGAGGATATCCTTAAGTTGATTGAGTATTATAAGCAGATTCTCGCCGATGAGTCACTTTGTATGAAGGTCGTTCGTGACGAGCTCATCGAGATTAAGGAGAAGTATGGCGACGAACGTCGTACCGTCATCGATTATCGTGGTGCTCAGTTTAATGCTGAGGACTTCATTCCCAATGATGATGTGGTTATCACCATCAGCCATCTTGGTTACATCAAGCGCACCAAACTTTCCGACATCAAGGCTCAGAGCCGTGGAGGCGTGGGCTCAAAGGGCGCTGGCACACGCGACTCCGACTTCATCGAGTACATGTATGCAGCCAAGAACCACAACTGGCTTATGTTCTTCACCGAGCAAGGTCAGGCATTCTGGATGAAGGTTTATGACATCCCCGAGGCAGCCAAGAACCAGAAGGGACGTGCAATTCAAAATATCCTCAATGTCAACGAGAATAATCGCATTACTGCATTCCTTAAGGTGGTCACTTTCGCCGATTCCGAGTTCAACGACTCCCATTACCTAGTCTTTGCTACCAAGAACGGTACCGTCAAGAAAACCAAGCTCGCAGCCTATAGCCGTCCGCGTGCCAATGGCATCAATGCCATCAATCTTGCTGAAGGCGACAAGGTGGTCAGCGTAGTTATGACCGACGGACAGGACCATCTCATTATGGCCAACCGTAACGGTCGCGCCATCACCTTTGGCGAGGACAAGGTGCGCATGATGGGACGTGTGGCTACCGGTGTACGCGGTATGCGTCTCGATGGAGGCGACGACGAATGTATCGGCATGATTGCCGTCAAGTATCCCGGTATTACCCTCGGTCAGTCGGAGGGTAACGACACTCCTGTCGAGGACGATGAGAATGCAGTTCCCGAGATTGAGGTGACTCTCGACAATCTTTTCGATCTGCCCGACGAACCCGAGGAGACCCTTGTAGAAGAAAGCGAAGAGCCATCCATTGCACCACAAGATGTCGAGAATCCTTTAAACTATTCCATCCTTGTTGTGTCAGAAAAGGGGTACGGAAAGCGAAGCTATGTTTACGACTACCGTATTACCAATCGTGGTGGCAAGGGCGTCAAGACCCTCACCATCACCGAGAAGACCGGTCCGCTCATCGCGATCAAGCTTGTCAACGACGAGAACGACCTCATGATCATCAACAAGTCGGGTATCGTCATCCGTATGAACTGCAAGTACGATCCCGAGAAGAGCCAGGGTATCCGCATCATGGGTCGTGCCGCTCAGGGCGTCAAACTCATCGACCTCACGAAGAAGAACGACAGCATCGCAAGCGTATGCAAGGTGCTCACCGAACGTGAGGAAGAAGAGATAGAGATCGAGGCCACCGAACAGTCCGACGACAATGGAATCGAGACTGCTTCGACCGAGAAACCAGCCAATGTAGATCCAAATCAAGAATAATCACTACACATTTTAAATTATTAATGCTATGAAGAAATTCATTCTTTCAATTCTTGCTATCGGCTTTTGCGCCGGTACAGTCGTTGCCCAGGAGCTCTCAAAAGAGGAGCAGAAGGCCATCAAGGAACAGCAGAAGGTAATCACCGCTGCTATTAAAGAAGCCGAGAAGGCTGCCAAGCTCCCCGAGGATGCTATGGGCCAGGTGGATATGGCTAAGGCCAAGGCTATCGACTTCGATGCTGCTCGTGCACTCGTTCAGCAGGCTCTCTCCAACCCACAGGCTGGCACCATGCTTGGTGATATCATGCGTGTAGCTGGTTTGATCGAGTTCAACCAGTCGAAGGTTGTCCTTCCTGAAGCACAGAATAACGATCAGACGGCGCTCAACACCCTCTTCAGCAACTGCGGTAAGGGCTTCCAGTATTTCCAGGAGGCATGGGATGCATTTGCCACCCCCGATGCCAAGGGTAAGGTGAACACCAAGTTCAATGACGAAATGGCTGCCAAGGCTTGGGAACTCTTCTCGATGTCCAATGGTCTGGCCAACTGCGGTTTTACTGCCTACAACCAGAAGGACTGGGCAAGCGCTGCCAAGTTCTTCGAGCTCGCTTCGAGCGGCGCCGAGTCGGCTATCCTCGATCATGCTGCCAAGAAGAACCCCATCATTCTCGCCGAGATTGATAAGTTCAAGGTTGACTCAGTGAAGTATCAGAACCTTCTCTATGCTGGTTCGTGCTATGGTGAGGTTGATAAGCTGAAAGCTATCGAGACCTTCAAGCAGCTCATCGGCAAAAACACTCCTCAGGTGCCTGTGTTCTCTTCTATCGTAGGTGAGTATGCTCAGCTCCAGGATACTACCAATATGATCACATGGCTCCAGAAGGGTATGGAGGCTCTTCCTCATGAGAACTATTTCAGCAACAACCTCTTCAGCATCTATCTCGACCGCAATGACCTCGATGGTGCCATCAACGCCATGAAGGCTAGCCTTTCCAACAATCCCGACAATGCAGGCCTCCTGACCATCATCGCTCGTCTTTACACCCAGAAGGGCGATACCGAGACCGCCAAGGGTTACTTCGAGAAAGCTCTTGCTTCCGATCCTACCAACCTCGACGCCAACCTTTACTATGGCTATACATGGCTCGTAGAAATGGAGCAGGGTGAAAGCGAGATGCTCAAGAATCACGCTCGTGAGGCAGAGATTGACGCATTCTCGAACGAGAAGATGGAGAAGGCTCTCCCATTGCTCCGCAATGCCTTTAAGGCCGACACCAACCACGAGAACAACGATATCCCGAACCTCTTGATGCAGGTTCTCTATCGTAAGTTTGCTCCTACCAAGGCTGCTAATCGTCAGGCACTCATCAACGAGTACAACGAGGTTGCCGATGCTTACGGCCGTCCACGTAAGGAATAATCAATGAAACGATTTCTGAATATACTATTATTATTCATCCTCAATATGGGTCTTCTGCATGCCGAAGAGGCACAGCAGGAGACCCCTGTTCTCACTAAGGCACTCCGCGACACCATTCAGGAGCGCCTCAAGTTGGCGCGCCGATATAGTACCAACGTGCGCACCACCAACATCAAACTCGCCCGTCTTCATATCAATCGCGTGCTACAGCTTTCCGACTCGCTCAATCTGCAGAATGCCGACTATTATGCCGCTGCAGGCGATGTCGAGGACTTGGCTTTCAACTACGAGCGCAACAAACCCGCCTCGGGCGGCAAGATGGACGAAGCCACTGCCCTTGCTGCCGCCAAGTCGTGTTACAAGTATTATCAGAAGGCTTACGACCTCTATCTGTCTGGCGCCAGAGACTATGGCAAGAACGGATTGCGGCAGCAGAGTCGCCTGTCGCAGACCGCCATGCAGTATTTCCTGCTTACCAATGGTTTTCAGGTCAATGCAGGACAAAGCTTCAAAAAGGGGGACCTGAACACCACGCTCGACGAGTTCCGAATGACTTTCGACGGCAGTAAGAGTTCGTTTCTCAATAGTGCTTATCAGTCCGATGCCAAACGTTTCTCCGGGTTCGAGACGTTTCTAGCCGATAGCACCCAGAACCGTGCGCTCTATAATTGTGCCACAGTGTCGAGTGCACTCGGGCGGCTTGATGAATCGTTGGTTTATTACGACAGCCTCAAGGTACGAGGCTATGAGCCCGAAAAAGTCTTTCGCAATACCGTTGCCATTTATTCTTCGCGTAAGGATACCGTCATGCTTATCACCGAGCTGATAAGTGCCATTGAGACATTACCGCGCAACACGTGGTTTCAGCGCAACCTTTTGCAGATCTACCTCGATCGACAAAACTGGAAAGAGGCCGAGCAGATAGCCGACCGATGTATCGCTGTCGATAGCACCGACGCGCAGACAATTTGCGTGCGTGGCCAGCTCTACGAGATACGAGGCGAAGTTGAGAATGCAATGACTCAATATCTTAGGTCCTATGCGCTCGATTCAACACAAGCCAACGTCTGCTCCTATATTGGGCGCATTCATTACAATAAGGCCGTTGCGCTTAAATCCAAGCTCTACGACCAGCGACGTTTCAAGCAGATCAACCGCGAGTTGCAGCCCATCTACAATGAAGCACTCCCATGGTATGAGCGGGCCTATCAATACGACACACTGCATCAGGACAAGACTATACCTATCGCCATTCGCGAGATTCTCTACAGTCGTTTCACCCAGGATCGATGTCCCAACCGCTCTGAACTGATTGATCAATATAATGAAGTGAGCCGTGCCTACGGCCTTGTCGAGTTCGGGCAATAAACGATGTTACAATACAATAAGCGATCACGTTTAATGGTCTAACATACAAAAATATGAAACAATGAAAAGGAACATTTTATTGTTAGTATTATTGGGGTTGACCTGCGTGTTCTTGTATTCGCAAGATTTCATACTCCTTTATAAACAGAATCTCGAACTGCCCATCTCTATTCCACTGGAAGATGTTGAATACATCTTGCACGATAACGATACGGTTCAATCCATCGTTACAAAGACAGGAACTATAGAAACACCTGTTTCTGAAATTGACAGTCTGGCTTTTGTTTTCATTGTTTCATGTCCTGACGACAACCATCCCCACCTCATCGATCTTGGTCTGCCTTCTGGCACAAAGTGGGCTTGCAGTAATATCGGAGCTGATGGCCCAGATGGATTTGGAAACTATTATTCTTGGGGAGAGACCGAGGTAAAGAGTCACTATGCGTGGGATAATTACGCATATCTTGACGAAAATGATGCATACCTCCATTTCGGTGAAGATATCGCTGGAACAGATTTTGATGTGGCTCACGTCCTTTGGGGAGGTGCTTGGAGGATGCCCACGGTTGATCAGATCAAGGAATTGATAGTTCATTGCAAACATCGTCAGTCTTCACAGAACGGGGTGGATGGCTTGCTTGTTACGGGTCCGAATGGTGAGAGAATCTTCTTGGCTGCCGCAGGCTTTAGCAGAGACGACAATATAGGCGGCAAAAGCTCATGCGGCAACTACTGGTCTTCGACGGTTCACATTCTTAATAACGACGCTTTTGGTCTCTATTTTGATTCTCGCGGTTGGTATTGGGGCTACAGCAATCGTTTCGACGGTCGTTCCGTCCGGCCTGTTTGTCCTTAGTCTAACGTCTTCGCTTACAGGTTGCGTTGAAGCCGCAATGCTTGCAGATATATTCCCGCTTGCTGACGTTGTGCCCAATGCCAATCACACCACTGACCGACTTGATGGGAATCATCAGACAAGATTCGGTCAAGTGAATGCCGCAGGGTTTAGGGGATGCTTCGTTTTGTTGCACTTCGGCAGTAGGTCCGAATAAATCAAATAGGAGGGGCTGCTCGCTTACTTGCCAACCACAATAGCCTGGGCTGTATCGGTTTGTACGATACAGCCCTTTTGGTGTGAGTTGCTCCTGTAGTACGCTTTCCATCTTGTCGGCGGTTTTCTCGGCAATGATGGAGCCAATTTCGTTGGCCAGATAGATGCGCACCATGTCTCCCTCTTGTGTCAACTGGCGTTGGAATGCTTCGAACTCTTGGCCCGCTGTAGCTACAAACCAGCATAGTGCTTCGCTTCCCTTCAGTTGACTCATGATGATTGGTCCGGGCTTGAATCTATCAATGGTGTCAAACCTCGTGGTTATAAATGCAAACCTTGCTTGTAGGAAACCCCGTATATCGTCAATCAACGTCCATACCTCACGAAGTGAATCTGCATCAGAAGGCATGGATGCGAGCATCTCCTCAGTCGTGAGACCAAGTTCATCGTATGTGAGTGTCCTTTCGATCATTGAATTCCTGAAGCGCCTCAAAGAAGGCATCAATGTTGGCCAACGGAGTGTTTGGTGGAGTGTCACACCCACTAGACAAGACGAAGTTCGGGTATCGCTCGCATTGCTTCAGCAGTTCGGTGGTAGCCTGTTTCATCTCGTCCACAGTGCCTTGCTTGAAGGTCCCGACGGGATCCAGGTTGCCCATGGCAAGTTTGTCTGCTGGGATGTCACCGAGCACGTCTGCCATATGGCACTTGTTGCCAAAATGATATGCATCGGCCCCTGTGGCGACCATAGCACGGGTGCAATGCCCTGTATTGCCGCAGTTGTGGAGAATGACCATGAAGTGCTCATCTTGCACCGCGTCCACAATCTTCTTGATATATCTCGAGCTGAATTCCATGCAACCATCGTTCGAAAGCAATCCTGCCGCAGGTTCTGCCATCAACACTCCATTGGCACCTGTCGCCTTTAGGGCTCGACAATAGCGGAGGATGAACTCCGAACACTTATGGAGCAGTTCATGTGTCAGCGTTGGTTCACTATAGGCAAGGACCATAATTTCCGACATGTCGTAGAGCCTGCCTGCCAGTGAGAATGGTCCGATACAACCTGCAAAGACCGGTCGATCGGTCACTTCACGAGAGGCGATGACATTGGCTTTCAGATATTCGCGGATACGCCCGCTGTCAAGTGAAGGGACTTTCAGGTTGTGTATGTCAACGGCATTTTGGAGCAGACGTCCGCTGACGCTGGCTATCTCGTTATCGGGGAATAGGATGGGAGCGCCGAAGGAGTCGGCTTCGACAGTGAGGTCCATGGCCGTGCAACTGGCTCCCGTGGGATAATGGTCGGCCAGATAACGGATGGCTTGGGCATGGATGGATCCTGTGGTGATACATTCACGCACAGTGTGGCCTGTGGCATCGATGCCTGGGTGCGTCATGACGGGCACTGCGATGACCTCGCTGCTTTCAATCACACGCTTACGCCATTGATACATGTTTATTCTCATCAGCTCTTACTGATTTCAAGTCCTTTTTGCGAGAGGGTCATTTCAACAAAACGAGCCTTGTCGTTGGGCGGTGAAGAGAGGAGCGTCTTTCTAATGCGCGCAGCGGCCTCGTCATCCTTGGCAACCATATAGAGGTAGCCTCCACCGCCAGCGCCAGGCAGCTTGTAGCCGAGGCAGAGGTCATCGATCAGCTGGGTGATGGCCTGCACAGCGGGAGGATTGGTGCCGCTGTCGATACGCTGGTTCTGGCTCCAGGTTTTTCGAATAAGGCGTCCCATAGGATCGAAGGCGCCGCGTTGGATGACGTCGTAGAGGTCGAGTGCATGCTGCTTCATCTCAGCCAGAATGTCCAGACGTTCGGTCTCGTTGAGGAACATGCCACGAACGATTTCGGCAAGGATGCCCTTGGCTGTGCGGGTGATACCGGTGTAATAGAGCAGGTGGCACTTCGAATATTCTGGCGCTGTGAAGAGCGTATCGGGCAGCCACCTCACCAGTGGTTGCTGCTGCCAACCGGGTTGCGTCTGCAGGAGCTTCACGCCATGCAGTACGCCGCCATATTGGTCTTGCCAACCGCCACCGGTGGTGAGCAACTGTTCGAGGACAAGCGTGCGATTGGAGATCTCGTATTTGTCCCACCCCAGACCGCAGAAGTCATTCACTGCACCAAGCACCGTGGCTGCCAGCATCGAGCTCGTGCCAAGTCCCGAACCTGCAGGGATAGCCGACAAGGTCGTCATCTCGATGCCGCTTCCAAAGGCGTCGAGATGTTCCTTCAGGGAGCTGTATTTGTGGGCACTGAACCTGGGCGAGAAGCCGGCCAAAACCAATGCGGCTTTTGGAATGGAAAACGGCGAACCAACCTTATTGAACTGCTGCAGATCGTCATACGTCACAACCACCTCACTTGCACCGAGGTCGATGCTTCGAAGGATGATACGTTTTTCTTTGCAGGGCTTCATATAAACCTGCAGGGGAGGTTGCCCGTTCAGTTCGATAGCAATGTTGACCACATTGCCTCCCTGCATCATGGAGTAGGGTGGTGTGTCGGTCCATCCGCCAGCTAGGTCGATGCGCACAGGGCTGCGGCTCCAGACAATCTGGTCGGCATAAACGCTGAGCTGGGGCGTCTGTTGCTGCAAAAGTGTTTCGGTCAAACCCTCGCGCATCAGACCGAAGGCACGCTCTTCGTAGGCAGCGCCGTCATTGCCGGCGAGTTGTGCACGGAACATCGCATCGCTGATCTTGGTCATCCTTGATGCCGTGTCGGGCAATGCGGCAGGGGCAGGTATGCCGTAGCGCTTGAACTCTTCTGCAGCATCCTTCAGGTTGAGCTGATAGAAGATCGACTTCTCCCAATTTCGTGCCAGTTCAGGCCAGTTGGATTTGCGGAACTCCTCGCGTTGGGTGGTGAGACGACGCAGGTTGGCATATGCTGAGATCTCTTCAGCAGTCATCTTCCGACTCTTGCTCCAAATGGATTCCCCACCTGCCTTGTTGTCGGCATGAATCATCCATAAAAGCACGGCTTCCATTTGCTCGACATCATCGACTATAGGATAGATGCGCGCTTCCTGCTGTGGATTGTCGCAGTCTTTGCAGCCCAAGCGCTCCAGTAGCCATACGGGGTGCGGCTCAGAAAATTCATAGGGGCGCAAAACCCATCCGTTGTCGCCGATGGGGACGATGTCGATGCAGATACCCATGGGAAGGTCGAGTTTCCAATCATTCCTGGGTACACCTGTAACGATGTTGTTGCCATGCAACTGCCATTGTGGGCCGATGTACGAGTTCTCAATCCATGTATTGGCGTTACCTTCGGTGAGCTTGACGTGGCATTCGGCATTCTGGATGAAGATGCTGGGGTGGGGCTTGAGGCCCTTGCGCAATATCTCGTGCTGGTTAATGACGGAGTTCTGGACTGTCTGTGTTGAGGAAATCATCTCGGGCGACGTGCCGTAGTGGTGGAACTCACCGCCTGGCAAGGGTAGTATCATCACCTTCAGTTCGTTCAGTTCCGGATCGACGATGCGTGGATGGGAACCGAGGGCCATGCCAAACTCTGAATACATGTCGTAGAACCTGACATCCTCAGCCTTGAGCGTAGTATCGGAGGGCTTCGCTTTAAGCGAGTGTTTCATCAGGAGGTTTATAGCTTTGTCGGAGAAGAGCCAGATGCCGATATCCATCAGGAAGAAACTGTCGCGCATGAGTTGGCTCAGTGTCTCGACCGAAGGTTTTTGGAGCATGTATTCGAGAACGTCGGGTGTGGCCCGTTTGGAGACGAAGACACCATGATTGCGTGCCAATGACGAGTTGGCCCAAAGACCGTAGCAGACTACATCGGCCTCAGGTATGGCCTGCAAAGGCCCTGTTGCACGTATATAAACGTCTCCACTTACTACCATCGTGGTCAACGACTTGGGAGCGCGTTGCATGATGTTCTCGAAGAGTGGTAACTGTAGGTCGAGCAGCGTCTGCGAAAGACGCTGACCGCGTTTCCAGCGGAATACGGGTATGGGAGTGAGGATTTTGCCCGATGGAGCATAGGCAGGCAGGCGACGTGACTGCCCGCCCGCATGGAGCAGGATGGCACGCTCTCCGGGACGCAACCATTGTGCCTCGCGTGCTTTGCTGATGGCCCATGCAGTACCGCCACCGCTTCCAAGTTTGGCTCCTATGGGATCGTTGGTACAGAACCACTCATCGCGGCTCTTGCCTGTGATATCGTGGAAACACCCCACCAGATTAGGGGGCAATGAAAGCAACTTTTTCATGAGGTTTTGAGGCATAAATTTCGCACAAAGATATCATAAAAACATGAAACGGCAAAGCATTTGACGTATTATTTGCAAAAAAATCCATGTTTTCTTGGAAAACTCGGTTTTTTATCCTATTTTTGCACCCATAATAATGAATAATAATGAAAAAGAATTCGCTAAAATGCGCGGCCTTCGTGGCTATGCTTTCAGTTTTGACTTTTGAAGTCTCTTCCCAAACCGCCATCACTCCCGAAGTACTCCAGCAGTTGCAACAGACCGTTCAGCCTCAGGACAAGGTGGTGCGTAATGCCTTGGCTGGCACCAGCATCTCGGTGCTTGCTACCGACGCTTCGACACTCAGTGCTGCTGACGACCACTTCACCTATCGTGTGCCCAATAAGGGCATCACCGACCAGGCTTCATCGGGCCGTTGCTGGCTTTTCACATCGATGAATGTATTGCGTAGCAAGGCTATCAACAAGCACAACTTGAAGGGCCTTGAACTGTCGTGCGCCTATCTCTTCTTCTATGATCAGCTCGAGAAGTCGAACCTCTTCCTTCAGGGTATCATCGACACACGTCAGAAGGCCGACGATGACCGCATGGTGGATTGGCTCTTCCAGAACCCGCTCTCCGATGGCGGCACATTCTGTGGTGGCGCCGACCTCGTGCAGAAGTATGGCGTAGTGCCCTACGACGTGATGCCCGACAACTATCAAGCCAACAACACACGCGACATCAACATGTTGCTCAAATGGAAGCTTCGCGAAATGGGTCTCGAACTTCGTGCAATGGCCAATCCCACTGAAAGGGGCAAGAAGGCAGCTCCAGTTTCCCAACTAGAGAAGCGCAAGGTCGAGATGTTGGGCACCATCTACCATATCCTTACCCTTGCCTACGGAGTGCCACCCACATCGTTCACATTTGCCGAACGTAAGGCGAATGATGAGGTTGTCAGCAACGAGACCTATACCCCTCAATCCTTCTATGCCAAGTATTGGGACGATGATGCGCTGTACGACAACTACATCATGGTGATGAATGACCCGCTGCGCGAATACTACAAGACCTATCAGATCGATTACGATCGTCACACTTATGATGGCCACGATTGGGTATATTTGAATCTGCCTGCCGACGAGATCAAGCCGATGGCAGTAGCTTCCTTGCGTGACTCCACGGCTATGTATTTCTCGTGCGACGTGGCCAAGTTTCTCAACCGCAAGAATGGCACCCTCGACCTCAACAACTTCGATTACGAGTCTCTATTGGGCACCGATTTCAAGATGGACAAGCGCCAGCGCGTCTATACACATGCCTCGGGTTCGAGCCATGCCATGACGATGGTCGCAGTGGATATCGATACCCTCCAAAGTCCTCTGAACATCATTTCTCCCGAGATGGATCCGGCCAAACTTCACATCAAGAAGTGGATGGTGGAGAACAGCTGGGGCGCATCCAGCGGACATAAGGGACACCTGATTATGACCGACGAGTGGTTCGACAACTACATGTTCCGACTCGTCATCCGCAAGGAATACGTGGCCAGGAAGTACATCGACATGCTCGACCAGAAACCAACCTTGCTGCCGGCATGGGATCCGATGTTCTTGGGAGAGGAGTAAGCGACCGTAACTTTTAGAAAAATTGATTACGATGAGACCATTATTTGTTTGGGCGATGCTTTCCCTTGGCCTGGCGCTGACAGCGTGTGTGGGCCGAATGTCCGATACGGAGGTGAAGGTGGATACCTGGTATTCGCCACAGGGTACGGTGCAATTGGATTACCTGCTTGGTCATGATGTGGGTTGCAAGGCGGTAACTGCATGGCTCGACAGCATCAAGATAGCATATCGTGAAGAGGACCCTCAGGCCTTGTGCAAAGTGCACCTGATCTACCAGGATCAAGATTTCCTTACTTATTGTATAAATGTGCAGAATCTTCCGACCGAGTACTACGAGGGCGATACCAGTTATCGGGTGTTGACCTTTGTCAGAAAGGATGGTCATGTGCTGAGCGCTGCCGAACTGACCGACGACATGGATGCATTGGGCCAAAAGATTCTTTCACATACCCGCCTCGAAAATGCCTGGGTTCTTGATGCTGTAGGTGGCGAAGAGGAATTCTTGGCGCAGACCGGGAATTTCTCGGTCGGTGTCACTGCGCGAGGCCTTACGGTTTGCCACTCCGTAGTGGAAGGAATGTGGCAATTGGTATGCACCATACCTTCGTCGGAAATGAAGATGAAGTGATATAAATAGCGACTGAAGATAGCATTTTATTGAACAAACAATTAAAAAGTGCGACAATATTAGGCAAAAACGAGGATATGTTGACCACTTAACAATTATTTTTCGTATCTTTGCCACGATTATGAGTACAATTTTGCGCTTTTGTCGCATAACGACGCTGCTGCTATCGCTGGCTTCTGTTTCCGTTTGTCGGGCACAGAAGTCGGATCGTACTTATCTAGGTCCCGGTAACTGGTTCGTTGGGGTAGATGCAGGCATGGGGTTTTCGATGGCTGAGAATACCAAGAATGGCAACTTCTTCAAGACAGAGCTTCCTAGTGGAACGATTCAGATAGGTCGAACACTCACTCCGAAGTGGAGCCTCAGGCTGACGGGCGGTGTTTCTTCTCAGTTGGGTCGCCCACCTGCTGCCGCCATGAAATACCTTCGCGATATGTATTCACCTTATCAGTTTGTATTAGGCGTTGGTACATTCGACGTGATGCTTAATCTTGCGAACTGTTTCCGCAAGTACAATTCGCGCAACTGGTACGACGGTTATCTTGTCATCGGTGGTGGAGAACTTTATCGATTCTATGTCGACGACAAGGTAGATGATTGGTACGAGGATATCTACATGGTCGATCGTTCGAAGGCGTGGTACTGGACAGCAAAATTAGGCTACGAAGCTGCTTTCCACATCATGAGGGCTTGCGACCTGACGTTCGAAGTCGACTTCCATGCCACCGACAATGCATACAATGGCGTGACGGGCGGTTCACAGTCTCTGGACTTCTTTGTGACGGCAAAGCTGGGAATTGTTTACTATATCCCTAACGGTCAACATCGTCAGCGCTTTGCCAATCCTAGAAAATACCACCGTTACTGGACTGAATTGAACTGATCATGCCCCATCCCCGGTTATTTTGATAAATTAACTATTGGGATTGTAATAAATCGCTTATTAATGCGTTATAAAAATATAACTATCCAAATCAAATGAGGAAAATGAAATCCATCATCATTCGCTTCGCTGCCATCACTTTGTTGTTGGCGTCGAGTGAATTCTATGCCAATGCCCAAGAGAGCAGGACTAGCATCTGGGGAAATCGTGGTGGCCAATATGCTGTCGATGAAGGGATGAGATTGGAAGAGGATGCGCTCCTCCAGTCACTCCCGACCGATGAGGAGGTCGAGCAGATTGCCAATCTATTCAAGACTGAGGAATACGTATTCCCAATGGACATCCGCCACAACTGGCATGTGGGTCTACATGTGGGTGCTATGAATTCGTGGGGTAGCTATGATGACGAGGCCGGATGGCTGAAGCGCACCAATTTGGCAGCAGCCCTGACTTTCGGCAAGTATCTCACTCCAGTCAACGACTTGCGATTCCAGCTCTTCTACGGACGCGGCACGGGTGTGCGTGGTGCCGACAACAAGTACGACGCTAGTTTTTATCCCTACAACCTTGCACATGAAAAGGCGCTGGCCGACTTCCACACCTACAATTGGCACACCGCTGGTATCTCTATCCAGTGGCTGCCCAACTTCACCAATCTCTTCATGGGATATAATCCCGAACGCCGACTCACCATCAGTGGATTGTTAGGCATTGGCTTGGAGCACACTTGGTCGTATAATGAAAAGGAACTGTCGATCGTGAGTGTGTGGGCCGAGAAACGCAAGTCGGCCACACCCCGTAACCTTGTTGATCTTGAGTTCGGTGCAGTAGCCGACTTCAAGCTCAGTAACAGATGGTTCCTAAACCTTGAGGTTACCGACAGATTCCTCGACGATACCTTCGATGGCCTGGTATCCGACCAGAAGTGGGACGGACACCTCGACATTCTGCTAGGTATGACCTATTTCGTCCCTGGAAAGCCGAAAAAGGCGCCTGAGGGAGATTTCTTCCTTGATGGTCCTATCGTCGATATTAGCAGAGTCCCTGTCACACACTGTGTTAATGTGGACAAGGACGTGATCTATACGCTCATCTCGTTTGACGAGGGCATTACGGAAGTGCCTCGTCTGCAGCAGAACAATGTCTATCAGACTGCAAATGCCTACAAGAAGAACCCAAAGAGCAATATCTTCATTACAAATAGCAACAAACTGGATGACAAGACGTTCCACCAGCGCGCTTGGGCTATCAGCAAATTGCTGCACCAGCGCTGGCAGATTCCTTATGAAAACATCTGGGTAGATGCCGACGAGGATCATATTCAGAGCCTGCAGATGCCTAACGTGAAGACGTATATCATCTTTATCATTAACGAAGAATAAATGCCCGACAAAGATATGAAAAAGATTATCCTTACTTTCAGTTTCGCCGTTGTGGGCATGATGACAGGTGCATACGCCCAGCAGGATGGCTTGCAGACCGATACGATATATTGGGGACAGGAGAACGACAGTATCGTCTATCTGACTGAGAATGTCTCCAACTGGTTCATCGGTGCTTCCATAGGAGGCTCTTACTCGATGAGTGAGAATACGCGTTTCGGTAATTTCTTCGATATGACACGCCCCAGTTTCCAGATCCAGGTTGGCAGGAGCTTCTTCCCCCAGTTCGGCGTGCGTATGACGTTGAATTATCTGGCACAGGAAGGCCGTGCCGAATGGTCCACCTCCGAATTCCTCGAGGATTGGGCTGAGCGTGACGGCAACTACGATTACTCGATGGCTGCCGGCTTCGTTGACGGTGTGTTTGATTTCCACAATATCATTTGGGGTTATAAGGAAGACCGTCGGTTCAGCCTGAAGGGTTATGTTGGTCTTGGTGCCTTCTACACTTTCGGCTTCGACCAAAACAAGATCGATTGGCTGGCTAATCCCACTTGGCGCGATTGTAACTATAATGGTGTCCATCACAATGCGGGCGACCGTCTGCCCAGTGGTTATGGTTATCATGTGAAAACTAAGAACAGGTGGTACTTTGCCGGTCATGTGGGACTCATTGGCGAACTTCATCTTTCTCCAGCATGGAGTGTCAATCTCGATGTGTCATTCAATGGAACAGATGACGCCTACAACGGCATGCGTTACCGTCGCGTTTACGACTCTTATGTCGATGTGATGTTGGGTGCCATCTATTATCTGAAGGATGCTTCTGGCTATCGTCATCAGAGACCTAGGTATGTCTACATCGAGGGAGCTGAAGAGCATATTATTATTGATACTACTTTTATCGAGAAACCGCATTACAATGAGAGACTGGAGACGGTAGTTTCGTTCTATATCGACAAGACGTTCGTGACCGATGCACAGCGTCGTAATGTGCGTTCGGTGGCTAAGTTTATGGAAAATCATCCCGATGTTGGCTTGGTTATCACAGGCTACGCCGATGCCCAGACGGCCTATCCCAAGTATAATATGATGCTGTCGCAGAAGCGTGCCCAGGCTGTCTATACGATGCTTGTCGACGAATTCGGCGTTGATCCTAAGCGCTTGCAAATGGACTACAGGGGCGACGAAAAGCAACCGTTTGAGATTGTCAACGAATGGAACCGTGCCGTTGTGTTCTATATCCTGCCGCTTGACCAAATCAAACCTGATCCGCAGCATGACCCCATCAAGCCTAACTCGCACGAGTCGAGGCGTCTCAAGGAGACCGACAGCACAGATACACGTTCTGCATACTGATTCCTACATGAGTTCAGATGACCCAAAAATGAAAAAAAGCATTATGAAAAATATTTCATCTATTCTAGTAGCCGTCCTCTGTATGGCGTTCTCAACGAGTCAAGCATGGGCACAGATAACGTTTGGCAAAGACGGTCTGCGCTACCAGGTGCTCGACGGACAGAATGTCAGTGTCCGCTATGACGACGAGGATTCGCTTTTCCTCTCGGGACGTGTAGTGATTCCTGAGCAGATTGTCAATCCTGCCGACGACATGGTCTATAAGGTCGTTGCTGTAGCCGATACCGCTTTCAAGGGCTGCGACCTCATCGATGAGCTCGTTCTTCCTGCCAGCCTCCAGCGCTTTGGTGCTCACGCCATCGATCATTGTTTCAACATGGTACGCTTCGAGGTTGCATCAGGATCGCAGTTCTTCAAGACTGTCGATGGTGTGCTCTTCTCTGCCGATGGCAAGACACTCGTCAGCTGTCCTACGGGCAAGAGCGGCGAATATACGGTTCCCGATGGTGTGAAGACATTGGCACCCGCAGCTTTCTCGACCTGCAAGAACTTCAGCAAGGTGACACTGCCCGAAGGTCTCAAGGAGGTGCCGGCTTATGCCTTCTACGAGTGCTGGGGTTTGGCCGATGTCAAGTTCCCTGCTTCGCTCGAATCGGTAGGCCCCTACGCCTTCGATGGCACCATCCTTCAGTTCCTCGACTTCGGCAAGAACTTGAAGAGCATCGGCAGCCATGCCTTCGAGCGCAGTTCGATGGTCGAATGTATCTGCCGTGGCAGCAAGCCTGCTGAGATGGGCGATGATGTCTTCGGCAACGATATGAACTATACCCGTCTCTATGTCCCTGCGGATGCTGTCAACCGATATAAGAAGTCCGCATGGAGCATCTTCCCGACCATTTATCCGGGTACCAGGACACGCCGCTGGATGGGCTCCTATCGTTGATTAGGTATATCGTCAATCCTTTATGTGGCATTGAAGAGCTGTTTCAAGTTCTTCAATGCCCTTTTTTCTTTGTTTTTTGTGACGAAAACTCAAAATTTTGTGCAAAGTTGACCGTTGTTTCGAAAAAAACATTATCTTTGCACCTAAATTATACATTATATAATAGATTATAATGATACTTCACGCTACCGAGAAACCTGTTCTTATCCATGAAGCTGAGCATTGCGCATTGGCGATGTTGCCTGCTGTGTGTTCTTCCGACAACGTTCATGCCTTGCGCCAACGTCTATGCGACCTCGACGCCCGCTGGGTCATCCTTCAGCTCGTCCCAGGAACACTTGAGCTAACCATGCAGGAACTGCTGCGCATGTTGTCCGTCTTGAAAGATACGGGTCGGCGCATGCTCTATACCGACTATCGCCTAGCCGATGAACGTTGTGAGTGCATCGACTATCAGGAGGGCTCTTTGCGCGATGACTTCGATTTTGGGCCTGTCGTCTTGCTCAAGGTGGAGGCACTCGATAGTGTCGATGATTTTGCACAATACCGTTTCGCTGCCTTCTATGACCTTCGACTCCAGAGTTGTGGATGTGTTCCTTACCTGCCGTACCATCTGAATGAATATCTCTACACGTTCTCACCAGCTGAGAGCGTAGGAGGCTCGCAGTTCGATTACGTCAATCCTCGTAACCGTGAGGTTCAACTCGAATATGAGGCCGCTCTGACCCATTGGTTGAAGGCAAATGGAGGGCTGATAGATCCCTGCCGACTCAAGTCGGCCGAACCTCTGCGTAAGGAAGACGATCGCCCCCTGGCAAGTGTAGTCATCCCCGTCTTCAACCGTGTGCGCACCATACGCGATGCGGTGCGTTCAGCACTTCAGCAGACTACTGACTTCGATTTCAATGTCATTGTGGTCGACAACCACAGTACCGACGGTACGACAGCCGTTCTCGCCGCCTTGGCCGAGCAGGATCGTCGTGTCGTGCATCTCATTCCCGAAGAGACGACGCTCCTCATCGGAGGTTGCTGGAACAAGGCCGTCAGCTCGCCCCATTGCGGACAGTTTGTCGTCCAGCTCGATAGCGACGATATGTATTCCAGCCCAACGACTTTGCAACGGATGGTCGATGCCTTCGGCGAACAGAACTGCATGGCAGTGGTGGGCAGTTATCGCCTCACCGATTTCGATTTGAACGAACTTCCTCCAGGCATCATCGACCATCGCGAATGGACCCCCGAAAACGGCATGAACAACGCCCTCCGCATCAATGGGCTGGGCGCTCCCCGTGCGTTCCGTCGTGATCTGTTGCTCCAGTACCCCTTGCCCAATACGAGTTATGGCGAGGACTATGCAGCAATGCTCCGCATCACACGCGAATATCGCTTGGGCCGTATCTACGAGTCGCTCTACGACTGCCGTCGTTGGAGTGGCAATAGCGATGCCGCGTTGAGCCGCGGGAAGGTGAATCGCAACAATCTTTACAAGGACCGCATCCGTACCATCGAACTCATGGCACGTCGTGGCCTACAATGAATAACCAACAACCTGTCATGCTTGATCTGAATAGACTCTTTGAACAACAGCTGGCCCAGTGGCCTGATTGCCGCGAGCGATATGAGCAGCTGTCGGGTGCAGGGCGTCGCAGTCTTGTCCTCGATGGCCGGGAATATGTGCTGTCGTTCAATCCGGGACGTTCGAAAAGTGCAAAGGCACTCATCGTCAACGGAAAACCCGTGTCAATGAGTGTCGAGCAGAAGGATGAGGTGCGCCCTTGTTTCCTTTGTGAAGATGCCTTGCCTGTGCAGCAGATTCGTACGACAGTCGATACGCTGCCCATGCATCACCAGTACATTGTGGCCGTCAATCCGTTCCCGATCGTCGATCATCATTTCACAATCATCTGCAAGGAACATGTGCGTCAAGATTTCACGGGTAGGATGTGGGATATGGCTTTCTTCGCCGACCTTTTCCCCGATTACCTCATCTTCTTCAATGGTGCCTGCTCGGGAGCCAGCGCGCCCGACCACATGCATTTCCAGGCAGTGCCCAAAAGTTGCGTGCCTTTGATTGGCTGGAGCGAGGACGTTCGTACCCAACTGGGCGTCACCCAGCACGTGCCTCATGTCGAAGAGTCCGACCACAAGAACATCGTCACATGGACCGAAGGCACTGTAGCCTACTGGCTGGTCATCGACCGCAAGGCACATCGCCCCTCTCAGTATTTCCTGCCCGACTCCGATCCCAACAAGGTTATTTGCAGTCCGGCAAGCCTGGAGTACTGCGGATTGATACCTCTTTGTCGCGAAGAGGATTTTGTCAAGCTTACGCCCGAAATCTTGCGCGACATGTTGGACCAGTGTTATAAGGTCGAACCCATGCTCCACGTGGGTGTGACCGAGGGCAAGGAGTTGCGTTTCTCGGCCGACGAACGTGTTCATGCCATGCATTACGTGGGCGAAGATCGTATGAAGGACGTGATGGACTATAGCTCCAATCGTGCCGAGATGCAGGAGATGAAGGAATATTGGACCCATGCCGAGCCTTTCACCCTCGAAGGTGTAACCATCGGCAAGCAGTTCCATTGGCAGCAACGCGAGGACCAGGTGTTCCGTGGCTCCCTGCACATTATCGCACGCGAAGGCCAGCTCCATGCCATCAATGTCGTTCCTGTTGAACAATATCTGGCCAGCGTAATCTCGTCCGAGATGGCTGCCACCAATAGCCTGGAGCTTCTCAAGGCCCATGCCATCATCAGCCGAAGTTGGGTGCTGAGGCAAATACGCAACGCGAAGCGCAACCATCAGATAGAATCTTCTCCTTTCAATGGGAGAGGAGATGGGGGTGAAGCATCCCATATTGTCAAGATCTGGGACCACACCGACCACCATCTCTACGATGTCTGTGCCGACGATCATTGCCAGCGCTATCAGGGCATTACACGTCAGGTGTCTCCACTTATCGAAGAGGCCATCCAGGCCACCCGTGGCATCGTCCTGACCGATGCCGATGGTGAGATCTGCGATGCACGCTTCAGCAAATGCTGCGGTGGTCGTACCGAACTGTTCAGTACCTGCTGGCAGGATGTCGATTTCGACTACCTCCGTGCCATCGACGATCCGTATTGCTCCCCAGCCTTCATCGAAACGCTTCCTGGCGGCATGCAGGCGGTCTTGAAACAGGTGTTGAACAACTACGATCAGCAGACCATCGACTTCCACGATTGGCAGGTCGATTATTCGCAAGACGAGTTGTCCGAACTCGTCGAAACGAAGTTATCCTTGGGTCTGGGTACCATCGAGCATCTCTTGCCCATCGAACGTGGTGCCTCGGGTCGAATCAAGCTGCTGAAGATCATCGGTAGCCGGAAGACGGTCGAAATAGGGAAGGAGTTGCTCATACGCAAGGCCCTGTCCACGAGCCATCTCTACAGCTCTTGGTTCGACGTGGTTGAGACCCAGTCCTTGGTCGGTGGAAAGCGGCACTTCCTCCTCAAGGGACACGGCTGGGGTCACGGTGTGGGCCTTTGCCAGATAGGCGCAGCTGCCATGGCCCTCAAGGGCTTTACAGCCGAAGCGATTCTCGCCCATTATTACCCGAGCGCCCACCTCACCACCCGCTATTAATTGTTATTCGTTAACTATTAATTGTTATTTGTTAATTGTTAATTTTTCCATCCATGCAACTTTCCGACAAATGGTTCACTGCAATCTCGCAGAACGACGACAACACGATCACCTACATCTCGGGCCGTTCCGACATCGATGCCTGGATTCAGCAAGGCAAGATGAAGGAGCGTATCGAGGTAAGCTGGCATTACGAGAAGGACGAACAGGGTCTGCCTGCCAACGACAAGGAAGCCCAGATCATGGAGGCGGTACAGGACCGTCTGCAGGCTGCCATGGAGAAGGACCGACTCGCTATCCTGACTGGAGTTTATACTGGTCAGGGTAAGCGCGATATGATCTTCATCTGTCGCAATAACAAAGCCTTTGGCGAACGCCTTAACGATGCCTTGGCAGGCCTTCCCGAACTCCCCATCACCATCTATGCCGAGCTCGATCCCGACAACGAGGAGTACAAGTCCCTGCTCGAAATAAAGGGTGAGGAAGATTGAGCAACCCCTCGAACCCCTCGAACCCCTTGAACCCCTCGAACCCTTCTTAACCTCTCAACATGATTCTAACCATCCTAGGAAGTGGCACGAGCATCGGTGTCCCCATGCCGACCTGCAAGTGTGAGGTATGTACAAGCCCGGACCCGAAGGACAACCGCTTGCGTTGCAGTGCATTGATCCACACCGACGACGACAAGGACATCCTCATCGACTGCGGTCCCGACTTCCGCCTGCAGGCCCTGCGTGCCGACATCTCCAAGCTCGACGCGCTTTTGCTCACGCACAATCATTTCGACCATTGTTATGGTCTCGATGATCTGCGTCCATGGGCCTATTGGACCCCCTTGCCTACCTATGCCGACAAGGGGATGAGCCACTCCTTGCTCACGCGCTGGGATTATATCTTCGTGCACCAATACCCTGGCGTACCCAAGCTCATCCTCCATACCGTACATCCCAGTCGAGGTGATGTCTTTCAAGTGGGAGAGACCACGATTGTGCCCATCCGTTGTTATCACGGACAGCTCCCTATCCTGGGTTACCGCATCGGCGCATTGGGCTATATCACCGATTGTACCAAGATTCACGAACGCGACCTCCCGAAACTCGAGGGAATCGACACGCTGATCATCGATGCCCTGCGCTGGACCGAGCATCCTACCCACTATAGCGTGGCACAAGCCATGGTCATCGTCGAGCTTCTTAAGCCGCGTCAGACGTTCTTCACCCACATGAGCCACGATATGGGTCTCCATGCCGACTTCGAACGCCGGCTGAGCCAGGAACTCTCCAACCTTTTCCCGCAGGAGCTTCTCGACACCGTTCATCTCGCCTACGATCAACAAGAAATAGTAGTATGATTACGATAGTTGGACCCACCGCCAGTGGCAAGACACGATTGGCCGTCGATGTGGCTTTGGCCTACGATACCGAAGTCATCTCGGCCGACTCGCGTCAGGTCTATCGCGACATGACATTGGGCACAGGCAAGGACCTCGAGGACTATCTTGTGCGCGATGCCGATGGTCACGTAATCAAGGAGGTGAAATGTCATCTCATCGACATCCGTGAGCCGGGCTACAAATACTCCATCTACGAGTTTCAACGCGACTTCCATCGCGTTTACGACGATATGCTCCATCGCGGCCTGCTACCGGTGATGTGTGGAGGTTCGGGGCTCTATGTCGAGTCAATACTCCGTGGATACGAGATGCATGAGGTACCCGAAAACCCCGAACTGCGCCAACGCCTCGAAGATAAATCCTTGGAAGAACTAACCGAGATACTCAAGACCTATAAGACCCTTCACAACCAGACCGATACCGACACCCGCAAACGTGCTATCCGCGAGATTGAGATTCGCGACTATTATCGCACCCATGCCGAGCAGCTCACAGGCTATCCCGCTGTCAAGAGCCTCGTCGTGGGTACCGAAGTCGATCGTGAAGTGCGCCGCGAGCGCATCTCCCGCCGTCTGCGCGAACGTCTCGACGCCGGTATGGTCGATGAGGTACGCCGGCTTTTGGACGAGCGTCACATCCCTCCACAGGACCTGATCTACTACGGCCTCGAGTACAAGTACCTCACCCTCTACCTCACAGGCGAACTCACCTACGACGAGATGGTGCGCCAGCTCGAAATTGCCATCCATCAGTTTGCCAAGCGTCAGATGACCTGGTTCCGTGGCATGGAGCGCCGCGGCATCCCCATCCACTGGATTCCCGCCGAACTCTCTCGCGAAGAGAAGGTTGCCCGGGTTCAGGAACTGTATGAGGAATTTGCTCGATAGATCCTGCTATAATTAAAAAAACTGCACGCCTAAACGTGCAGTTTTTCTTTTTACTCCCCATTCATCTTCATCAGTTCCTCCAGATACGTGCGCGAATTGCTCAGGCGCGGTATCTTGAGCTGTCCGCCCAGCTTGCCTTTCTTCTGTGCGAGCCAGTCGGTGAAGAGGCCCGTTCGTGCCACGATGAGCTCCAGACGGTCGAGGAAGATGCCCTTGTAACGTTTGGCTTCGTAGTCGGAGTTCACCTCCTGAAGGTGCTTGTCAAGGCGCTCTGTGAAGTCCTCGAGGTCGGCAGGAGCTTTTGCGAACTCGATCATCCACGTGTGCCGTGCCTTTGAGCCCTGGGCAGCATCTTCCTTGTCGAGCACGGCGAAGGTGGGAGCAGCCGTATAGTCCAGGATGCGTGCGCCCGTCTCCGAGCAGGTCATTGCCAGCGCCTCGTCGGCATTGCTCACCATCAGCTCTTCGCCGAAGGCATTGATGAAGGCCTTCGTTCGTCCGGTGATGAAGAACTTGTAGGGGTCGCGTTGCGTGAAGCGTACGGTGTCGCCGATGACATAGCGCCAAAGGCCAGGTGTGCTGATCACCATGGCGTAGTTCTTGCCAAGCTCCACCTCCGTCAACGGCACGGCGTGCATCGTGGTGCTTCCTTCCTCAAACTCGTCCATCGGGATGAACTCGTAGAAGATCTTGTTGTCGATCACGAGTTGCAGGTCCTTGCTGTCCCACGACGATTGCACGCCGAAGAATCCCTCCGATGCGTTGTAGGTCTCAAGGTAGTGCATCTTGTCCGAAGGGATCAGCTGCTCATACTGCTCGCGATAGGGAGTGAAGGCAATGCCTCCGTGGAAGAAGCACTCCAGGTTGGGCCACACTTCGGTGATATTCTTCTTGCCGGTTTCAGCGAGGATGTTCTTCAGCACGCCCATCATCCACGACGGCACACCCGAGATGTTCGTCACGTTCACATGCTTCGTCGTGGCGCACAGCGCCTTCAGCTTCGCTTCCCATTCGCCCATCAGGGCCACCTCCTTGCTGGGGGTGCGTATGAAGTTGACGGCAGGTGTGACGTTCTGGATCAATGTGGCCGAAAGGTCGCCTGCATGGATGCCTTTGGGCAAGGGTTCGTTCGAGAACGACCCGCCCAGGATCAGTCCCTTGCCGCTGAAGATTCTCGACTCGGGATTAAGGGCCAGGTAGATGACCATCGAGTCGGTGGCTCCACGATAGTGGCAGAGCTTCAATCCATCGTCGGTGACGGGGATGTATTTCGACTTGTCCGACGTGGTGCCCGACGACTTGGCAAACCACTTGCAAAGGCCTGGCCATAGCACGTTCTCTTCGCCTTGCACCATGCGTTCGATCCAGGGTTTCTGCTGGTCGTAGTTCGAAAGGGGTACGCGTTCGGCAAAGGCGCGGTAGTCGGCCTTCACGCCATGTCCTTCCTCCTTGAGCATGGTCGAAAAGCCATGTTGTTGGCCGAAGTCGGTGTCCTGGGCACGACCCACCAGCCAAGCCAGCTGTTCCTGCTGCAGTTCGTGGGTATGTGTAGCATAACGTTCGAGCTGCTTGTATCGCCGCTCGAACGCCAGTTTGTAGATGAGTCTTGTGGGATTAGCCATTCATTCCTGTCTTATCCATTCGAACTTTTCCTGCCCCTTCTGACTTTCTTTTCGCCACCTTCTGCGTCGGCGGCAGCATCAGCTTCCTGCATGATGGCCAGACAATCCTCGTAGGAGAGTTGGTCGGTATTCTTGCTGCGTGGCAGTTTGTAGTTCTTTCCGCCTTTCGAAAGGTACGGACCATAGCGCCCGTTCAGGAGCTGCAGTTCAGGATCTTCGGCAAAGGTGTGAATCACGCGTTTGCGATCCTCGTCACGTTTCTCTTCGATGAGGCCGATAGCCTCTTCGAGCGAGATGGCCAATGGGTCGATGCCCTTGGGGATGGAGATGAACTTGTTGTCGTGGCGCACGTAGGGGCCGAACTTGCCAACGCCGACGCTGATGGTCTTGCCTTCAAATTCACCAAGGTCCTTCGGCAGGTCGAAGAGTTTCAGCGCCTCCTCGAGGGTGATGGTGGCAATGCTCATGCCTTTCTGCAGGGCTGCAAACTGTGGCTTGCCTACTTCGTCAGCCGCACCGATCTGTACGACAGGGCCATAACGGCTGATCTTCACCGAGACGGTGTGTCCGCTCTTCGGATCCACACCAAGCACGCGCTCACCGGCCTTGTGGTCCGAACGTTCTTCGAGCGTTGTGGTGATGAGTGGGTGGAAGAGCTTGTAGAACGAGTCGATGCAGTTGGCCCACTGCTCCTTTCCTTCGGCAATCTCGTCAAACTCGCCCTCCACCGTGGCGGTGAAGTTGTAGCTCATGATCTCGGGGAAGTGCTGGGTGAGGAAGTCGTTCACCACCACACCGATATCGGTGGGGATGAGCTTTCCCTTGTCGTTGCAGTAGGTCTCCTCGCTGGTCTTGCAGCTGATCTTCCGGGTTTTCGCATCGAGGTGCAGACGTGTGATGTTGCGTTTCTCGGCAGGATGGTCGCTCTTCACCACATAATCGCGGGCCTGGATGGTCGAGATGGTGGGAGCGTAGGTCGATGGACGTCCGATGCCGAGCTCCTCCATCTTCTTCACGAGCGAAGCCTCGGTGTAGCGCTGGGGATGCAGTGGATAACGCTCCACAGCATCGGCAGCGTCCAGGTCGAGTGTCTGTCCGTTCACGAGCTCTGGCAGGCGGTTTTCGCCTTCGTTCTCGTTGTCCTGCTCTTCGTCATCGCTCTCGATATACACCTTCAGGAAGCCGTCGAACTTGATCACCTCGCCTGTGGCAATGAACTTCATCTCGTCTTCTCCCGAGATGCTGATCTCGGCTTGCGTCTTCTCGATGATCGCATCAGCCATTTGGCTGGCGATGGTGCGCTTCCAGATGAGTTCATACAGGCGCTGTTCGGGTGTCGAGCCTTCGATGGTCTGTTGGTCCATATACGTCGGACGAATGGCCTCATGAGCCTCTTGCGCGCCCTTAGTGTGGGTCACATAGTTGCGAGTCTCCAGATATTCCTTGCCCATCGTCTTGAGGATCTGCTCCTTCGAAGCACCCAGGCAGAGCGTCGAGAGGTTTACCGAGTCGGTACGCATGTAGGTGATCTGTCCGGCTTCATAGAGGCGTTGGGCGATGCTCATGGTCTGGCTGACGGTGTAACGGAGTTTGCGGGCTGCCTCCTGCTGGAGTGTCGAGGTGGTGAACGGTGGGGCAGGCTGTCGCTTGATGGGTTTCTGCTGGATGTCGCTCACTGTATAGGTGGCCGTGGCTGCCTTCTTGAGGAAGGCCTGTGCCTCTTCCTTGGTCTTGAAGCGGTGCGACAGTTCGGCATTGAAGAGCACCGTCTGTTGGGCTTGCGGGTCAAGGGTGGCAAAGGTGCCGGCTACGCGATAGAAGGGCTCCGCCTTGAAGTTTTCTATCTCTCGCTCACGCTCCACGATGAGACGCACGGCCACCGACTGCACTCGTCCTGCCGAAAGGGCAGGCTTCACCTTGCGCCAGAGGATAGGCGAGAGCTCAAAGCCGACAATGCGGTCCAGCACGCGACGTGCCTGTTGGGCATTCACCAGATCCATGTCGATCTTGCGGGGCGACTCGATGGCTGCCAGAATAGCAGGCTTGGTGATCTCGTGGAAGACGATACGACGGGTCCGCTCAGGTTCGAGCCCCAGCACCTCGTACAGGTGCCACGAGATGGCCTCTCCCTCGCGGTCTTCATCCGATGCCAGCCACACCATGTCGGCCTTGCGGGCTTCTTTCTGGAGGTTGGCTACGAGTTCCTTCTTGTCGTCGGGAATTTCGTATATGGGTTGGTATTGATGATCTAGATCAATACTGAAGTCACGCTTCTTCAGGTCTCTGATATGGCCGTAGCTCGAGGTGACTTTATAGTCGTTGCCAAGGAATTTCTGGATGGTCTTTGCCTTGGCAGGCGACTCTACGATAACTAGGTTCATAGTTTATAAATACAGTTCTTTGGTTTCGGTTTATTGAATGTACGGGGCACGCCAGTTGCGCCACTTCTCAATGGCCTGGGCACGCTCCATCTCTTCCTTCGACTTCTGCTGGTCCACCTTACGGATCGATTCGGTGATGGCTACGATTTCGCCGATGTTGGCATCAATAGGCTTCATGTCGAGCGGCTGCTTGTAGCTTGTCGTGGTACGTGCCTCCAGCGCCTTGCATTCCTTCAGTCGCTTTTCAGCATCTTTGTAGGAGTCGAGATACTGGTTGGGCTGACTGTCAAGGTAGCGCTCGAAGTTGATACGCGAGTGACGCCATTTCTTCTCATGCATGCGTGCATAGCCCATCGTGTAGTAGGCGAGGGCGAAGTATTGGATCTCTGTATTCTCGTTCTTCAAGTCGTTGAACGCAATCAGATCCTCGCAGCAGGTCGCATAGTTGCCCAACTGGTATTCGCATTGTCCAAGCCAGAAGAAGGCTTCGATCAGCACCTGTTCGCGCGGACCGTCGTCTAGCTCGATGGCCTCGCCAAAGAGCTTCTTGGCGTTCACGTAATCACCCTTCCTGTAGGCCTGGATACCATGAATGAAGGCTGCACTCTGGTCGTCGATGTCGATGAGCTCCGACTCTGCCAGTGGAATCTCATGAGCGGGTGCCGGATGGCCTGCCAGCAGCTCGCACTGGGTACGCAGGCTATCTACCCAACCCAGCTGTTGTGGGGTCAGGTGCCCGCCTGGAATGTGGGTGAGCCCCTCAAGGGCCTCATTGTATTTGCCACGTTCGGCACAGCCGACCGAGTAATTATAGGCAGTGACGGCCAACTCATGCTCTAGTTGTGCACGATCCTGTGCTTCGGCAGTCAAAAAGAAGCCGGCCGACAGGATATACAATATGGATATTGCAGAAGTTTTCATCATTCTTTCTCTATTTTGGGGTGCAAATATACATATTTAAAAAGAAATGACCAAATTTTAGCAAAGATTTGAGGTTTTTTTTTGTTTTTTTTGAAGAAAAGCATTACCTTTGCACCACATTTATTACCTCACTTTGCAAATACTATGATACAAATACGTTGCAAGAACAACAACAAGACCTATTCATTTCAAGAGGGTAGTACATTGCTGGAGATCTACCAGCAGCTTCAGCCCGAGCTCCAGATTCCTTATCAAGTCGTTTCGGCGAAGGTCAACAATGCGTCGCAGGGACTGCGCTTCCGTGTGTATCAGAGCCGCGACATCGGGTTTGTCGGTCTGAACGACACCTCGGGCATGCGCATATATGTGCGTTCATTATGTTTTGTGTTGTACAAGGCCTGCTCCGAGATTTTCCCCGAGAGCCGTCTCTACATCGAACACAGCATCTCGAACGGCTTCTACTGCAACTTCTACACCCGCGCGGCCGACCATGCTACAGCCGACGACGTCGAGCGGATACGTCAACGCATGCAGGAGATCATCGACAGCGACATGGCGTTCCATCATCGTGAAGCTCCCACCGAGGATGCTGTGCGCATCTTCCGCGAGCACGGCAACATCGACAAGGTGAAGCTGCTCGAGACCAGCGACCGCGTTTACAGCGACTACTATCTGCTCGACGACACCGTCGATTACTACTACGGTGCTCTGCTGCCTTCCACCGGCTACATCAAGGTGTGGGGCCTCGAGAAGTACCAGGACGGCCTCTTGTTGCGTGTGCCCGACATGAGGAACCCCACACAGCTGGCTCCCAAGGTCGATCAGCCGCGCACCTTCGAGACGTTTGCCGAATATGTGCGCTGGAGCGTCATCATGGGTCTGTCGAATGTGGGCGATGTCAACATGGCCATCAAGGCTGGTCATGCCAGCGAACTCATCCAGGTCAGCGAGGCATTGCAGGAGAAGAAGATCGTGCAGATTGCCGAAGAGATCAACCGTCGTTATCAGGATCCCGACCGTCCCTGCCGCGTGGTCCTCATCACCGGTCCTTCTTCAAGCGGTAAGACCACGTTCTGCAAACGTCTGTCCATCCAGCTCAAGGCCTGCGGTCTCAAGCCGATGAGCATCTCCACCGACGACTACTTCGTCAATCGTGTCGATACGCCCAAGTTCCCCGATGGCCGTTACGACTTCGACAATATTTCGGCAGTCGATAGCACGACGATGGTACGCGACCTGAATGCCCTGCTCCGTGGCGAACGTGTCGAGGTACCTGAGTTCAACTTCAAGACCGGTCTGCGCGAATACAACGGCAAGAAACTCAAGATGGGACGCAACTCCCTGCTCCTCATCGAGGGCATCCATGCGCTCAATCCGGCCCTCACCTCACAGATCGAGGAGTCGCTCAAGTTCCGCATCTATATCTCCTGTCTCACCAGTATCTCGCTCGACGACCACAACTGGATCCCCACCAGCGACTGCCGTCTGTTGCGTCGCATCATCCGCGACTACAACGTCGGTGCTTTCACGGCCCAGCAGACCATCGCCCAATGGCCTTCGGTATGTGAAGGCGAGATGAAGTGGATCTTCCCCTATCAGGAGACGGCCGATGTGATGTTCAACTCGGCACTCCACATCGAATTTGCAGTGCTCCGCAACCATGCCGAGCCTATATTGGCTTCAGTGCCCAAGAACAGCCCCGAATACTGCGAGGCGCACCGCCTCCTCAAGTTCATCCACTACTTCGTCGCCGTGAGCGACAAGGAGATTCCTCCCACCTCCATCATGCGCGAGTTCGTCGGCGGCTCCTCCTTCAAATACTAAAAAACGGGCAGCGAAGGTCACCCTCCGCTGCCTGTCTTTTTTCGTGGTGATGCTCACCACTTCTCCACATGCACCTTCTCCCACTGCAATTTCGCAGTGTCGTAAGGCTTGCGTTCTTCGCCGATATGGCCGATGGCAATGATGTTGAGCACCTCATATTCTTCGGGGATGCCCAGTATCTGCCGCACCGTATATGGTGCCGGCACACCGTCGGCATTCTCGCGGTTGCGTATCTGGCACCACACGCTGCCCAAGCCCAGGTCGGTGCATTGCAGCTGCATCTGGATGCTGGCTATCGAGAGGTCCTCCACCCAGGTGTCCGACTCCGCCGGATTGGCGCAAAGCACAATGGCCATCGCACACTGTGCAATCTGTGCCGTGCCCATCGAACGAGCTTCGCTCAACTGCTTCAGTGTCTCGGGGGCATCCACCACCACAAAATGCCACGGATTGCGCCGCTTTCCCGCAGGCGCCATCAGCCCTGCTTCCAGGATGAGCCTCACCTGATCGGGGTCAATCAGCTCCCCCGTATACTTCCTGATGCTCCGTCTATGAATCACTAAATCATGAAAACTGTCCATACCTCTCCATTTTTATTCATTTCTAGTTGCCATTAGTGTCCTCGTTCGCCGCACCTCTCGAACCCTTCGAACCCTTCGAACCTCTCGAACCCTTCGAACCCTTC
>JAFYZW010000011.1 GCA_017548545.1 Bacteroidales bacterium | reverse complement strand
CGACAGTATGACCTCGCATTGCAGGCCACCAAGCCGAATAGCGAGAACGACATAAAGGAGCAACACGAGCTGTGGGCGAAGTTTGATGATATCTTCCTTCGAATCTTCCCCGATTTTGTCGAACAGTTCAACGCATTACTCCGACCCGAGGAGCGTATCGCACTGCGACAGGGTGAGAAACTAAATACTGACCTTCGCATTTACGCAATGGTACGCTTGGGCATCAACAACAGCACAAAGATTGCAAAAATCCTGGGACTCTCGACACAATCGGTCTATAATGCTCGTCAAAAGATGAGAGCTCGGGCCAACGAGAGTGATGAGGAATTTGCAGTCAGGGTGCGTCGCCTGGCCATCAACCACAATCTCATAGAAGGAGAGTCAGATATGAAATAATACTTACTATTCCATTTCGTCAATTAATTGAAAACAAGCAAAATACATCTTCATATACCTTACTATTAAACTTCATAGCGGGGTTTACTCAGTATTGTACATTATTAAATTTATATCTAACTTTGCACCGTTGAAACTATTGGTTTCGGCGGTGTTTTTTTGTAATTTACTATTAACAAATAACAAATAAAAAAAATTATTTTATGAAAAAGATTCTTCTGTTAGCTATTGCAGCTTCATTTCAGTGTGCATTATTTGCACAGCCCCATCCCACGTATTCCGAGAAAGTGGTTTACGAAGGAAAAGACATTGTCTTCCGCCAGATCGACGAGCAGACCTGGGAAGGTAATGGTCACCTGATGGCCAACGAAACGGTTTATCTGATTGCAGGAACCGAGAGTGCAATCCTGATTGATGCTGGCACCGAGATTCCAGGATTACACCAGATCGTCACAGACATCTGCGGGAAGCCTGTGCGTCTCGTTGCCACCCACGTGCATCCCGACCACACAGGTTCTGCCATCAACGAATGGGATGAAATCAGCATCAATGCCGCCGACGAGGTCAATCGTCCCATGTTTATGACCGGGTACAAGGGCGAGACACATTATCTGACCGATGGTGAGGTCATCGACTTGGGTAATCGGAAGATTGAAGTAGTCTTCACGCCAGGCCACACCCCAGGTTCAACCACCTTCCTGGATAAGGAACGACATTACGGATTCAGTGGTGATGCCTTCGGCAGCGGCAACCTGCTCATCACCACCAACTTTTCGACCGTCATCCTTTCGGCACAGCGTATGGCCTACCTCATGGAGAAACAAGGCATCGAATACTTGTACCCCGGTCATTACATGGGTATGAACAAGGAAACCCTGCAACGTCTGAAGGACATCGCCGAGCTGTGCGCGCAGCTGCGCGAAGGCGAAAAGGAGGGCGAGAAGCTGGAGCGTCCCGGCATCGGTGGCCTGGATCATGTGCTGTCGGAACGTGGTGTCAGACTGAACTATGGCCCAACGCAGATGAAATGATGCAGCTTTGATAAAAAATTTATGCAGTTTTGATAATATATATATATAATGTGTAACAGACCAATACTATGAACATGAACTTCAAGATATCTTCGCCGAAAGCCTTCAGAAACATGCTGATGGCAGGCATCGTCCTCATGATGGTCTCATGCCAGGGCGGGAAGAAGGTCGATGAAGCGGCCAGCGCTGCAACGCTGGCAGAGCTGAAGGCCGGATGGCAACAGCCACCGCAGGACGCCCGTCCCAGGGTGTGGTGGCATTGGATGAACGGAAACATCACTCATGAGGGCATCCGCAAGGACCTGGAGTGGATGAAGCGCATCGGCATTGGAGGCTTCCAGCACTTCGACGCAAGTCTGGGGACCCCGCAAATCGTCAGCAAGCGACTGATCTACATGGATGAGGGCTGGAAGGAAGCCTTCGCCTATGCCGTAAGCCTAGCCGACGAGATGGGACTCGAGATGGCCGTGGCTTCGGCTCCCGGATGGAGCTCGACAGGTGGACCCTGGGTAGAGCCCAAGGACGCCATGAAGAAACTCGTATGGCAGACCATGGACGTGGACGGCGGATGCCAGATCTCGCGCCCCTTGCCACAGCCCGACAAGAGCACCGGCCCCATCAGGACCGGCCAGCCCAATCCCAACCAGTGGGAAGTGGGCCGCTACGAACACTATGAGGACGTGGCTGTGATGGCAATGCGTCTGCCCGATGGCAACGAGATGGCAAGCGAGAAGGAGGTGATCGACATCACCGACAAGACCTACCGCAACGGCAAACTCAACCTCAACTGGAGCGCCCCCGAAGGCCGTTGGCGCATCTACCGCTTCGGCTGGTCGCTGACCGGCAAGATGAACCATCCGGCACCCCCCGAAGCTACGGGCCTAGAGGTGGACAAACTCGACCCGCAGGCATGGAAACGCTACTTCATCGCCTATCTGGATATGTATAAGAACGCTTCGAACGGGCTGATGGGCGAGCACGGCATACAGTATGTGCTCACCGACAGCTACGAGGCTGGTGCGCAGACCTGGACACCCGCCATGTTTGAGGAGTTTAAGCAGCGTCGCGGCTACGACCTGCACACCTGGCTGCCCGTGCTGGCAGGCGACACCGTGGGCTCGGCAGAGCAGAGTGCAGCCTTCGTGCGCGACTGGGAGAAAACCATCGGCGAGCTCTTCAAGGAGAACTACGACCAACTGACCGTCATCGCCCAGCAGGACTATGGCATGAAGGGCCGTTACACCGAGGCACACGAAGGTGGACGCGTCTTCATCGTCGATGGCATGGACCTGAAGGCGACCGCACAAGTGCCCATGTCGGCCATGTGGTGCTCGGCTCCGTGGCTACCCAAGATGCCCGATGGTGACATCGCACGCAGCGTCTATCAGGCCGACGACCGCGAGTCTTCGTCGGTGGCTCACCTTTACGGACAGAACATCGCCGCCGCCGAGTCGATGACGGCATGGGAGCAGGGCTCGGGCTACAACTGGTACCCCGAGAAGCTGAAGAAGATTGCCGACATCGAGCTGGCAGAGGGCATCAACCGCTTCGTGATCCACGAGAGCGCCCACCAACCTGTCGATGACAAGGTGCCTGGTCTGAGCCTCGGAGGCATCGGACAATGGTTCAATCGCCACGACACATGGGCCGAGAAGGCAACGGCATGGGTCGATTACATGTCGCGCTCGTGCTACATGCTGCAGCAAGGTATCAATGTGGCCGACGTGCTGGTATATTACGGCGAGAACAGCAACATCACCAAGGAGTTTGGCGGTGGTGCGCCTGAGGTACCCTACGGCTACAACTTCGACTACTGCAATGCCGATGCGCTCTGCAACCTGATCAGCTGCAAGGACGGCGTGCTGACCTCGTCGGCCAGCGGCACACAGTACCGCGTACTTTGGCTCGACCGCAACGTGGAATATATGTCGCTCCCTGTGCTCCGCAAATTGGCAGAACTGGCCAAGGCCGGTGCCGTAATCGGCGGACAGAAGCCTCAGCATCCCTACGGCTTGAACGAGAGTCGTGAGGAGTTCGACGAACTGGTTGACGAAATCTGGAGCAGCAAGCACGTGACTTCGGATGTGGCCTTGGCCGACGTTTTGAAAGCCGAGGGCATCGCCGCTGACATCGAGCTGCCCGAAGAAGGCATGAAGTACCTGCATCGCACCATGCCTCATGCCGAGATCTATTGGGTGAATCGCCCCACGAAGGATGCTGCCACGCTTGACGTCACCTTCCGCCAGACAGGCCTCAAGCCACAGCTGTGGCACCCCGAGACGGGTGTCATCGAAGAGGTGAGCTACAAGATGAACGGCAAAAACACGCAAGTGACGCTCAACCTGGTGAAGGACGATGCCGTGTTTGTGGTGTTCTGTGGCGCAGGTGCCAAGGAGGTGTCCGTGCCCACCAAGACGCGCGAGACACTGGTACAGATCGAAGGACCATGGGTGGTGAAGTTCCAGCAAGGGCGCGGAGCCCCCGCTGAGGCTATGTTCGAGACATTGACCTCTTGGTCGGAGCATAAGGATGCAGGCATCCGTTACTTCTCGGGCACGGCTTCCTATCAGACCACAGTTCGCGTGGCATCTCTGAGTGACCAAGCACGCCAGATGCTCTGCCTGGGCAAGGTGAAGAACCTCGCCGAGGTGAAGGTCAACGGCCAATCGGCAGGTATTGTCTGGAAGGAACCTTTCGAGATTGATGTTACAGGATTGCTGCACGAAGGCGACAACAGCATCGAGATCGAAGTGACCAACCTGTGGGTAAATCGTCTGATCGGTGATGTTCAGCCAAGTTGCAAGAAACGCATCACCTATACCGATGCACGATATTATGCCCCCGATGCCCCGCTTGAAGAGTCAGGACTGATGGGACCCGTTACACTAATCGAAATCAAATAATCACACATATATAAATTAGTATGAAGACACTATTCGTTACAGCTGCTGCAATGCTGATGATGGGCACAAGCATGGCCCAATTGAAATTGCAGGAAAACAACATTGATGAAATACTCAAGGCCATGACCCTGGAGGAGAAAGCCATCCTCAGCGTAGGCTACAGTCATGCACAAGGCGATGCCGGATCGAGCACTATGATCGGTCAGCATATCGATATGGTACCTGGAGCTGCAGGAGCTACACGTCCCATCGAACGTCTCGGCATTCCTGCCACCGTCTTGACCGACGGTCCCGCTGGTGTTCGCATCCGTCCGACACGAGAAGGCGATCCCAACACCTATTATGCCACCGGATTCCCCGTCGGCACGGCACTCGCCTGCACTTGGAACCAGGAGCTTGTCGAGAGCGTCGGACAAAGCATCGGCAACGAAGTGCTCGAATATGGTTGTGACGTCCTCCTTGCACCTGGCATGAACATTCATCGTTCGCCGCTTTGTGGACGCAACTTCGAGTATTATTCCGAAGATCCCGTTGTTTCGGGCAAGATAGCCGCAGCCTACGTACGGGGCATCCAGTCGCAGAACGTAGGCACCAGCATCAAGCATTTTGCCGTCAATTCGCAGGAGACCAACCGCTCGATGGTCGATGAGGTAGTCAGCCAGCGTGCCTTGCGCGAAATCTATCTCAAGGGCTTCGAGATTGCAGTCAAGGAGTCCGATCCCTGGACAGTGATGTCGTCATACAACCAGCTCAACGGTGAGTTTACGCAACAAAGCCACGGCCTGCTCACCACTATCCTGCGTGACGAGTGGGGCTACAAGGGTATTGTGATGACCGACTGGGGCAGCAAGGAAGGCACCGTCAAGGCTGTCATCGCTGGCAACGACCTCATGGAGCCTGGCAACCAGACCGAAATCGACCGCATCGTCGAAGGTGCCAAAAACGGCACCATCCCTATGGCCGACCTTGACCGCAACGTCAAGCGAATACTCGAATACATCGTACGCACACCACGCTTCAAGGGATACAAGTACACCAACAAGCCCGACCTCAAGGCACATGCCGACGTGACACGACAGAGTGCTACCGAAGGCATGGTGCTGCTCAAGAACGAGAAGAACACGCTGCCCATATCGGCAAATCAGAAGGTGGCCGTCTTCGGCATCACATCCTACGACTTCATCGCCGGTGGCACAGGTTCGGGCGATGTCAACAAGGCATATACCATCGATATGATGACCGGATTGAGCAATGCAGGGCTCGAGGTGACGAAGGGGCTGTCTGACCTCTACACCAAGTATAAGACCTACATGGAGGAGAAGAAGGAGGCCGACCGTCAGCCAGGTGGCTGGCATTGGGGCAAGGAGGTGTTACCCGAGATGGCCGTAAGCCGCACCATGATCGACAAGCAGGCTGCCGAGGCCGACATTGCCATCATCACCCTGGGTCGCCAGGCCGGTGAAGGCAGCGACCGCAAGGAGGCCAACGATTTCAACCTCACCGAGGTAGAGCGCCAGCTTCTCACCGACGTATGCGATGCTTTCCACCTCTTGGGCAAGAAGGTTGTCGTAATCCTCAATATGGGTAACGTGATCGAGACCGCTTCGTGGAAGGCTCAGCCCGATGCTATCCTGATGGCATGGCAGCCAGGTCAGGAGGGCGGCAACTCGGTGGCCGATGTGCTGACAGGCAAGGAGAACCCTTCCGGAAAGCTCACCATGACATTCCCCGTCGCATTGACCGACGTTCCCTCGTCGCAGAATTTCCCCAACGTACAGGCCGCTGCACCACAACTGCCAAGCTTCATGCGCCGTCAGAAGACACTCGTCAAGAATCAGGACTATACGCTTCATACCGAAGGCATCAATGTCGGCTACCGCTACTTCAATACCGCAGGCGTTGAGGTGTCCTATCCCTTCGGCTATGGTCTGAGCTACACCACTTTCGCCTATAGCAAGCCCACGGTGAAGGCCACGAAGGAAGGCTTTGTAGCCACCATCACCGTCACCAACACCGGCAAGGTCGCAGGCAAGGAGGCCGTGCAGCTCTACGCCTCTGCCCCCGCAGGAGGCCTTGAGAAGCCTGCCCAGGAACTCAAGTCATTTGCCAAGACCCGCACCCTCAATCCCGGAGAGAGCCAGGTGCTCACCTTCAACGTATCGAATTACGACCTGGCTTCCTACAATGAGGCCACCCAAGCATGGGAAACCGCAGCCGGCAAGTATGTCATCCGATTCTCCGCCAACGTCGAGGATACCCGCGCCACCGCAATTTATAATGTAGCGAAGGCTCAGAGCGTAAAATGCAACAATGTGTTGGCTCCCAACCACGAACTGTAATTGTCGAAAGCAACTTACTATCACAATCGCGCAACTCGTTGAACAACAGTGCGGAGGTCGGTCTAAAAACTTACTAAGCCCTTTCATAGTGGATATTACCACGTATTGTCTATTATAAAAAAAGGCCGTACCTTTGCACCGTCAAAAACGAGGAAAAACCAAATCAAACACAATATTAATAATAAAACAAATCGCATGAAAAAAATTGAGCAAACCAGGAAGTGGCTGGCATCGGTGCTGATGCTCCTTCTGTGTTCTACCGCGACATTGATGGCACAGGTGTCTGTCAGTGGTGTAGTGGTCGATGTCTTGGGCGAACCTATCATTGGCGCCAACATCCTTGAGATGGGTACCCAGAACGGTGTCGTTACCGATATCGACGGTAACTTTTCCTTGAGTGTAGCGAAGGTGGGTGCCAAGCTCCAGGTTTCATACATCGGTTACAAGACCATTGAGATTGCAGCCATGGCTAAACCAATGTCGATCATCCTTGAAGAGGATTCAGAGGTACTGGAAGACGTAGTGGTAGTAGGTTACGGCGTTACCAAGCGCAGGAACTTCACCGGTTCGGTAGCTACGATGAACGTGGCCGACGGCCCCGTTGCCAACCTTGCTCCCACGAGCCCCACCGATATGCTTCGTGGTCTGATCCCCGGCCTCTCGATGTCACAGAGCGGCGTGCAGGGTTCTTCGTCGAGCATCCAGATCCGCGGACAGAAGTCAATCAACGGCGGTTCGCAGCCGCTGATCGTAGTGAACGGTGTGATCTTCAAGGGCACGATGAACGACATCGACCCCAACATCGTCGAGTCGATGAGCGTACTGAAGGACGCCACCTCACTCGCTGCCTATGGTTCGCAGGCCGCCAATGGTGTGATCATGATCACCACCAAGAAGGGCGCCCAGGGCAAACCTATGATCAACTTCCGCGCCTCTGTGGCATTGGCACAGGCTGCCTACAAGCCCGAGCTTCGCGACGGTGAGGGCTACATCGAACTCATCAATGCCCGTCAGGGTCTGCCCGCAGGTTCCACCACATGGATGACCGCCCTCGAGCGTGCCAACTACGAGAAGGGTGAGGAGACCGACTGGGTGGACTACTACTCGCAGACGGGTGTTCGCCAGAACTATTCGCTCAACATCTCGGGTGCCAGCGAGAATATGGATTATTCGTTTGGCGGCTCGGTGTCGAACAACGAGAACTACATCAAGGGCAACCCCTTCAAGCGTGTGACCCTCAACGGCCGCTTCAACACCAAGGTCACGAAGTATATCAAGGCTGGCATGAACTTCAACTATGCATCTATCAGCACCGATGGCCAGCGTCCCTATACCTCTCGCTACTTCTCGCCCTGGGGCGAACCCTACCTGGAGGATGGCGTTTCGCTGCGCAAGTATGTCACCGAGCATACCACAGACGACGTGAACCCGATGTGGCGTGTCGAGTCGGGTGTCGATGCACAGATGCGTATCTACAGCATCGCATTAGGTGGTGAACTGGAGATTCAGATACCTGGCATCAAGGGCCTGAGCTACAAGTTGACAGGGACATACAAT
>JAFYZW010000010.1 GCA_017548545.1 Bacteroidales bacterium | reverse complement strand
TTTTATTCTGTTTAGAGTATTTCGGGGAGTTCGTTTTAGAAAAGTATTCTTTCGATGGCGCAAATATAGTGATAAATTCTAATTTTTGCAAGAAATTTGGAGAATTTGTTCAATCGCCGTACCTTTGCACCCGTAAAATAACTAAAAATTGTAAGATTATGTGTGCAAAAAAGAATTATCGTTTCGAGACCCTTCAACTTCATGTAGGACAAGAGCAGGCCGATCCAGCCACTGATGCCCGTGCCGTGCCCATCTATCAGACCACGAGCTATGTATTCCATAACAGCCAGCATGCGGCCGACCGTTTCGGGTTGCGTGATGCAGGCAACATCTATGGCCGTCTGACCAACTCCACACAAGGTGTGTTCGAGGATCGTGTGGCTGCCTTGGAGGGTGGCGTTGCAGGTTTGGCTGTTGCCAGCGGTGCTGCTGCTATCACCTACGCTCTGCAGAACATCGTGCAGGCAGGTGACCACATCGTGGCTGCAGATAACCTTTATGGAGGTTCGTACAATCTGATTACCCATACGCTCGCTACGCAAGGCGTCACCAATACCATTGTTAATGTGAATGACCTTGCTGCACTGGAGGCAGCTATTCGGCCAAATACGAAAGTGGTGTATGCCGAGACTTTCGGCAATCCCAACAGCGACGTGCTCGACATCGAGGGAGTGGCAGCCATAGCACATAAGTATGGTATCCCGTTCATCGTGGACAATACTTTCGGTACACCCTATCTGATACGTCCTTTGGAGCATGGTGCCGACATCGTGGTTCATTCGGCTACGAAGTTCCTGGGTGGACATGGTACCAGCCTTGGCGGTGTCATTGTCGATGGTGGCAAGTTCGATTGGCTGGCTAATCCCGACAAGTTCCCCACCTTGGCCAAACCCGATCCTTCGTATCACGGCATCGTCTTTGCCCAGGCTGTAGGAGCTGCTGCATACGTCACACGCATTCGTGCGGTCCTGCTGCGCGATACGGGTGCTACCCTCTCGCCCTTCAATGCGTTTATCCTGTTGCAGGGTGTCGAGACGTTGAGTCTGCGTGTGGAACGTCATGTCGAGAATGCGCTCAAAGTGGTGGACTTCCTGGCGAAGCATCCAAAGGTGGCCAAGGTGAACCATCCAGCCTTGGAGAGTCATCCCGACCACCAGCTCTACAAGAAGTACTTCCCCAACGGTGGCGGCTCGATCTTCACGTTCGAGATCAAGGGAGGACAGGAGGAGGCGTGGAAGTTTATCGATGCGCTCCAGATATTCTCGCTGCTGGCCAATGTGGCTGATGTGAAGAGTCTCGTCATCCATCCCTATACTACGACTCACTCACAACTTTCACCCGAGGAATTGGCCGAACAGCATATCACTCCCTCAACCATCCGCCTGTCGGTCGGCACGGAACATATCGAGGACATTCTTGAGGATCTCGCTCAAGCCTTTGAAAAAATATAAAATAGCAAATGAAAGAAAAGTTAGTATTGGTAACAGGTGCAAATAAAGGCATCGGATTTGGTATCGCAAAACAACTTGGCCTCAGTGGCTGGAAGGTTGTCATTGGTGCTCGAAACAATGATCGGGCTTCGGAAGCTATTGCAAAGCTGGCATCATCAGGAGTCGAAGTGCTCGGTTGGATTAACATCGAATTGAAAGACCTCGAAGGACTCGAGCAGGCAGCCAAGGAGGTAAATGAAAAATATCCTAAGTTGTCGCTCCTCATCAACAATGCGGGCATCCCGGGAAACATGGGTGTCGATAGTCTTCATACTGACATCAGTGACATCAAGGAAACCATCGACGTGAACTTCATAGGCACCTTCGCGCTTACCAAGGCACTCATGCCTTTGCTCGAAGAGAACGGCGGCAGGATTGTCAACATTACAGTACCCTCCGAAATCAGTCCCTATTGGCATCCGCTCGCCTACGTGGCAAGCAAAGCAGCCCAGAACGCCATGATGGGCGTGATGGCAATGGAGTTTCAGCAAAGCAACTCGCCTTTGGAGGTGTTCTCCGTCCATCCTGGGCCGACTACTACCGATTTGAACGGCAATATGAGTCTTCCCGGTTTCCATGACATTGAGACTGTGGGTCAAAAGATGGCTGAGCTTATCAATGACGGCAGTAGCCATCAGGGGGAGTTTATCGAACTCTACCCGATTGTAAAAGAGGATTAAAAGGAACATTTTTATTAAAACATCGAAGACATGGCAAAGATTTCAAAACAGTTGACCGATCTCATCGGCAACACCCCACTTGTGGAGCTCAACAAGTTTTCACATGCAAAAGGCATTGACACTCCCGTCATTGCAAAGGTAGAGTTTTTTAATCCAGGCGGCAGTGTGAAGGATCGTATTGCTCTGGCAATGATCGAGGATGCCGAAAAGAAAGGCCTGTTGAAGCCGGGAGCCACCATCATCGAGCCAACCAGCGGCAATACGGGCGTAGGTCTGGCAATGGTCAGTGCTGTGAAAGGATACAAACTTATCCTCACCATGCCCGAGACGATGAGCATCGAACGTCGCAACTTGGTTAAGGCATACGGTGCCGAGGTGCTCTTGACTCCTGGCAAGGACGGCATGCCCAGCGCTATCCGTGCAGCCGAGGAGTTGCGTGACAAGACGCCAGGAAGCATCATCCTTCAGCAGTTCGAAAACACAGCCAATCCAGCCAAGCACTATGCCACCACAGGCCCCGAAATCTGGCGCGACACCGACGGCAAGGTGGATATCCTAGTAGCAGGAGTAGGCACAGGAGGCACCATCAGTGGAACAGGCAAATATTTGAAGGAGCAGAACCCGAACATCAAAGTGATTGCTGTCGAACCGAAATCCTCGCCTGTTCTCAACGGAGGGCCGAGCGGTCCTCACAAGATTCAGGGTATCGGAGCGGGCTTTGTTCCCAAGACCTATGATGCACAAGTCATCGATGAAGTGTTCGATGTCGAGAACGACGACGCCATCGCCACTGGTCGAGAGATAGCTCGTCAGGAAGGTCTGCTCGTAGGCATCTCAGCAGGTGCTGCTCTCTTCGCTGCCGGCGAGGTGGCCAGTCGCCCCGAGAATAAGGGCAAACGTGTCGTCGTTGTTCTTCCCGACACGGGCGAACGCTATCTATCTACCGTTCTTTTCGCAGGTTAGTGCGTTTTTTGCCCGAAATATTTGGCTCGTTCGATAATAGTTATTATCTTTGCACCCTAGATAATAACTTTTTCGAACAATGAAGTTAAGCTGGAGCACATTCCATTTGCTCTCTATAGGAGTCGGCATTCTGAAAAGCATGATGCTTTTCATGATGCTGGCCCCTTTTGTTGTTTCTGCTCAGCAGCGATTGGTAGGCACATCCATAGGAAATGGAAAGGATTGGATGGGATTCGACCTTTTGACCCCCCATGTCATTACCTCCGTCGGGATTTGCCCCTCCTCTGGCAATCCCACACACTACGGTCTCATCGAGGGTGCGAATACTACCGACTTTTCCGATGCCCTGCCTCTTTATATGATCCTCGATTCTCTGACTGTAGGTCAGACCTCCTATGCTGATATCCACGTCAGCCGAGCTTTCCGATATGTCCGTTACCTCGGTCCTCATGGTTCCCGTTCAGAAGTAGCCCAGTTGGAATTCTATGGCATCGAGGCCGAAGGCGATGATTCGCTGTTCTACTCTCCGACCAACCTGCCTACAGTCTCCATCTACGTCGAGGGACTTAAGGATCCTGTAGATAAGGTGAATCAGTTACCCTCAATCATATCCATCATTTCAGCCGATGGGAAGAAACTTGTTCAAGATACTGGCACCATCCGTCTCAGGGGCAATTTCACCATGACACTCGATAAGAAACCCTATCGAATCAAGTTTGACCAGAAGAGACGTGTTCTTGGTTCTCCCTCTAAAGCAAAAAAATGGACGCTCTTGCCGAGTCTTTTGGACAAGACCTTGATGCGCAACATGCTTGCGTTCGAAATCAGCCGACGCATCGGGTTGTCCTATACTCCCTTCTGCACACCCGTCAACGTATGGGTCAATGGTGACTTCAAAGGCTGCTACGAACTGTGCGACCAAGTGGAAATCCGCAAGGGAAGGATTGACATCGACCTGATGGATTCACTCTGTGTTGCAGGGGATTCGCTCACCGGAGGCTACCTTATCGAGGTCGATGGATATGCTACGAACGAGCCCGTTTGGTTCAACTCCACCCACAAGAACCCTGTAACCATCAAGTCGCCCGACAGCGACGAGATTCTCGATGTCCAGAAAGCTTATATCAAAAGTCATTTCAACAAGATGGAGAAAAAGCTTTATAACAAGGATTTCGACGAGGGAACTGGCTATCAGCAGTACCTCGACCTACCAAGCTTCATCAAGCGACATCTGCATCAGGAGTTTGTGGGCAATACCGACACCTATTACAGCGTCTATATGTACAAGCCGCGAGGCGACGACCGACTATATGCTTGTCCCGTCTGGGATATGGATTTGTCCTTCGACGATGACTACCGCACCTACCCCATCAACGAAAAGTCGGATTGGCTCTATAGGTCAGGCGGTTCAAATATTGGCGACATGAAACGGTTTGTCGATATCCTCTTGTCCGATTCCTGCGCCGAACATGGTCTTCAGGCCGAATGGGCACGACTGCGTGCGACCAGTGCCATCGACGAAACGTCGCTACTGAACGTTGTCGACAACTTTGCTGATTCGTTGTACCAATCTCAGGAGATAAACTTCTGGCGCTGGCCTGTTATGCTGAAGCAGATTCACCCCAACATTCCCGTTTGGGGAAGCTATCTGGCCGAAGTGGCACAAGTGAAGGATTACATCAGCAAGAGGATTCCGTGGATGGACACGAAGCTATCGTGTACCGTCGGCGACTATGAACTATCCATATCCTCTATTGGATGGGAAACTGTCTATATCCCATTCGCTGCTACCGTTCCCGAGGGATTGTCGGCCTATGTAATCAATGATGCAAACGATGGGAAACTGACACTGCTGACAGTCACAACCTTCGAAGCTAACAAGCCCTATCTCGTCAAAGGCGAACCTGGTCTCTATACCATCTCGGGATACAGGATTCCCGAATGGGACCATCGTCCGTTGGGCCTGCTCACCGGATCAAGCAAAGAAACTTGGGCTCCTACCGACAGTTATGTGCTGCAAAAACAGAATGGGATTGTTGGGTTCTATCGTGTGACCCCGGGCAATGTGCAGACCCTCGCAGCCAACAAGGCTTATCTCACCCTCCCCGCAGCCGATCCCGAGGTTCTTTTGAGCTATTATGAGATAGGTGATGTCATCGACCCGGAACGTCAAGAGACAATAGCTGCAGAGATAAACGATGGGTCCATGCTGCGGGTATATAACCTGAGGGGAGAACTTGTTCTTGAAGGCAATCCTTCTGATCCTGCCACCTCTACAATGCTCAACCACCTTTCTAAAGGCATTTACGTTGTTAGGATAGCAGGCAAGGAATATAAGAGAATACATAAATAAAAATAAAAAAATATGGAAGAGATCTTGAAGTTTGTGAAGAGCTGTCCATGCTACTTCATTGCTACGTGCGAGGGTGATCAGCCTCGTGTGCGTCCGTTTGGGACTTTTCATGAGTTCGAAGGCAAGTTGTATGTGCAGACGGGACATGTGAAGCCTGTGGCACTTCAGATTGCCGCTAATCCGAAGGTGGAGATCAGCGCTTTCGATGGACAGGGCAAGTGGTGCCGCATCACTGCGGTGTTGGTCGAGGATCCCCGTATCGAGGCCAAGAAAGCGATGCTCGATGCCTATCCCGAACTGCGAGCCATGTACAACGAGAATGATGGCAATACAGCGGTGTATTATCTGACTCAGGTCAAGGCATCGATCTGCTCATTTGTGGCTCCTGCCAAGACCTTTGAGTTCTAGTTTCAGGAACAAAAAAAATAAACAAAGAGGGCTGCACAGCGATGGTTGTGCGGCTCTCTTTTTGCACAAAAGTGGGGTTGCCGTTTTTCAAGGTTGCAAAGGATTTTACAAGTCGAAAAACCTTCGTATCTTTGCGGACGAAAATTCAGAAGACAAAGATATGGAGAAGATGAAAGAATGGGAGGTAGCCGACACTGTGACATATCAGCCCTATAGCACAGGCGGTAAGATCGGGACGATGATTCCGATGGGTATGGCCAGTGCGGTGGAAAACGTGTTGGCCCAGATTGAGCAGGAGAAAGGTCCAGTGGACCAATGGATGCGTCAGCAGTTGGGATTCTACACTATCGACGAAATGCAACGCGTACTGAGTGCCGAGCAGATTGATGGCGTGGCTATGGCCATCTTCCAGATGGGCCGTGGCCGCGGCTTCATCCTCGGCGACATGACAGGCGTGGGAAAGGGCAGGCAACTGGCCGCCTTGATTGTGTGGTCGTTGCTGAAGGGCAGAAAACCCGTATATGTGACTGAACGGTCGCTACTCTTCTCCGACATGTATCGTGACCTGAATGACATCGGCTGCGGACACCTACGACCCTTTATCCTCAATGCCGATCATGAGGCAAAGGTCACCGACCAGCAAGGCAATGTGGTGTACGACCTTCCCACACGGAAAGAGATGGAACACTTCCGTCTGTATGGCACGTTGCCCCCAGGCTACGATTTCCTGATGCTGACTTACTCGCAACTGATGCGTCGGGAGAGCACCAACTGGAAGGTCGGTCGCGTACGCAATTTCATCAAGGATACGTATCTGCTGATGGACGAATGTCACAATGCCAGCGGCGACATGAGCAACGTGGGGCGTTTCTTCCGTGAAGCCGTGCAGCACGCCCGAGGCGTATGCTACTCGTCAGCCACCTATGCCAAATATCCCTCGTCAATGCCGCTCTATGCTCTCAAAACAGCCATTGGCGATGCCCACATCGGAGCCGAGCAGCTCATCGACATTGTGGCTCATGGCGGACCCATTCTACAGGAGGAACTGGCCAAGGGCCTAACCGAATCGGGTTGTATGACACGCCGCGAACGCGACATGAGCGGGGTGGTACGCGAACTGCGAATCACCACCGACGAGGATGCTGTGGCTATTCGACGCCGACGTTACGATGCTATCATCGAAATCGTACAGGATCTCTATGACTTCCAGGAGCGTTTCATCGAGCCCTACCTCGATACGCTCGATGCCGAAGCAGTGTTGCGTCAGAAGTGTAACCTGAACGAATATATGCCTTTGGCCGAGGACACGGTCAACGTCCTTTATGAACGTTTTTCGAAGCGTATGATGCCCATCATCCAACAGTTGCTGATGTCCACCAAGGCTGAGGATGCCGTGGAAGCTACCTTCGACGTACTCCGCGAAGGAAAAAAGCCCATCGTGCAGATCAATCATACGATGGAGGCCCAGCTTGAGAGTCTCGCCAATGTAGGCGAAGTGCTGCCTTCCGATGAATTTGCCCTGGTGATGCACAAGAGCCTGAACGGTATGCTCCACTACACAGTCACCGGCTTAGGCATACGTCCCAGCGATGCTCGGAAGCACGAGCACGCACCCCACTACAAGTGCGAAGATGTAATCAGCATCTACGAACTCGATGCCGCCTTCCCTGATGGTGGGGCAAGGGAAGCCTACGACAGCATCCGTCGTCGCATCGACCGGACGCTGACCGGCCTGCCACTCAGCCCGATCGACTATTTCGTGAAGTGTATCGAACAGGCAGGTTACAGCGTGGGTGTACTTACACAACGACGTCTCGGGTTGCGGCTCAACGACGAGGACAGAAGTGCAATTTGCGTGAGGTGCAAACCCAGTGATAAAAAGAAGCTGGCAGCCGATTTCAATAATGGGCGACTCGATGTCCTGATCGGCAACCGTATGATGGGCACTGGCATCTCACTCCATAACAGTCCCGAATTCGAAGATACACGCCAGCGCGTCGTCATCACCTGGGAGTTGCAGGACTGTGCCGACCGTCAGACGCAGTTTGACGGACGTGCCGACCGCACCGGCCAGCTCGACCATTGCCACTACATCATCCTGTCGTCGCCCATCCCCGCCGAACAACGCTTCCTGATGATGAACGAGCGTCGGCAGCGATCGCTCAATGCCAATGTGACGGCTAACCAAAAGACCGATGCACCCTACGAAAACATCCTCAACAAGTACGGTTCGCGCGTTGTCAAGGAGTACTTGCTCGACCATCCCGAGATGGCAGCATTCATCCCCGACATGCCCGACGTCAACGACGAGGAGACGCAGACCGACCTGGTGCGTATCTTCATGAACTCCTTGGCCCTGATGTCCTGCCACGACCAGGAAGAGATGCTTCAAGACGTGTTGCAACGCTACCACGACCTGATGGAGTACCTGAACGAGAACGGCGAGAACGAGCTTGTGGCCAAAGTCATGCCGCTCAGGGCTACCTTAGTGCACCGTCAGGTCTTTGCACCAGGCAAAGACAAAGCGGAGGCCAAGAGCGTGTTCGAACAGGATGCCTGGCTCGACGAACTGGAGGTGGACGTGCTGCGCAAACCCATGACGGCAGCCGAAATCGAACGCCTGCAAAAAACGTTGGCAGATATGATCACAGTGAAACGTAGGATTGACGAAGCGAAGGACGAGAAAGTGAAGAACATCCTGATACGCTACAAGCAACTGCGACTTGTGGCAGCACGGAAACTTGCCGAACTGACACGCTACACCGACCCAGGCGAACAGGTGAAGTACACCCCGAAGCGACTTGAAACGCTGAAGCGCCAGGCCTATGACATGGAGGGGCAAAACAAGCAGATCATGAAGGTGGAGTCCGACACACGTGCCATCAAGCGCGATCTCGCGATGTTCTTCCCAAGCCAGATAGTAGGTATCCCGATGTCTTTGTTCGAGGATGGTGTCATCGACAATGCTGGTATGATAGACTTCGTTTCGATAGGCATCTTCCTTGGCTATCGCATCGCCAACGGCCGACTGTCGCGCTCCAACATCAAGGCCGTCTTTGCTGTAAACGACGGACGACGGAAACTCGAGATACCCCTCACCGAGCTTGCCGTCCTCGACACCATCAGTCGACAGTCACAGCTCAACATCTTCCGTAGTCGTGTGCGTGGATTCACTCTCCAGAAATGGGACAGCATTCGCCCTAAACGGACGCGTGAGACTGCCTATATCGTGACCGGCAACATCCTGCAGGGCATAGCGCGGGCCCAGCGCTTCGGCGAAAAGCTTTTCGACAAGAAGCAGCGGTTGCTGGCGCAAAGCAAGGGGCACGGACATCTGGTCACCTATTCCGACGATCATGGAAGCATGTGTCACGGTTATCTGATGCCACGCATCTTCCGACCCAGAGATTTGTCTGCGATATAATAAACCTTTATTGATGATTTGCTAATGAGTACTACGAAAATGACTTTGGCAAGTGCCTTTGAGACCATTTTGACGAAGGCCAAGGACAGCAAACTGAGTGATGCAATGTTACTTTCGGTGAAGCGCGAGACATCCTTCATCAAGCGCAAGCTTAAGATTAGTCCTGTCGAATGTGTCATCCTGGCCATCATGCTCGATGGCGATGCGGTAGCAAGCCGCCGTGAGATTGCACATTATCTCGATTGCTCGGTCCTGAAGGTCATGACCTTGCACGACGACTTCGAGCGTTTGCGCCAAAAGCGGATGATTTACCATACCTGCGTCCACGACTATAATGGCGCACGGCAGGGTTATCGTCTTTGCAAGGAGGTGGTCGAAGCGGTTACTTACGACGAGCCCTTCCAACCCCGCGACCCCGCCTCCTATACAGCTATCGAAGTGATGCGCGATATTCATGCCTGGTTGAACATGACCGATAACGATACCGAATACTATTCCACCATGACCCTTGATGTCCGCGATTTGCTCAACTCTACTCAGCATCTCGAGCTGTCGAAGCAACTGATATCGCTACCTCTTTCAATGGCCGAACAGGTAATGTTTCTCATCGCAGCAGCGCGCCTCATCTTCCATCACGAAAACGAAATTTCGTCGCCAATGTATGAAGATATCCTCGAGGAGTCGTACGAGACCTACGATATCTGTAACGGCATCAACAATGGCACAGGCGACCTCGCCAAGCTCGGTCTGCTGGAGAACACAATGAACGACGGCATGGCCGAACCCGACAGCTTCCAACTCACCGAGCATGCCATCAAGACAGTGCTCAAGGAGTTCCACATCAATCTCGTTACACGCAAGGCGCTCACACCCGACAACGTGATACTGCCCGAGAAGCTGACGCGCAAGGAACTCTTCTACAATGCCGAGGAGCAGCAGCAGGTGGAACGTCTGATGGACCTGTTAAGCCCGAAGACCTTCAACGATGTTCAGCAACGCCTAAAAGACAGCGGGATGCGCACGGGCTTCTGCGTACTGCTCCACGGTGGGCCGGGCAGCGGCAAGACCGAACTAGTCAACCAACTCAGCATTGCCACAGGGCGTGCGGTGCTGGTGGCGCAGGTCTCGCAACTCATCTCCAAATGGGTGGGCGACTACGAGAAGCACGTCTCAGAGCTTTTCGACCAATATGAAGCCTTGGCGGCCAAGAGCGCACTCTGCCCCATTCTGCTTTTCAACGAGTGCGATGCTATCCTGGGCAAGCGCAACGAACGTGGCGATAGCGATGCTGTAGGGAAGATGTACCACAGTGTGCAGAATATCCTGCTCGAAAGGATGGAAAAGCTCAACGGCATCATGATTTGTACGAGCAATATGCCCGGAGCCCTTGACAAGGCTTTTGAGCGCCGTTTCCTCTTCAGCATCGAGTTCCACAAGCCTCAGAAGGAGACCAAGGCGAAAATATGGCGGTCGATGTTGCCCGAAATCGACGAGAAGACCGCTCTAGCCCTCGCCTCCCAATATGACTTCAGCGGTGGCCAGATTGAGAATGTAGTACGTCGCCAGCGCGTCGAATACGCCCTCTATGGTCACGATATCAGCTTCGATTCGCTCAACCGAATCTGCCGCGAGGAAGGCTACGACAAGAAGACACGTGGCATCGGATTCTGTGCATAAATATTGTTTGCCCTGTAAAACCTAGACTTCAATCATGGTTTTCAGGGCAAATCATTATTATTTTTTCGGAAAAAGCAAGGATTCTCTTTGTTTTTTCCTTTTTTTATTATATCTTTGCAGCAAACTTTTAAAATATATATACTATGGGCTCACTCTTTGATATTTGCGGCTTTGTAGGCAGTATTGGTCTTGTACTGGGTTATCTCCCTCAAGCCATTCAAACCATTCGTACACGCAACACCGACGGCATCTCACTTCCTGGCTTCATCATGATGGCCGTAGGTTCCTTCGGCTTCCTGACACAGGGACTCATCAGCGCGAATTATTACATGGCACTCACCAACCTCATCACATTTATCTGCAGCGTCATCATCTTTGCCATCAAGATGTACAACGACCACTTTAAAAAAAGGTAGTATCAAATTACTCTTTATTAAATCGAAGAAGCACTCTGTCGGCCGACAGAATGCTTTCTACATATGATAATGTCTGATATCTCCCATTATTGTTTTTTTTTGACACAGAAAGCAGGTCAATAAATCCATTCAATAAAAAATTATCCCAAAAGCTTTGTCGAATTAGATTTTTTTCGTATATTTGCCACGTCAACCAATAACTACAATACGATGACCAGTATTATTATGAAGAACCTTGTGACGGTAGCATCGGTGTCAACGATGCTGCTGACCAGCCTTGTGAGCTGTAACTCAGAACCAACTCTTGAGCAGCAAATTGACAAACTCTATGAACGAATGCCGCAGGAGGAGCGTATAGCCCAACTGAAGAGCATGTTTATGAATGAACTCTTCGACTCGGAGGGCAACCTCGACACCGCCAAGTGCCGCGAGCTGATCCCCTACGGCCTGGGACATTTCTCACAGTTTGCCATGCAGGAACCCCTCGACCCCAATGTCATCCGCGACCGTGTGGCTGCCGTGCAGAACTGGCTCATCAACAATACGCCCAGCGGCATCCCCGCCCTCTTCCATGAAGAGGTGCTCTCGGGCGTCAATACGCAGGGCTCGACCATTTATCCACAGCAGATAGGACAAGCCTGTTCGTTCAATCCCGAACTGGCCAAGCTGAAAACGCTGCAGACGGGTATCGCACTGCGAAAGATGGGCGGTCTATTGTCGCTCTCACCGATGGTTGACGTGTGCCGTACACCAAGCTTCAACCGCCTCGAAGAGTCGTATGGCGAGGATGCCTACCTTTCTGCCATGATGGGTGTAGCCTTTGTCGAAGGTCTGCAGCAAGAGGACCTGAAGAAGGGCGTAGGTGCCTGTTCAAAGCATTACCTCGGCTATGGTGGCGGTGGCGATGCCGACGAGAAGGAGCTGATGGAGGAAATCCTGATGCCTCACGAGGCGATGATACGCCTGGCCGGCAGCAGAGTTCTGATGCCTGGCTACCATGACGTACATGGCACCAAGTGCGTTGCCAATGACGAACTGCTGAACGACATCCTGCGCGGCTATATCGGTTTCGACGGCATGGTGGTAAGCGACTATGGCGCCATCATCCAAAACCCCGAATACACCGACATCGTGGAGCAGGCCGCTGCTGCCATCAACGGTGGCAACGATGCCGACTTCCCCAACGGTGAAGCATACCAGCATCTCCAGGAGGCTCTGGACCGCGGACTCGTCAAGAAGGAGGTCTTCGAGCGTGCGGTGAAGGACGTGCTTCGCCAGAAGTTCCGTGCCGGAGTGTTCGACAGCGACTGCTATCTCTATTCGGAAGAAACAATCGAGCTCGACTCGCCCGAAGAGCGCCAAACAGCCTACGACATCGCCACTCAGTCGATCGTCCTGCTCGAGAACAACGGCATCCTGCCCTTGTCGGACAAAGAAGCGAAGGCTAAAGGCAAGAAACTGAACGTACTGCTGACAGGCCCGAACGCCAACTCGATATGGGCCGATTGCGGCGACTACTCCTTCCCTGCGATGAGCTACTTCTGGAAGATGCAGACCGAAGGGCTCGAGGAGGCGCATCTGGTCACCCTGCTCGAAGGCATGACCAACCGCAAACCCGAAGGTATCAACCTGCTCTACTCGCGTGGCTGCGACTGGACCGAAGAAATTGAGACAAAATATTCGGAGGGCGGCGATGAACGCGCCTGGGACTACGACCTGCTGCACCGCAAGGTGGATGCGGGCGAGAAGGCCGATGCGCGCGATGCCCTTGCCAAAGCCCGCAGGGCCGATGTGATCGTTGCCGCCATGGGCGAAAACGTGATGCTCTGCGGCGAGAACCGCGACCGTCGGGGACTCCGCCTGCCCGGACGTCAGGAGCAGTTTGTCGAAGACCTCATCAAGACTGGCCGTCCCGTGGTGCTCGTCGTCTTCGGAGGAAGGGCGCAGGTGATCAGCGGCATCGCCGAACGTTGTGCGGCCGTCATCCAGGCATGGTACCCCGGTGAAGAGGGCGGCAATGCGGTAGCTGACATCCTCTATGGCAAGGTTTCGCCATCGGCCAAGCTTTCGGTTAGCTATCCCAAGGTCGAGCTTGACGAACCGATATGCTACAACTATTCTGCCGAGCAGGATCCACGCATCCAGTGGCCGTTCGGCTACGGCCTCAGCTACACCACCTTCGATTATTCCAACCTCAAGGCGTTTGCCGAAGCCGCGACCAACATGCCAGCCATCATCCTCATGTTCGACGTAACCAACACCGGCAGTGTAGCTGCCGACGAGATCGCCCAGATCTACCTGTCACCTATCGAGGAGAGCCAGCCCTTGCGCCCCATCCAGCTGCAAGGCTTTGCACGCGTGTCGCTCAAGCCCGGCGAGACCAAGACCGTCAGCGTAAGGCTTTACACCGAACAGTTCGGCTACTATACCCACGAGAGCAAGCGCCAATGGGACGTAGCGCCCGGCACATATCTGATCAAAGTGGGAGCCTCGTCACAGGACATCCGTCTGCAGACCCAAATCACCCTCATCGGCAAACCCTTCAGCAAACCCATCCGCGAATACTACTTCTCGGAGGTCTCGGCGTTATGACGGTATGAAGATGAAGATCTCGATCGTTAGTGTTCAAGTGGCTAAGACTGAGGCAGCCTACAATATCACCTTCATATAATGCGAACATTATGAATTCAAGAATTCTTTCAGTTGGTGTCAGCGGACTCCTTGTGCTCACCAGCTGCCAGACGAACTCAAAAATGAGTATCAAGGAGATGGTGCAATCGTCGCGAGACAATTATTACCAGACCGTTCAGCCCGTTGCTCCAACACAGGCAGACCAAACCATCGCTATCGATGTGAATGCTACAGCACAAACCGTCAAGGGCTTTGGCACTTGTTTCAATGAACTCGGCTGGGCGAGTCTCAAGATTCTCCCCGAACAGACGCTGAAGGAAATCTTTGCAGAGCTCTACGAACCTGGCAAGGGTGCTAACTTCAATCGCGCACGCATGTCGATCGGTGCCAATGACTTCTCTCTCGATTACTATTCTTGTGACGATACCAATAACGACTTCGAGTTGAAAGACTTCAGCATCGAGCGCGACAAAGAAACCCTTATCCCCATGATGAAGTATGCCCTGTCGGCCAATCCCGATATCTACTGGTTTGCTTCACCCTGGTGTCCACCTCGATGGATGAAAAGGACCAAGCATTATGCCGAACGAGCCGTGACTCAACAGATGATAGATCGCATGAAGCAAGCCGCTGACAATGCCAACAAGAAACGTGGTCCCAAGCCTGGTGAAGAAGGCGGTGTCAGTGCCACCTCCGGATTCTTCTCCGACGGCCCCTTGGCTTTCCGTATGGTTCCTCAACAGAATGATGCCAAACCAAATGAGGAGGGGTCCGAAGGTCAGACATCCTTCAATATGAAGCCCGAATACCTTGATGCCTATGCCCGTTACTTCGGCAAATTCGCAGATGCATATAAGGCAGAGGGCATCGACATCAAGATGGTGATGCCGCAGAACGAACCTAATTCGGCACAACCTTATCCTTCATGCTGTTGGCTGTCACGTGACCTGAACATCTTTGTGGGGCAATATCTTGGTCCCGAGATGGCTAAACGCGGAGTAGATGTATATTTCGGTACCTGCGAACGTCCAGACCCTGCAAAGATAGATACCCTCCTGCAAGACCCCGAATCAAGCAAATATGTCAAGGGCGTTGGCTTCCAGTGGGCCGGCAAAGAGGCTCTCCCAACAATATACAAGAACTATTCGGGCATCGATCTCGTCGAGAGTGAGCAAGAGTGTGGCAACGGCAAGAACAACTGGGAGGGTGCCATGTACTCCTGGGACCTTCAGCGCGAATATTTCGACAACGGAGTGACACAATACTATTACTGGAATACCTCTCTTTTCTATGAGAGGCCTTCGCGCTGGGGATGGTTCCAGAACTCGCTTATCACAGTCAATGAGGAAGACAAAACCTGGACATTTACGCCAGAATACTACGAACTCAAGCACCTCAGTCACTTCGTGATGACCGGAGCCAAAAAACTCGTCCTCGGCGGTTCCTATAACGAAGCGCTCGGCTTTGTCAACCCTGATGGAAGCATTGTCCTCATCATAGGAAACCAGACCGATGTCGATGCCAACATCGTCCTGCAACTTGGCAATGAAAGCCTCAATGTCACCATCCCTGCAGGAACCCTCAACACCATCGTCCTTTGATTGGCTTACATTTATTTATACATAATCATTAAATCCAAACACATGAAAAAATTATTATTCTGCATTTGTATTATGGCAGCAACAACCGCTTTTGCACAGCTAAAGCTCACTTCGGACAACATCGACGAAGTCCTGAAGGCCATGACGCTCGAAGAGAAGGCCACCCTCGTAGTTGGTTACAACGAGTACATGTCATCCTTCTTCACGGGTGGCGAGAACGGCATGTTGGGCCAGAATGCCGACCGTGTGCCCGGCGCTGCCGGACAGACACAAGCCGTCGAGCGCCTCGGCATCCCCATCACCGTACTCACCGATGGCCCTGCAGGTGTGCGCATCGCACCGACACGCAACGGCACCGACCAGACGTTCTATGCCACCGGTTTCCCCATCGGCACCCTCCTCGCCTGCACCTGGGATCAGGAACTCATCGAGGCTGTAGGGCGTAGCATGGGCAACGAGGTGCTCGAATACGGTTGCGACGTACTGCTTGCACCTGGCATGAACATCCATCGCTCACCGCTCTGCGGTCGCAACTTCGAGTACTTCTCCGAAGATCCTCTGGTGGCCGGCAAGGTGGCTGCTGCCTATACCCGCGGCATTCAAAGCAACGGTGTGGGAGTCTCGCTCAAGCATTATGCCGTGAACAGTCAGGAGACCAACCGAATGGAATGTGACGAGGTCGTTGACCAGCGTGCCCTGCGCGAGATCTACCTCAAGAACTTCGAGATTGCTGTCAAGGAGTCGGATCCCTGGACCATCATGTCGTCGTACAACAAGCTGAACGGCGAATATACCCAGCAGAGCCGCGACCTGCTCACCACCATCCTGCGTGACGAATGGGGCTTCAACGGCATCGTGATGACCGACTGGACGGGACCCCGCAACATCGCAGCCCAGCTGCATGCCGGCAATGACCTCATGGAGCCAGGTATGCCTGCCCAGACACAGGATGCCATCAATGCCGTCAAGAACGGCTCGCTCGACGAGGCTGACCTCGATATCTGTGTAAGGCGAATCCTCGAGTATGTCGTCAAGACTCCTTCGTTCAAAGGTTACAAGTACAGCGACAAGCCCGACCTGAAGGCCCATGCTGCCGTCACTCGTCAGTCGGCTACCGAGGGCATGGTGCTCCTGAAGAACGAGGCCACCACACTGCCTCTGCAGGGTACGCCGACCGTGGCTCTGTTTGGTGTCACTTCGTACGACTTCATCGCCGGTGGCACAGGTTCGGGCAACGTGAACAAGGCATATACCGTTGATCTTGTCGAAGGTCTGACCCAAGCCGGACTCAAGGTTACTGATGACCTCAGCAGCTACTATAAGAAGTACATCACCTATGCCAAGGCCGAGTACGACATCAGCCGTGCCGCCTCGTTCTGGGATCAGCTGGGCTCAGTCCAGGCTCCCGAACTCAATGTATCGCGCTACACCATCGACCAGCAGGCTCTCAAGGCCGATGTGGCTATCGTGACCATCGGACGTCAGGCCGGTGAAGGCGGCGACCGCACCATCGACGGAGACTTCACACTAAGCGCCCTGGAGCGTAACCTGCTCAACAACGTGAACGAGGCATTCCATGCCCAGGGGAAGAAGGTGATCGTCATCATGAATATCGGCGGCCCCATCGAGACAGCATCGTGGAAGGGACTTGCCGATGCCATCCTTCTCGCATGGGCTCCCGGACAGGAGGCCGGCAATTCGGTGGCCGACCTGCTCACTGGAAAGGCCAATCCTTCGGGCAAGCTCACGATGACATTCCCCGTCAGCATCATGGACATCCCATCGAGCCGTAACTATCCGAACGTACTGCCTGAAGTGGCAAGTTCGGACTTCTCGTTCGGAGGAGCCAAGCCCGAAAAGAAGAACGTGGACTACACTCTGCATACCGAGGGCATCAACGTGGGCTACCGCTTCTTCGACACCGAGGGCGTGGAGGTTAGCTATCCCTTCGGCTATGGTTTGAGCTACACCACCTTCGCCTACAGCAAACCGACCGTGAAGGCAACGCGTACGGGCTTCCAGGCCACTATCACCGTGACCAATACCGGCAGCATGGCCGGCAAGGAGGCTGTCCAGCTCTATGTCGCTGCACCTGCAGGAGGACTGGCAAAGCCCGCCAAGGAGCTTCGCAGCTTCGCCAAGACACGTCTGCTGCAGCCGGGCGAAAGCCAGGTGCTCACCTTCGACGTGACGAACTACGGACTGGCTTCGTTCAACATCGACACCCAGTGCTGGGAGTCACCCGCCGGCAAGTACCAGGTGCTCTTCGGTGCCAACGTCGAGGATATCCGCGCCACCGGCATCTACACGCTCAACAAGGCATTCAGCCTGCAGGTGCATGACGTGCTTCGTCCGAACCGCGACCTCTGATACTTCTAATCACAAGACAATCAGCCCCGGCTATCACGAACGATAGTCGGGGCTGGTTGTTTTCCTAGTATTCCTTATTTACTTCAGTTGTTTACGCACATGATTGATGCGCACAAAGGCAGTATAGTTGGCCAACACTGCGATGATGATCTGCGGGACGAGCAGGAACCACATCGGGTCGAAGCTCTCGCGACAGGTGTCCGCCAAAAGGCCGCAGAGGATGGCACCCAAGCTGGTAAGCACCACGCGCTCGGGACGCTGCATCAGTCCCACCTTGCACTCCACATCGAGACCCTCGGCACGTGCCCTCACGTAGCTCACCATGATGGAGCCGATGAGCGACAGGAAGGTAATGACGGTGGCAACAGGATGGCCCGTCTCGATGAAGTAGAATGCGATACCGCTTAGCGTGAAGAGCTCGGAGTAGCGGTCAAGCACCGAATCGTAGAATGCACCAAACGTGCTCGACAGATTACCCACACGCGCCATGCGGCCATCCACCATGTCGAGGATGCTAAAGCCAATGATGACCCAACCAGCCAGTCCCACCCACCAGTAGCAGCTCGCAGGAACATAGAGCGCCGAATAGATAAGGATAGCCGCAGCAGCGATATTGCCCAGAAGGCCCAGTGTGGTGATCATGTTGGGAGTCACACCCAGACGTATCATAAAACGGATACTTGGGTCAAGTATGCGGTAAACCAACAGCTGTATACCGTCGCGAATACTGGAGTAAATACTCTTGCTCATATCTTTGTTGTGTTTTAGACTTTTCGATCAAAAGAACCATCGGCAGACAATCATCACGATAAGGCCATAGATGCCAGCGAGGACATCGTCCATCATCACACCCCAACCGCCGTGCAACGCCTCCATCTTGCGGATACCGAGCGGCTTGAAAATGTCGAACAAGCGGAACAATGCAAAGGCCATCACCACGTAGATCCAGAAACGTGTAGTATCAGTCGTCAGAGGCACACCCAGCAGACAGATCCACACGCCCACCACCTCGTCGATAACTACGCGCTTCGGATCTTCGCCCCAAAATTTCTCCACTCGATTGATGGGCTGGATACTGATCAGCGTGAAAAGCACGATGCAGAACGCTGTCACTATTTGCAAGGTCCAAAAGCTCATGAGCCAATAGCCCACAAGCCAAAGCAGCGTGGCTACCAATGCACCCATCGTTCCAGGAGCAAAGGGGGAATAGCCTGAGTAGAAACCTGTGGTCAGGAAAACATCGAAGGGGCGAGGACGGGACATATTTTTAGGGTTCAAAGGTTCAAGAGGTTAAGAGGGGTTAAGAAGGGTTATGAGGGGCTATAAAGCTTATAGCGGCGATTGAACCATTCGAAAAGCTCAATACCTAACAGCGAGACAACGATGCCGGCCATAACATCGAGGATGTAATGGTGAGCCGAATAGACGGCTGCGAACCACGTACCAAGGGTGATGACCCAAAAGACGAGGAGCATCCAATGGTTAGCTTTATAGCGCATGGCATAGAGCGTGCAGATGAACATATAGGCGGCATGCAACGATGGCATGGCTGCGAAGACGTTGGCGTTCTTGTCGTAGAAGGCGTGGTAGAACGGCACGTGGGTCAAGGCGTCGAAACGTGCCAGACCGGCACAACTGCCCGGTGCGGAGAAGTCGGCCTCGAAGCCATGATTGATGACGTACCACGGTGGAGCTGCGGGATGCACATAATAGATAACGAAACCCACCAGATTAACCGTGAGGAAGCCCCACCCCATGCGCAAGGCACGGTCGATGCGTCCCTGACGTGTCAGCCAAAGGGCATAGCCCATAGGTACAGGTAGCCAGCACAGATAGCTGAAACCTGCTATCAGGTCGAGCAACGCATTGTTGTGGCGCTGGAAGTAGGCCCCAGGTATCAACTTTGTCGCACCATCCATCACGCCGAAGAACTGCAACTCAAGATCGTGCAGCGGCCGCAGGTCGATAGGACTCACCTTGTAGTTGGGATACAGTCCCAATGACCCGTAGATGGCGAAATAGACGAAGAACGGCAACAGGGCCAGCACATAAGTCCCGAAACTGATGTCGTAATACTTTTTCGACCGCATAACACTTTATTTGGCCAGCACGATACGGAAGCCACAGTGCATAATCACACCCTGTAGGTTCTCGTAATCCTTCGACCCGCGTGTATATTCCTGACGACTGGACGAACCGAAGGCGAATGCACTGGACTGATACCACGAACCGCCACGCAGCACTAGTGTGTCGCCCTCGTATCCGTCGGCGGCATGAAGTGGCAAATGACTTGCATCAAAAGCAGCATCGGCGATGCTGTCGCGAAAAGTATAGCGATAGTAGGTGTTGAGCACCCACTCGGAGACGTTGCCCGCCATGTCATAGAGTCCCAACTCGTTGGGCTCGAGTTCACCATGGGGATGCATGCCGAAGTTGGTGGCACCTAGACCAATGCTGAACGCATTACCTGAATACCAAGCCACTTCGCTGTAGGTGTCGCTGCCAGGATAGCGATAACCGCGACTATACATACCACCACGTGCTGCACACTCCCACTCAGCCTCGGTAGGCAGACGGAAGCGGAGGCCATCGCTGTTAGGCATGTTGCAGAGCTGGTTCAGACGCTCGCAAAAAGCCAGGGCATCATCGTACCACACGTTATAGGCGGGGTAGTCGTCACCGCGTCCTACAGCAGCATACCAGGCACTGTCGCGACGGTCGTTGGCCTGCACCTCGATGCAGCGGCGACCTGTAGGCCAGTTGCCTTCACCCATCACGGCAATCCATTCGGCCTGCGACACTTCGTACATTCCAATGTAGTAGTCGTTAGGCATACTCATTTCGGTGACCGGGCCCACCCACAGATGTCCGTTGTCCAATCCCGAGGTTTCGGGCATTCGGTAGATCTGTGTGTAATAGATGGTATCGACCTTCACCGTGCCGTTGGACAAGGTGTGACGATAGGCGCGCTTGTCCAAGAGGTGGACATAATCGACAAACGGGTTGTTCTTCGTATATGTAATTACACCGTTCTCGTCGGTAAATGCTGTAAGCTTCATCGAGTCCTTGGCTGATGAATAAGACGGATTGTAATTGGCACGAGCCGCCGAGCGAGACTGGGTTCCCATATAGAACTGACAATGTTCAACCTTCACCATGTTGTCGAGTAGCCGCCCTATGACGGCACGCTGTGATTCGGTCAGCGAGTTGCTCAGACTAACCTGACCCACCGAATAGTACTGGGCAGTGTAGTCGAGCGACGGATCGTCGGCATCACATGCCGACATGAATAACGCCCCAAGAAGGGCAAGACAAAGTATTATATATTTGTTCATTTGCATTTGATTGGCCATATATCGGGCGCAAAGTTACAAAATTCCCACGAATTGGCAAAATTTACACGCGCGATTTAGATATTTTTGCACTAAAATCCCGACAGTTGGGACAATTTAGCACTTTATTTTGTCAATTTCAACAATTTGATTGGCACGTTTGATGCTTGTGTCGATTATTTTGCGTATCTTTGCACCATATTTCATGCACCATGGCTATCACCCAAGACCAACAGCATCCGCTCAACATCTACCGTGCCTCAGCAGGTTCAGGCAAGACCCATCTGCTCACGGGTTTCTACCTCAAGCTTATCTTTTCGCCACAGCTCCTCCCCGAAACACATTCGGGTGAGTTGAGGTTCAACGAAATACTAGCCGTGACGTTCACCAACAAGGCTACGGGCGAGATGAAGAGCCGCATCATCGACCAGCTCTACCTCCTCAGCCAGGATCCCGAGAGCTCAGACTATTTCGACGACATTGCCCCCAGCTTTACCAAAGGCGACCTCGCCGATACGGTCGAACACCAGCGCGTCGTCAATGCCATCCGCGAGAAAGCCACCCATCTGCTCGTGCAGATATTGAACGAATACTCGTCCTTCAACATCTCGACCATCGACAGTTTCTTCCAGCGCATCGTCCGAAGCTTTGCACGGGAACTGAACATCCCGGGCAACTACGAGGTGGAACTCGATGCCGACCGTGTGCTCGAAGCTGCTGTCACCAACTTCCTCGACAAACTCAGTCGGAAGGACAATCCCTCACTGTTCAATTGGATGGTGCGATTCTCGGAAAAGCGCATCGAAGAGGGTTCGGGATGGGATTTCCGTGACAGTCTAATTTCATTGGCCAATAAGGTGCTGGGAAGCGAGACCTACCGCCAGCACAGCGATGCCATTCGAGCATTCACGTCCGACAAGGAGCGACTCAGCCAATATGCCCGGATGCTCGACCAACTAGTGAACGATTGGCGCAAAACTGCCATAGATTTGGGCGAACAAGGTAGGCGACTGATCGAAGAAAACGGCCTGCAAAACTCGGACTTTGCATGGAATGGTTCTGGCACCATCTCCTTCTTCGACAAGCTCGCCAACGGCAGCTCCGAGCAGCCAGCTGTGCGTTTTGTCAATTGTGCCGAGGATCCAGACAAATTATTCAAACGAAAAGATGCGCCCCAGCTTGTTAAGGATGCCTTTCAAGGGCTCATGATGCAGTGTATCATCCACACTTCAGGCGACACCTATCAGCACTTCCTTACAGCCCGCGCTATTCAGAGCAACTTCTACGAACTGGGCATTATTGCCAACATCGACAAGGAAGTGACGGCCTATTGCAATGAGCAGAACATCATGCTGTTGAGTTCGACCACCGAGATGCTCGCACGACTCATCGACAAGGACGATGCGCCCTTCATCTACGAGAAGACGGGCACACGCATCCATTCCTACATGATTGACGAGTTTCAGGACACTTCCGTCATGCAGTGGGGCAACTTCAAGCCCCTGCTCAGCAACTCCATTGCACAATTGTATCAGAACCTCATCATAGGAGACGTCAAGCAGAGCATCTACCGCTGGCGTGGCGGAGACTGGAACCTCCTGAACTCGGGGATCAACAACTACGAGAGCTGGGCACACCATGACGACTCCACCTCGCTCACCACCAACTGGCGTTCGCTGCCAGCTATTGTTGAGTTCAACAACGACTTCTTCGAAGATCTGGCCGCCAAGCTCGACAATCTCATTAAATCCGAACGTATTCGGGCCATATATGCCGATGTCCGACAGCACATCGCCCCTTCCAAACAGGGGGACAACAAGCCGCAAGGATATGTCGACATCAGTTTCCTTGAACCGAAGGACGACCACGGCCTCCCCATCGATTCGCCACATGTGGATGACTACATCGCCGAGGCATCGCGCCGACTGCCTCTGGTCATCATCGAACTGCAGAAAAAAGGCTACCGGCCCAGCGACATCGTGATCCTCTGCCGTCGAAACAAAGAATGCAGTTGGGTAGCCGAATCGTTGCTGCGCTACAAGAATGAGCATCCCGACAGTCCATACTGCATGGACATCATCTCGGGTGAAGCCTTACTGCTCGCGGTTCGTCCCACCATCCAAGCACTCATCCACCTGATGACTCATCTGCAGACACCCGACTCCGACATCTTCCGAGCCATTGCGTGGTGCAGTTTCTTCCAACTCGACAACTGCACCCCCGAAGAAGCCATCAGCCAATATTTTGCACTCGACGAATCAAGGCGTGTCTTCCATCCCGAACTGGCACATCGTCCCCTCTATGAGATGACCGAGGAGCTCATAGCCCTACTGCCCGAAAAGGCATGCCAGGAAGACGCCCCTTTCCTACAGGCTTTCCGCGACCTGGTGCTCGAATTCGTGCAGACCAAGGGCAGCGACCTCTCGGCATTCCTGAACTGGTGGCTGCAGACGGGCTGCAAGAAATCCATCATCACGCCCGCCGAACAGGAAGCTATCCTGATCATGTCGGTCCATAAGTCGAAAGGACTCGGCAAGCCTGCAGTCATCCTCCCTTATGCCTCATGGAACCTCGACCTAGACCCACGCGTTGGCGACATTATCTGGTGCGAACCCCAAGTGGCGCCCTTCAAAGTGGAGATCTCCGACTCATCCTCCAACAATATCCTGCTCCCCATCCCCCTGAAAAGTGAGCTGGAGAAGACCATCTTCGAAAAGGATTACAGAGAGGAGCGTGAACGGGTAATCATCGACAACCTGAACACAGCCTACGTAGCCTTCACTCGTGCCAAGGAGGTTCTCATCGTCATGGCTCCTAAGTCGAAAAAAACAGAGGGCACCGACCTAAAGGACTGGCTCCACAAGTACTGCGCCGCCCAAGGGAATCCCAACGGTATCACCCTCGGCGATTGGCCACGACAGGCCTCATTACCCACCGAGATTCCCACGTCGATCGCTTCCACCTCATCCACATCATCAACTTCAGCCTTAACCACGTCACCAGCATCTGCAAGCCGCACTCCACATCTACCCAACCTCGCCATCCTCCACGACCCAGCCAAACCCGACATCACCGCTAAAGAAAAAGGCACGTACATCCACACCGTTATGCAGGAAATTCGCTCCGCCGACAAGGCCCCTCAGGTCATCCGCGATCTTTATGCCCGTGGGGTCATCGACGAGACAATCATCACCGAGCCACAGATGCAGCAAACCATTGCCCACATCCTCGCCATACCCGAAGTGGCTCCATGGTTCCAACCCGGCCTTCAAGTACTCAACGAACTCACCCTCATGGACCCGCAAGGCCAACAGCAACGACCCGACCGCATCGTCATCACCCCCGATAGACAAGTCGTCGTCATCGACTACAAGACAGGCAGCAACCACCCAGGTTATCGAAAGCAAGTGGCTCGCTACATGTACCTCCTCCGTCTGTTAGGATACAAGTCCGTACAGGGTTTCCTTCTCTTCTTCAAGGACGAAACGGTAATAGAGATCAAATAATCGGAGTTATCCGAACACTCCAAGACTTCATCGAACAACAAAAAAGCCCTCGCCAGTTTGGCGAGGGCTAATCTTTCATTCAGCAAACCAATCAAAGATTGCTGAGCACGCTGGCAAACTTGGCGAACTCAAGGTCGCTCAGAGCCTTGTTCTTGAGCGAGCTGTCCATGCCAATGGCCTTGCGGAGGTTGTCACCCACACCCGTAGCGTTGTTCGTACGAGCAGCCACGATAGCAGCAAGATAGTAGGTGATGGCGTTCTTGTCCTTAATGCTATCAAGAATTGACTTGGCAGCGCTGTAGTTCTTGTTGAGGATGTTGGCTACAGCCGAGTTGTTCGACTTCACGTCGCCGAAACTCTGTACAGCTTGTGCATACTGGCCCTTGTTGGTGAGCAGAGTACCCATAGCCTCGCCATACTCAACGCAGTCGCCAGCCTTGCCAAGATAGGTCTGGGCAGCCTGCCAATCGCCATTGTTCATGGCAACGAGACCCATGTTGAGGTTGGCCTGTGGGTTGTTGGCATCCTTGTTAAGAATGCTCTTCCAGATGTTCTCAGCATCGGCATACTTGCCCTGAGTGTAGTAGAGGTCAGCCAAATCGTTGGCCGCACGAAGGTCCTTGCCGAACTTGTTCTGAGTGAACTTGTAGATGGCCTCCTTCACATTGTCGCTCGACATGTTAGCCAGATAGAGGAGCTCCTCGACGGTGAGCTCATCCTTGTTGTTCTTCCAGAGGTCGGCAATCTCGTCATCGGTGTGGCCGATGTTGCGAACGGTAGCGGTCACCTTCGAATAACGCAGCTGTGGCAGAATCTCGTCAGCCAGCTCCTTATAGGCAGCCGACAGGTTGCGGATTTCCTGCTCGCGGCGGTCAGGATCACTGATGCGGCTCAGCACATTGAGCACGAGCTGCTTGTCCTGGATGCTGCTGTTCTCGACGAGCTCCTTGAAGCCATCCCAATCCTCGGCAATCTGCTCAGGAGTAATCTCGCCCTGCATCTTGGCCTTCTTGAGGAACTTGTTCAGATAGGCAGCCGAACTCTTCTCACGACCAGCGGCAAGGCGCTCGTTAAGCGAGTAGGCACCTTCAGGTGAAGCGGTGCTGACCATATCGAGACCCTCGAACTCACGACGATCCTGGTTCTTGGTGGCAGTGATGGCATTCTGCATATCCTTCACCTCCTGCTTCTTCTCCGACTCAGAAGCACGCAGATTGGTACTCTGATACTGGTAGATCATGGTGGCGATGTACTTGTCGAAGGTGTCCTTCACAAAGTTGTCCTTAGCATAAGCTGGGGTGTTGCCATAAGCCGAGCAGAGGCTTTCGGTAGCAATCACACCGTCGGCGATATATACGCTGGGCAGCTTGTAGGGCTTACCCTTCACCTCGGCATTGAAATCCAGACGGAGTTTCGAAGCAGCCATCTCATCCTTGTAGAGGAACGAACAACGGAACGTACCCGTACCACCGTACTTGTAGTTGATCTCCTGATCGTTGCCGCTTATCTTCTCGCCCTGGAAGGTTACGGGAGTGCCTGCGGTTTCGCCGGTAGCATACTCCAACACGGGGGTGATAGTGATGCTGGCTTTCTTGTTGAAATACTTTTCAGGATAGGTCACGGTGACGGTTGCATTCACCTGTCCGCCCTCTTCAACGAGGGGATTGGGATTGCAAACGAAATTGTCAGCGGTGAGCGGATCGAGCTTGCCGCACGACGTAACGGCAGCAAGCATAACTGCTGCACCTGCGGTCAGAAAGACTTTCTTGATCATAGTAAAAAATTATTAGTTTATATATTGATGTTTCTTTCGAGGTTAAGAAATAATTTGCCCATAATACTGCGCTGCAAAGATAATAAACTTTTTCGACAAATGTGCATCTTTCTTCAATTATTTCACAAAAATAGGCCGTTTTTTTAATCTTTTGACAATTTATCGCATCTTATTGCGCGGATGATATGTCAAAATCTCCTCACGCAGCATCTGCCGATCCACCTTGGTATAGATCTCGGTGGTCGATATTTGCTCATGACCCAGCATCATCTGTATGGCACGCAGATTGGCACCCCCCTCCAGCAGATGGGTGGCAAAAGTGTGACGGAAGGTGTGGGGAGACACCTCCTTCCGGATATTGGCCTCCTGACAATAGCGCTTTACGATGTTGAACACCATGATGCGCGACAGTTTTCGCCCGAAACGGTTCAGGAAAACATAGTCCTCGAAACCTCGCTTCACGTCGAGTTCGTTGCGAAACAAGTAATAGTTGTGTATCTCGCGCAGGGCACTTTCGGCAATCGGCACGATGCGCTCCTTGCGCCCTTTGCCGAAGACCTGGATGAACCCCTCCTTCTCGAAGATGTGGCCGATACGCAGGTCGGTGAGTTCGCTCACACGGAGGCCGCACGAGTAGAGCGTCTCGAGTATAGCCCGATTGCGCTGCCCATCGCACGTTGTCGGGTCGGTGGCCGCAATCACACGATTCACTTCCTCGAGCGTCAGCACCATAGGCACATGCTCAGGCAACTTGGGTGAGTCGATGCAGTCAGTCGGATCCACCTCCAGCTCGCCTTCCAAACGCAGGAAACGGAAGTAGCTGCGTATGCCAGCCAGAATGCGATTCTGCGACGTTGGAGTAATGCCCACATCGTGCAGCCCCCATAGGAATGTCTCGATGTCGGATTGCTCCAAAGCCTCCAACGACTTACCCAAGTCATCGGCAAACTTCTGCAATTTGGCAATGTCATGCAGGTAGGCCTCCACCGAATTATCGGTCAAGTTGCGCTCAAATTTGAGGTATGAATAATATTTTGCTGCCTGTTTCTTGTCCATTTCAAAAAAATAGCCTATATTTGCAGCGCAAAAATACACCATTTTTTGCGAATTTCCAAATAAAAGGACAAGAAAATGCGCATTCTCATCATCAACGGCCCCAACCTCAACCTTCTGGGCCGCCGCGAACCTGGCATCTACGGCACACAGACCTTCGAGGCTTACCTCGACATCCTACGACAGAAATATCCCGACGTCGTGATAGACTACTTCCAGTCGAACCACGAAGGTGACATCATCGATCGCATCCACGAGGCAGGTTATGGGAACCCCTCGAACCTCTCGAACCCCTCGAACCTTTCGAACCCCTGTGAAGGCATCATCCTCAACGCCGGAGCCTATACCCACACCTCCATCGCCATCCACGATGCCATCAAAGCCGTGCCCATCCCCACCATCGAGGTACACATCTCCAACGTCCACACGCGCGAAGAGTTTCGTCACCATTCCTTCATCTCCCCCGTCGCCCACGGCATCGTCATAGGGTTCGGCATTGACGGCTATCGTCTGGCACTTGAGGGATTGCTCCACATGCTCGAGCGTTGACCCATGGAAAAGGATTTGCGCTACGAGGAGCTCGACAATGCGCTCGACGAATATGTGCGAACCCACATTGACCCCGAACCTGAACTGCTCCATCAAGTTCAGCGGCTCACTCACCTTCGTCTCACATATCCGCGCATGTGTTCTGGCCACCTTCAGGGTCGTCTGCTCAAGATGCTCTGCCAAATGGTCGGTGCGCACCGCATCCTCGAACTGGGGACCTTCAGCGGCTACAGTGCTCTTTCCATGGCCGAAGCTCTCACGCCCGATCCCATCAATGGGCAATGCGAACTTCATACCATTGAGGTCTTTGACGAACTTGAGGACTTCCTCCGCGATGTCATGCATCGTGCAGGCGACCTCGGACGTCGGGTTCGCCTTCATTTCGGCGATGCCCTCGACATCATCCCCCAGCTCGAAGGTCCTTTCGACGTAGTTTTCATTGATGCTGACAAGCGCATTTACGACCAATACTACGAACTCGTTTTACCCCTCACCCGCACGGGTGGACTCATCCTCGCCGACAACACCCTTTGGGATGGCAAAGTCCTCAATACTAACCCTCCCGAGAGTGATACTCAAACCATCGGCCTTCAGCGCTTCAATGATCTTATTGCTCGCGACTCTCGTGTTCAAAAGGTCATCCTCCCTATGCGCGATGGCCTCACCATCATTCGCAAACTCTAAAAATATGGAACATACAAGACTAGACAAAATCAACAGACTCCTAGAGAAAGAGCTGGCCGAAATCCTTCGTTTGGAGACGGCCAAGACCCACGGCCTCTTGATTAGCGTAAGTGCCGTGCGCACTGCACCTGACCTCTCGTTCGCCAAGGTCTTTGTGAGTGTCTTCCCCTCCGACAAGGCCACCGAAACCGTGCAGAACCTCAACGATCACGTCAGCGGCATCCGTGGCGCTCTCGGCAACAAAGTGCGCTATCAGCTTCGCGTCATCCCCGAGTTGCGTTTCGACATCGACGACTCGCTCGATTACCTCGAGCGCATCGACGAACTCCTTAAGAAGAGTTAAGAAAAGTTCGAAATGTTCTGAACCCACACAATGCTTGCCCTCCGTATCGCTCTGCGCTACCTGTTCAGCCGCAAATCCCATAGTGCAATCAACCTTATCACGTTGGTGGCAGCATGCGGTGTGGGCGTCATCACCGCAGCGATGATCTGCATGCTCTCGGTCTATAACGGTTTCGAGGGGCTCGTCAGCGACCTCACCTCCCGTTTTGACCCCGACCTGCGCATTCAGCCCGTCCTCGGGAAGACATTCCATGACAGCGAAGAACTACGCCAGCAACTACTCGCACATCCCGACGTAGTTGCCATCAACACCACCCTCGAAGAGACCGTCCTGCTCAGTTACAGCGGTCACCAGATACCTGCCACGATGAAGGGTGTCGATAACACCTTTGCGCAAGTCACGCAGATCGACAGCATCCTGCTCGGCGACGAGGGATTCCTGCTGAAAGACGAGGTCGCCGACTACTGCATCCTCGGCGCAGGGCTCGCTAGCATCATCGGCACCAACCGAGGCTTCGTGCGACCCCTTACCGTCTTCTGTCCACGTCTCATCGGCGAAAAAGGATATGCCAATCCCGACAGACTCAATACACAAGACTCAACACCTCAAAACCACAAAACCTCACCTCTCACCGTCGATGCTCTCAGCCTCGCTGGTGCCGACGAATCATTTGCTGAAGCCAACCTCTACTGCAGCAATATCTTCATGGTGCAGCAGGCCGACTACGACAATCAGTACTTCCTCTGTTCCCTTCCTGTGGCACGCCAACTGCTCGGCGACAGTCTACTCACCTCGGCCTACGAGCTACGTCTCCGCAAGGGTGCCAATGCCGATCGGGTAAAAAAGGAGCTCACAGCACTCCTCTCAAACCTTTCGAACCTTTCGAACCCCTCAACCTCCTCTCTCACCATCCTCACCCAATACCAACAACAGGCCGATGCCTACCGCATCATGCAGATTGAGAAGTGGCTTACCTTCCTTCTCGTCTTCTTTATTCTCCTTATTGCTTCGTTCAACGCCATCGGTGCCCTCTCCATGCTCATCATCGACAAAGAACCCCAAATCACCACATTGCGCAACATGGGAGCCGATGACACACTTATCCGCCGCATCTTTACCTGCGAAGGATGGCTCATCACCGGCCTAGGAGCCATCGCCGGCCTCATCCTCGGTATTGTCCTCTGCCTCCTTCAGCAGCACTTCGGATTCATTACCCTCGGCGGGGGTGACACCACCCGTTACGTCGTCGCCTCCTATCCCGTCCTTCTCCATTGGAGCGACGCCCTCCTGACCCTCGCAGCCGTCGCCACAGTTGGTCTTCTCTCCACCTATTACACCGTCCGTTCCACCTTGTAATTATACGATCTCCATCAGTCGCTTCTCAAATTCCTCTTTGGGAATGACAAGCAGCTTGTTGATCTTTGTGCGATAGTTGTAGATGGTGCGGATGCTGTAGTTGAGGAACTCGGCAATCTTGGCACTATCATCAATACCCAATCGTATCAAGGCGAAGACACGCAGCTCGGAGGTGAGCGATTGTCCATTGGGAGGTATAATGCGTGCATCGGGACGAAGCATAGCATTAAACTGTTCGACAAACGTCGGGAACAATTCGAGGAAAGCATCGTCGAAACACCTGATGAGACTCTCTTGGTCGGCCTCCTTCAGCGCCATGATTTTTTGGTTCGAAAGATACTCTACCAGTTGTCCATGCTGAGCCTTACGCAAAACATTGATTCGGAAACTCTCCAGTTTGTCAATATAGACTGAACAAAGTTCCAAGAAATAGCCTATGTATCGCTCTTTCTTGTGGTTGGACTCGTCAAGTGCATTCACCGCGGCCGATAGGTCTTCGTTTTTCTTGTCAATAAGTTGTTTGGCTTGCTTCAGTCGACGATGCTCCTTGACGACATAATACAACGAAACGAGCAAAAGGATCGAAATCAAAGCAAGGATCCACATCCCGACCGTAAGGCTACGCGTAAAGCGTTGCAACTCCTCGCGATATTTGACATTAATGGTATTCAGTATAGGCGAAATCTGTTTCGTCCTGGCATGGCTATGAAACTCTGTGGCACAGTCCCATGAAAAACTGATATACTTGCACGAGCGATCAAGATCCCCCTCCCGGCTGAGAATGTCGGCCAATTCCCACAGCGAGGACTGGTTCATGATGGCATTACGCACGTCGCTGATGGCCGATTCGGTGAGCCAGTAGAGTTGTTCCTCTCGCGGTGAATTCTTCTGTTTGTGCGTTTGATAACGACAGGAGGCGACAATGGCAAATCGTCGCAGTGGCTTTGAGTACTTCTGAAGACGAAGGTCATTGATATGCAACGATTCATCATACTTCTTCTCATCCCGCAGCCGTTCCTCTAACGACTGCAAATAGATGTCGCTCTCATAGTTCTTGCATGCAAGAATGGAGTCCTTGAAGGCACGCCATATCTCAAGTTCCTGCTGTCTGACGTTTTCGATTTTTGTCTGATTAGCAATCTCGAAGCTCACATTGCTTCTTGTGCGGAAGAAATAGTTCTTCTCCGACTCGTGGAGTTTCCTGACATCAATCGAGTTGAGCAGCGCCTCGGCATCGTGGTAGTTGCCCGACTGTAAGTACTGCTGCGCCAAACGCACGCGATAATACTCTGCATTATGCACCATACCATCCAATTTCTCCGATGCCTCAATGCACTGATGCAGATATACCATGGCCGAATCAGACTGATACGAGATGTACTGGTGGAAGAGACTGTCAAGCAAGTCAACATGGACTTTAGGATCTCGGTTGTCAGCAAGCTTCTCCTTCAAGTGCATGATGTTGTCTTCACGCTGTTTGATAAAAACCACCGAACTGTCTATGGTCCGGTCAAGGACCATAAACAGCGAATCGATGTTATAGTTTGCAAATACTGTAGGCGCTGTCAATAGGCACAACAGTAATGTAATAAAACTGCGCATAACGGCAATGTGTTTTAACTGTTCATATAATGTAACGTCAAAAACACTCGTTTAGTATTTTGTTTGGCAAAAAAAATCTGTTGCCTCATTTCTCCACAGCCTTTATCTCCAACCCTTGAAAGGCGAAATGCTGCGATTCGGGTTCGAGTAGCGTTACAACAAGGTTGCCCAACGGTTGGCCTACTGGCACGCGGTCACCTTCGACAATGACACCCATGGCCTGCAGTCGTTCCTTTGCACACAGTGCATCGTGGGGTAGCAGATAATATGCCGGACGAGCTTTCTCAACATCGACTACCTGTTGCATGGCATCGCGTGCCGTCACACGTTGCTTGAAAAACCGACCAGTCTCGAGATTCTCAAATGTCACCTCAGTCTGTATCTCTTTGGGATGAGACTGAGCAATTAGTGGTCGGTTGGCTTCGCAAGCACGAAGATCGGCCAGCGACACTTGTTCCTTGATGAAAGGGGCGATGGATGCAGCTTTGCAGATAGCCGAACGTAAAGCCACCAGACCGACATCAGCACGTCGAGGCAACAGATCGTCATCGAGTCCGATACCTTTGATCTCGAAGAAGAGCGACACGGCATTGGTCAATGCCTGGAACGTAGTGCTCGAACGCGGATTACCTCCATCCTTGCGAATGAAATACCCGTCCTGTTCATTTCCCGTGGCAGTAAAGTAAAAGCCATGAGTATAAGAAACTGCATCCAAGTCACGACGTATCTGACGCTGTAGTGTATCGTTGAGTGCACGAATGGCCGGATCGACATTGGGATGTCCCGATGGCAGTAGCAAAATGTCCTTGCCGATGGCAATTCGTGCATCAGGCATGTTGCACATAAGGGCGAAATCCTTCCGCATCGGACGATATTCGTGTATGTCGATGGCCAATTCAGGCTGCCAAGAGGCATACGCCCGCTTGAGGATCCACGTCACGGTATCGGAGAACGTCGCTTGGTCCCGATTGAGGTCATTGCCAGTGCCCGAAAGTCGGTCGTGATTCGCATATCCATCCACATTGGCCATAGGGAGAATCATAAAGCTGAGACGGCTGCATACCTCCTGCCCTTCGATGCTGTTAAGCAAAAAATCCACCATTTGGCAGACAGTAAGCACACCCGCCGGCTCATTGCCATGCAGTGCAGCCTCTATCCAAACTCGGAGTTTGCCGTCGTTGTGATCACCTATGTACAAGACAGGGATGTCTTGTCCAAGAGGTGTCTGACCCAGCACATCCATGCGGGCTACATCCTTGTGACCCTCCACGAGTCTCTGCAAACGACCGGTGACTTCCTGCGGTGTCATCACCGACGTACAATCCACACGACGCATCTGTTCTGGGAAAAGATACTTGACGGCACGTTTGCCCATGCCCGAAGAATGATGCGCCACATCGTGCTCGTCCACAAATGACCAGCCACTCTCCACACCAAGCTCTTCGGCCGCCTTCCAGAGACTTGCATAGAACGCCTTGCCGCGCTCTTCTCGGTTACATCCCTGCAGTTCTGCCTCGGGTGTCTTGCGGAGGAACGTCTCGCGTAATGTGTCACCATCGCTCACCTGTACCCATGCTTCCTGTGCCAAGAAACGTCGCAAATCATTCTCATTAATATAAGGAATATCGCTCACGCCATACGGATAGCGCGCTTCGCGATTGTCGGGGAAGGTGTACCAACCAGGGCTTCCCACTACCGCACGTTCGACATAGGGGCTGTCGTTGAGCAACAAGGCACGGTGCACGAACTGTCCGCCAGCCGAATGTCCGTAGAAGGAATAGTGTTGCTGTTGGCCCCCTATTTCATCACGGAACCATTCAAACATCTTGTCGATCAAGAAAGCAGCCGTCCGCTCCTGGGCGTTTAGCGAGCCATCGTCCGCATATACACCCATTTCCTGATAATCCTCCACGGGATAGAGCTCCTTGGTGAAGACGGGAATCAGCACGATAAAACGGTACTTCTGTGCATCTTGTCGCCACGTTTTCATCAGATACCTCCAACCACGATCAGCTCCATGCATCACAAACAGGATGGGCATCGTCGCGACATTGCCGTCAGATGGGATAAAGTAATGCACATCAACTGGTCTGTCGGTATACGGCTCATACCCAGCATATGTGAACACGCCTTCCCCCGGACCATCGATATGAGCGCTTGCCAACCACGGCATCATCAACAGGACAAGACACATTATCAGCTTAAACGTTTTCATTCGTATCTCCCTTTCATGAGTATTTTCTGTCCCTCCATGGCCATCCGACCCCTGGCCATGACATGCTGCAGGCCCAATTGGTCGTCGAGAAAACAGATGTCGGCATCCATGTTTACGGCAATACGCCCCTTGTTCCTAAGCTTCAAGTTGCGGGCAGGGTTAGTGGTGATGAGTTTGAGTGCATCATCAAGCGCCAGACCGCAATCTTTAACGAGCAGAGTCATCTCCTTGTAGTTCAGATCGAGTGGTGCCGGACGATATATGACTTCTCCGGTTTCGGGATTCTCTTTTCTGACACCACCATGCCCATCGCTCGAAAACGTAATCCGATCGATAGATATGCCACGGTTAAGAGCCTCCATCACGCAGTGACGTGGCTGGGTGAACTTGGTGCCACCTGTCGAGAAGTCAACCATACCGCCGAGGTTGGCAAATTCCAATGCTTGTTCGAAAAGCGGACGTGTACGGATAAGGTGGGTTGGCGATAGGTAGTCGGCGAACTTGGGATGTTCTTTGACAATGTCAATCAGTTGACTGATACCCGTCTCTTCGGCGCCAAGATGAATGTGCAGCACACCGCCCTTACCTGAGGTGAAACCTCCTAGGCGCACCTGGTTGATCAGGCGAAGTATTTCGAGTGTGGTCGGGAAGCTGCTGCGGTCATCGCTCATGGCAAGCTTACAACCTATCACCTTGTCGATATAGATAAGGTCTTCAGCCACGCTACCTGTAAGTGTGCGTTCCGGCAGGCCATAATAGCTTGTGAGCATAAAAGCCGACAACCCCTCTTGGCAGATGGCTTTCACGGAAGCATAGAGGGTGTTGAGGTCCTTCACAAAACCATCGGTGCCAAGCAACCCAAGCACTGTAGTCGTGCCCACCTGCACCAACTCGCTGATAGTGACAGCAGGGACAAGCGAAGCAAAGCCCAATTGTCCGCCACCGCCAATCACATGAACATGCTGGTCAATGAAGCCAGGTACGGTCTTGAGGCCTTCGGCATCGATCACACGAACATCAAAGCTGTCAGGCAACTCTATATCCTTACCGATATGAACAATCTGCTCGTTGCAGACCAGGATATCATTTAAGCCGAGATGCTGGGGTGCATAAATGTCGGAGTTCTTAATTAGAGTGAACATCTTGAACGTATTATAGAGTGATAAAATGATAGGCCAGGAGGAAGAGGAAGCCGCCGGTGAGTGGAATGACATTCCGCTTAGCCAAATCCATGGGCGACACACCGCCCACACCTGCGATGGCCACGATAATGCCCGAGATAGGCGATACGGCACGTCCCATGCTGGCCGAAAGTTGCAGCGGCAGCACCAGAGCAAACGCCGGCAGACCGATGCGTGTGGCCACCAAAGGGAGAAGTGGACCGAATGAGAAGAAGGCCGCATTGCCGCTACCCATCAACACAGCGGCGCCGAAGACCACAATGGCAAAAATCACTGAGATGCCGATACCCGTTAGGCCGGCGTTCGAGGAGTAGTTGACCAACGAATCGATGAAACCCAAACTGATCAAGCCCTTGGAGAAAACCTCGGCAGCGACAATTAGTGTGACGACCGAAGCAAACACGTTGCCCATACCCTTCCAAAATGTGCCAAACAAGGCAAACGTCTTGTTGAAATCACGATTGCAGAAGGCCACTGCAGCCAATGAAACGAACAACGAGAAGATCATAGCTATCGTCGTGTTTATTTTGATATGCGTGCCGATAAGCCCGACAAAGGGTGAGAAAATGACCAGCGTGGCCAAGGGTAGTACAGGTAGTATGGCGTAAAACAAAGGTACTTCGGGACGAGTGACCTCCGGCAGCTTCTCCTCCACGCTTTTATCCTTGCGGTCGAAATAGCGGTTACTGAAATAGTACAAAACCATGACGACCAAAGTGGTAGGCAAGACCAAAGGCAACTGGTGTGTGATGAAGTATTCGTCATTGGTCTGTCCGATGAGTTGTGCTGCCAGGGCAGTGTTGGCGGAACCCGGCCCCTGATCAAAGATGGTGGCAGCAGCAATGACCGATAAGGCCGTCAGACGGCTTACACCAAGATTGATCAGGACAGGGAAGAATGAGGCTACCAGCAACAGGCCGAGCCCAGAGGCAGACGGTGTAGTGATGAACAGCAACTGTCCGATAGGGATGGTGACGATAGCACTCAAGTATGGGAACTTCCTGAACCATCGCAAGGGCTTCATCGACAGATAAACCAGAGCATCGGTGGCCTTGATAGCATTCATGAAGGCCACATAGCCACCAATGGTCATGATCATCAGTCCTGCACGGGCGAAGTTTTTCGTGAAGGTCTCCTCCACCAATCGAATAACGTCGAAGAAGGTGCTCCCCGTAGGATTATCCGGCTTCGAAGGATTGATGCCGAACGCAATACCTAAGGCCAGCATCAGCAGGCCCGAGAGCAACAACAGCCCCTGAGGATTCGTCTTCTTGTAGAGGAAATAGCCCGTCACGCCAATGATGACGATTGCCACGATGAATGCAGAAAGTTCCATACCACTTTACACACACAATTATTATTAACCAAACTTATTCAATACCCTGGATTATTCTCCAGCGCACGGCCAGAGTTCGATTCAATGAAGTTCTGAGGAATTGGGAACAGCACAGGAGTATCGTAGTCATTCATGCCACGAGCCGGACGACCAGCGATCTCGTTGAGTTCTCGCATACGACGCTTGAAGTAGTTGTTCACGTCACGCTCATCACCTCCATTCTCCTGGCACACACGGATCAATGTGTGGCGACGCTCCTCTTCCGACAGCAGTTCGCGGCTTCTCTCGTCGAGAATGAAATCCATGCCACCTACGGCCAGATCGTTCTCATCAATGCTGACGGCATGCGAGCGGTTGCGTACCTTGTTGATCCACTTAATAGCCTCACTGTTCTTGCTGATCTTCATCAAAGCCTCGGCATAAAGCAGATAGGTATCGGCCAAACGCAGATAGACTATGTCCTGATAGCAGCCGTCCTTATCGCCATTAGCTTTTACGGGAGCCGTATAGTCCCATTTACGTGTGGTGGGCCAGTTGTACTTCTTGATCGAAGTGGTGCCCTCGTCAGTCATCTTTGAGGTCACGGTGGTATCAATTACGGCCTGTCCATTATTCAGGAAGCTGGTGATGGTACCGTCGGCAGCGCGGTCATTGATAGTCCATACCATCGCATAGTCTGAGATACGGTCGTCGATGGTGCCCATGCCCTTGTAATCGTAGAGTCGCAGCGAACCACGCGAGGGAACAATACGTCCGGCACCCTTGCCGCCATTGTTGAGCCAGAATGCCTGTGGCCAGGTGCACGCTCCCGAAGTATAGTCGGGGTCGTTCAAGTTGCTCTTCTTTATTGTGCCATCATTCGAATAGTAATCCTTGTAGGTGCTCTTGATATAAACCTCAGCTGTGCCGTACGCAGAGTTTTCTGGTTCGGTATTGACGAAAGCGAAGAGAACCTCTTTATTGCCATCGACATACATCGGGGTACGGAACACGTCGATGAAAGCGCAACCTGGATTGGAGGCATTCTTGCCAAAACGTTCGGTCATCAAGGCATACTCGCTGCCTTCAACCAGTGGTTTCAAGATATCGACGGCCTTCTGTGGCTGACCTTCGGCCAAATAGAGCTCTCCCAGATAGTGACGTGCCATGGCTCCCGATATCTCGCTATTGTTGCTGCGACGCAGAGGCAGGTTGTTGGCTGCAAAGAGCAGATCCTCCTCCATCGCCTTACGAATCTCGCTCACGGGAGTACGCTCCCAGTCAGTGCGATAGTTCGAACCCGTGATCTCGTCGAGCGAAAGGGGTACGGCACCAAACGAGTAGGTCAAGTGACGATAGGCCCACGCTCTGGCAAAGCGTGCTTCCGAGAGGATTTCATTCTTGTTCTTTTCTGCTTGTGCACCCACTCCCCAGTTTATTTCCTCGTTTTCGGCACGGGCGATGATCATGTTCGCGGTGTTGATGATGCGGTAGCACCAACGGAAAACGTTGGAGAAGATCTGCAGATCGACCTGCTTGATGGCCGAAGGATAGTACATGAACTTCAGCTCCGAGTGGCTGTTGTTGGCCCACGAGTTATCGACGCCGCCTCCCCAAGCGCTGTGGAGCACCAGCGGGATGCCACCGCCCAAGGCATCGGCACGACGATATTCGGCACGCATCATGCCATACAGAGGCGTGATCATCGACTGGAAGCCGTTGTAATCCACCAAAAGGTTCTCGGGATAAAGCGACGAATGGGGCTGCTCTTCGAGGAAGGAGTCTTCGTTGCATCCTGCCAGACCAAGGGCGAGGAACAGACATGCTATGATAGTTTTCTTGCTTTTCATATCTTTAGTTTTTTATTTGAAGACCATTGATGATTAAAGATCGATTTTCAAGCCAAAGCTGATCGACCGCTGAGGCGGCGTGCTTTGCTGGTTGGAGGTATATTCAGGATCAAGACCCTTCCATGGTGTCCATACCTTCAGGTTTTTGCCATCGACATAAACCTGTACACGGCTGAGCTTAATCTTCTTAAGCCAAGTAGAAGGAAGGTTGTAGCTCAAGTTGACGTTCTGCAGTCTCACGAACCAGGCATCCTCATAGAATCCTGCATCGTAAGGGTTGGGACCTGCGTCAAGACTATTCATCGGATAGTCGTTTGTAGGATTCTCGGGTGTCCAGAAGTCATGGTAGAGGCGGTTCTGGCGATACGAGTTCGAATAGACGGTCATCAGCGTATTGTTGGCCGAGCGTCCAAACTCCGAGTTGAGGAAGACGGTAAGTGTAAGTCCTTTGTACGAAAGGCTGTTCGATAGCGAAGCAATCAGCCAAGGCACTGCCGATCCGATGAGCTGCATGTCATCGGGGGTGATGTCATTCTGGCCATCCTTGTCTTCCACCTTCACGTATCCCGGAATCGAATAGCGGTAGTTGGGGTCCTGCTGGCCCTTGGGATTCGAAGCATCGGCAATCTGCCAGATGCCGATCTTCTTATAGTCGTAGTTAACGCTGATGGGCTCACCGATGAACCAGCGTGAAGCCACGTCATCCACAGGGTTTCCGTTCTCGTCGTAAATGCCGACATCGACAATCTCCGTATTGTAATGAGCCAGATTGAGTGTAGTGGTCCAAGTGAAGTTCTTCTTCACGATGTTAGTACTGTTGATCTGCAACTCCCAGCCCGAGCCCTTGGTCTTGCCACGATTCTCGGTAATGTTGCCCGTACCGTTGATGGTGGGAATGGAACGATTGAGCAACAGGTCCTTGGTATGTGACCAATAGGTATCGAACGTACCCGAAATGCGATTGTTCAAGAAAGCGAAATCCACACCGAAGTTCACCTGCTGTGTCGTCTCCCAGCCAAGGGTTGGCGAAGCCAGTTTCTCGGGGAAGAAGCCGTACATGGCTGTATGGTCGTCGTTCAAATAATTATAGGTCGAGAGGTTTGGTAATGACGAATAGGCCGAAATGGCCTCATTGCCATTCTTGCCCCACGAAAGGCGTAACTTCAGATTATTCATCACGTCCAAGGCCGACTTGAAGAACTTCTCGTTCATCACGTTCCAACCCAATGCCATCGACGGGAACACACCGAACTTCGAGTCGGCACCGAAGGCCGAATAGCCGTCGCGACGGGCCGTGAGGGTCAACAGATAGCGGCTGTCGTAGGTATAGTTGATACGGAACATCTGCGACAGGTGGTTCACCTTCCAATACGAAGAACTGCCCGACGAGGTGCTGGCCTTCGACATCTGGTAATAGTACATCACGTCATTGGGGAAGTCCTTGCCCTCCATCGTGTTCTGTTCGTACTCCTTGCTCTGAGCCGAATAGAGTCCGGTGAGGAAAAGGCGATGTTTGCCGAACTCGCGATTGTACGAAACGATGTTCTCGATGATCCATTCCTCCGAATGCCAGTCGTCGGTGTTGATGATACCGTTGGCACGGGCTCCATAATAGGTGTCAAGTCCCTGGTACTGCTTCCACGATGAGTTCTCATAGGTGAAGCCAGTGTTCAGGCGATAGGTCAGGCCCTTGATCCACGGGATCTTGATGTCGAGGGCATTGTTGGTGACGACCTTATAGCGAATATCGCGAGTCCTGTTGTTCAATGCATCGAGCGGATTCACACAGAATGCCTCGCTCGAGTCCTCCCAAGCGGTAGAGCGAATCGAACCATCCTCGTTGTAGGCCTCGGCCAATGGGTTCATCTTGAACGCACGGCTGAATGAGGCGTTGCTGCCACTGCGGTCGAAACGACCCAGTTGGGTGTTGGTCGAGAACTTCAGCCAGTCGGTGAACTCCTGGTCAAGGTTCACACGCAGGTTGACACGCTGGAAATTGTTGCCCACGGCGATGCCCTCATTGTCGGCCAGGTTGAACGAAACGTAGTAGGACGTTTTGTTTACGCCACCACGGAACGAAAGGTTGTGGTGCTGACTGAAAGCGGTACGCAAGGCGAGGTCAAGCCAGTCGGTCTCCAATCCGGCATCGTGCAGACGCTGCTCCGTCATAGTGATATTGCCCATCCAAGGCTCGGGATTCGAAGGTGTAGGGTCAATCACGTTGGCAGCCTTCAAGGCATCAATCTTGGCATCCCAGAATTCCTGACCAGTCATCAGACGCGGCACGATGACGGCTTTGTTGACTGTGAAGTTGGCCGAGTACGAAACGTTCAGTTTGCCCTTGTCACCCTTCTTTGTGGTGATCAGAATAACACCATTCGAGCCTCGAGCACCGTAGATGGCGGCCGACGAGGCATCCTTCAGCACTTCCACCGAGGCCACATCGTTGGGGTTGATTTCCGACCAAGGGCCATCGAAAGGGATACCATCGAGGATGATGAGCGGCTTGTTATCGGCCGAGATGGATTTCTCGCCACGAATACGTGTCTGCGAGCTCGAACCTTCGGCATTGGTACCTGTCACCGAGATGTTCAGGCCGGGAACAGCACCCTGCAGGGCCTGCACGATGTTCGCCATCGGACGCTCCTCGAGGGTCTTGCCATCTACCTTGGCTACAGCACCGGTAAGGTCACTCTTGCGCTGTACACCGTAACCTACGACAACAACCTCGTCGATCATTTCGTTGTCTTCTGCCAGCGTCACCGTCATGCCATTAACCGGCTTGACCGTCTGAGTGACGTAACCGATGTACGAAATCTGAAGCATGTCGTCCGACTTCACATTGATGCTGAAATTGCCATCAATATCCGAAACCGTACCATTAAGGGTTCCAACCACGACAATGGATGCACCAGTGACAGGTTCTCCAGTCGCATCAACGACGCTGCCTGAGATCTTGCCTTGTGCCAATGCCACCTGCACCGTGAACATCATTACAAGCATCATCACAAGCTTCGCACCGAATAACTTGATTGTTTTTTTCATAGATGTTTGTTTTTATTATTATTAATGTGTCAATGGATTTTTCAATTACTCAGTGTAAATCATGATATGTGAAGCGAAACGGTTTTCACGGTGCAAAGGTATGGAATAATAATACACAAAAATTTCCGAATGTCTTTCAAAGTAAAGATTTGCAAAATGATTGCAATCGCAGCTTATTGATTTTCAACTAATTTATACCATCAATTTCCACATAAAAAGTAAAAGCATTGCAAATCCGAGTGAAACTGCAATAAGCCAAAAAAGTAAGAAGACTGCACAAAAATCCCCCTATTTCAAATAAGAACTCAATTTTTTTCCATGAAAAATTTGCAGAGTTTCAAATTAATCCATATATTTGCACCACAAAACCTTGGTCATGCTACCATGACTTCATTAATTTATACATTTGAATATTTACGACTATGAAAAAACGAATCACTGCAGTCATCGCACTTATCTTCTTCGTACTGGCCGCAATGGCTCAAGTAATCCCCAATGGTGTCTATGTCATCAAGTACACCGAAAGCCCCTCCTACGCACTGACGCTGAAAGGGGACAAGGCTTCCGATGGCAATCAGATTGTAGCCTATGAGTGGCAGAACAAGACCTCCCAGATGTGGGAAGTGGAGAACCTCAGCGGTGGTGCTATCATCCTGCGAAGTGTTGCCAACAACAAGCTTGTCATCAATTCGAAAAACAATCAGATAGCCAATAATGCCCTGATTGTAACTTCGTCATACACGGGGATAAATCGCCAGAAATGGGTACCCGAACGGCAGAACAATGGCTCATATGTCCTGATGGCGTGCGACAACAAGAATTTCTGCCTCGAACTGAAGGATGGCACCAATAATGCCAAGAACAATGGAATCGTAGAACTATGGAGCACGCACAAATGCAATCATCAACAGTGGACATTCGAAAAGGTCAAGAGCAGCACTACATCAGGATCTGACACGAATTCCACGTCACCCACAAACACTACGAATCCTTCGAACAACAATAGCGGATCCACAAACACCTCCTCGTCCGACCAGTCTGCGGGTAATGTCTATTATATCAAGAGTGCAGGCGACCCGAACTACGTACTTGCGGTAAACGGCAAGGCGTCCAACCATCAGAGGATAGTGATCCAGAAGAATCAGAAAACTGATGCACAGAAGTGGAGATTGACACACGAGAAGGACGACACATATGCCCTGCATAACATGTCGGATGAAAAATTCGTCATCAGCATCAACGACCAGCTACGAGGATTTGCGTGGCTCAGCGAATTCAAAGGCTCGGAGCTCGAACGCTGGAAGGCCGTGAAGATGCCTAACGGAAACTACCAGCTGTTGTGTTCGAAAGACCAGAACCGCGCCCTGGACATCGAAGCAGCAAAATATGCGGAGAACCAGGGCGTCCAGCTATACGGACGCCACAACGACCTCAACCAGCAGTGGATCATGGAACGTGTGGATGGGACTTCCACATCCAACCCTTTAAACGACACTAATTCTAATAACACCAACACATCCTCAAACAACACCAATACATCTTCTAACAATAATAACACATCTAATAATAATACATCCTCAAACAACAATAACACATCGCCAACGACTACCACTACATCTACGCCCTCATCGACTGTCATCGATGCGCCGGACGACCTTACGCCATATCGCGACAAAATCGGACAACGGTTCACTTTCTGGGTGAAAGCGAGGAAAGACGGCAAGATCTGGGGTGGCAAGAACTACATCTACACCATCGATTCCGACCTTGCCACTGCCAGCCTCCATGCTGCTGCCCAAGTGGAAGGGAATGTGGACAAGGTGGTAATAGAAATCGTAGCCGACCAGGGCAGCTATCCCTCTATCACTCGAAATGGCATTAAGAGCCAAAGCTACAAGAAGGCGAAAGGTGCATTCAAGGTAATCGGAGTTCCTGTTACCGAAGTCACCGACCCCGACATTTCAAAGTACCGCGACAAGAGAGGTGAAATGGTAAAAGTGCGCGTCACAGGCCGCACCACAGGAACCGTCTATGGCAAGAACTCTGGGTATGGCTACATGGACAAATCTGACCTGGCAACAGCCGTTGTACACGCCACTCGTTTGGAGCCTGGAGAGACAGGAACGCTCCTGGTGAGAATCAAAGGTCCAAGCGAGAAGCACGAGGCACAACTATCCCATGGGATACAGAGCCGCAATTACGGCAAGTCGGAAGGAAGTTTCAAGATCCGTAGCTGTGAAAAAGATAAGCCCGGTGACAATTCCGCAACGCAGACATCCACAACATCGTCTACGAATCCTTCGAACAACAACAGCGGTACAACTACTACGACAACCACAACCACAACGAAGCCTTCAAACAACAATAGTGGTTCTACAAACACCTCTTCGTCCACCCCACACGAAGGTAATGTCTATTATATCAAGAGTGCAGGCGACCCGAACTACGTACTTGCGGTAAACGGCAAGGCGTCCAACCATCAGAGGATTGTTATCCAGAAAAACAAGAAAACGGATGCACAGAAGTGGAGATTGACACACGAGAAGGACGACACATATGCCCTACGTAGCATGTCGGACGAAAACTTCGTCATCAGCATCAACGACCAGTTGCGCGGATTTGCATGGCTCAGCGAATTCAAAGGCTCGGAGCTCGAACGCTGGAAGGCCGTGAAGATGCCTAACGGGAACTACATGCTGTTGTGTTCGAAAGACCAGAACCGCGCCCTAGACATCGAAGCAGCAAAATATGCGGAGAACCAGGGCGTCCAGCTATACGGACGCCACAACGACCTCAACCAGCAATGGATCATGGAACGTGTGGATGGGACTTCCACGACCAAGCCTTCAAACAACAACAGTGGTAGCACTACCACAACAACTACTTCGAAGCCTTCGAACAACAATAGTGGTAGCACAAACACGACAAACACCACGAAGCCTTCAAACAACAACAGCGGTACAACTACCACGACAACCACAACAAAGCCTTCGAACAACAACAGCGGTAACACAAATACATCTTCGTCCACCCAGTACGAAGGGAATGTCTATTATATAAAGAGTGCGGGCGACCCGAACTACGTGGTCACAGTGACTGATGGCAAGGTGGCAAAGCAAAAGCGTATGGTAATCCAGAAGAATCAGAAGTCGAATGCTCAGAAATGGAGATTGTCACGCCAGAAGGACGGCACCTACATCCTGCGCAGCCTGTTGGACGAAAACTACGTCATCTGTGGCAACGATCAACTGAGCGGATTTGTGATGCTAAACGAATCCAAAGGCTCGGATCTCGAACGTTGGAAAGCCGTGAAGATGGACAACGGCAACTACGTGCTGATACACTCGAAAAAACAGAGCCAGGCACTGGATATAGAAGGGGCAGTATGGGAGGATAACGCTACCTTACAGCTTTACCCACGGCACAATGGCACTAACCAACAGTGGATCATGGAACGTGCAGACGGCTCCACAACATCCAACACTTCAAACACGTCTTCAACCACCACTAAACCCTCTTCGACCACCCAGAACGAAGGGAACATCTATATCATCAAGACTGCAGGCGACCCAGACTATGTGATTACAGTGAATGGCAAGGCGTCAAACCACCTGAGGATGGTAATTCAGAAAAACAAGAAATCCGATGCTCAGAAGTGGAGATTGTCGCGCGAGAAGGATGGCTCCTACGTCCTGCGCAGCATGTTGGATGAAAAGTACGTCATCAGCATCAACGACCAGCTGCGCGGCTTCCTATGGCTCAGCGAATACTCGGGCTCGGATCTCGAACGCTGGAAGGCCGTGAAGATGGACAACGGCAACTACTTGCTGCTACTCACGAAAGACGAAGGCCGAGCCATTGATGTCGAAGGGGCGAAATATGAAGAGAACCGCGGCATACAACTTTACGGACGACACAACGCTATCAACCAGCAGTGGATCATGGAGCGTGTGAACAAATAGGCATAACGGCATCCTGAACAACCACACCAATCCCCCAATAGAGAGGCCTGCATCACAGCAGACCTCTCTTTATTATATTACAACTTCTCGCCAAGTCCTAATCTCTTTGTAAGCAAATGAAAAAAACAGGCATGACTGAGGCCATGCCTGAATGATTATGGCATAACAAACTGGAATCAAGAATTAGTTAGAGCGTATCTCCACCATCACCCCAGAAGTCATACATGTAACTTGTATTTATATTGCTCACCCACCATTGTGGTTGGCTGCCACTCTCTGCAGGAGTGCCTCCTCCATAGAAGTCAGGGTAACCCTTAGTGATCTTTTCCAACTCCTTCATCCATCTGACAGACACAGGACCAGACCAGATGGCAGGTATGCTTCCAAAGCCATCAATCTCAATGATAGTTTCCTTACTATCCATATCCACCGTAGCACGTTCAATAGCATCGGCTAAAGTCTGTCCATACTCACTGCCCACGACCAATTTAAGTCCACCTACGGGATTATTCACAAAGGGATTGGCAAAACGTTCCACCTCGCCTTCCCTCAATCGCGTGTCTGGTTGACCTGCTTGCATACTTGTCGTCCATCGAACAACCTGGACAGGATCAAGCCAAAGCCCATGTTCAACACCTACGTCAATGGGGCGGTAAAAGGTCTTCTCTTCCCCATTTTCATCTTTGCGTCGATAGGTCAACTGAGCATTTTGGTGACTTGTTTGGAATTGTTTGCTTCTCATCAGTTCATGAAGCTCGCCTCCGATATCTTTGTATTCATTTGATTCTCTATTCTTCACAAGCAACCATACTGGAAGTGTACCGCCCACTGCACGAAGCACGATACCTGAGTTCATCACGTCGAACACCACATCGTTGTAGTCCCAATCCAATGACTCCTTGTCTTCACAGAAGAAGCGCTTGGCGGCAGGAACAGGAAGATCTCCTTCGATCATTATGACCAAGTCGTTAAAGTCAAGGTCAGCTGTACCTGCCCACCCGTCTTCAAAACCAATAATCATGATTTGCTTATCACCTTCGGCTTCGTCATTAACTTCCATAGAATAAACCAATGTTGAAGCACCATCATAAGTATTTCCATCTTTACCTATTAGGGTTCCATTGTTATTTAAGTAATTAACATTGGTTCCATATTTATAGGTTGATGAATTCGAATAGAACCTATAATAAGTTGGATTCCAAGCACTTCCACTTGGAGTAATACTCATATAAAAATAAAACGAAGCTCCAGGTGTAATATAAACTTGTTTTGCATAGCCAGGGTTGATTTCACCGCTACCAGACTTATATCCAAAAAGTTTTTTCCTAACTTCTGTATTACCATTCATATATGCGATGCCGAAATCCAAATTGAACTTAGAATACTTCTCATAATCGCCTGCATATAGTATCGCGTAAACATTGAATGTACCAGTAGAAGTTAGCTCGTAATGATTCTGTCCGACATGAGAATTGTTGATTTCGTCCTCCAAGACCATTTTAACATCGCTGACAATAGAATTAAAATAATCTTTGTCCGTCGGTTGAGAGGCGTTTGATACAGTTACTTCGTCAGGATCTGCCATCGTCGCACGTGTCTTGCCAGCCCCCCGACGGATAGCCTCCATCTGCTGGGCATAGAAATCCCAACTCTGGTCGGCTGAAGGTTTGCCGAACTCCTTGATGAAGCCCTGTTCAAATGCTTTCTCTTTCAGCACAGCTGTGCTCACACCAAAATCCTCATCCTGGCAAGAAGTGAGACTGCCAAAGGCAAGGATTCCCAAAATGGCTACTGCCAAATATAATGGTTTTTTCATATAAGTGATGATTTTTTAATATAATAACTTTAATCAAATAAGTGAATAGGCAATAAATAATTTTGGCTGCAAAGGTACTAATTTCTTGTGACATCTTCAAAAGAATCAAGTCATTTGATACATCATTCATCAATATTTGGATTTTTCCAATATGAATGCTATCCAAAACTATCATTTTCCGGATGATGTATGACCAATCGAACCGGTCAAGTTATACAGGAGCAAAAAACAGGCATGACCAAAGCCATGCCTGAATGATACTAAAATACGTAAATAATATAACGTTATTACCTGACAGTGAGGACTCCGACATTACCACTTGTCGCCGCCCGCATACCAATATTCTGAATGTTTTCCTCCTTCATACCAATAACTGCCACCTTCGGGTGCGCCTCCATAAAAATACTCGTAGCCCAAAGAGATCTTCTGCATTTCCTTCATCCAGTTGATGTCCACAGGTCCCCACCAGATGGCAGGAACGCCTCCCACAGCTTGGTATTCTATAATACCGTCAGTACTATCGACCTTGTCAAGCACTTCTGCTGGATTTCCTACCAACAACTTGACATCCCCAACCTTACTGCCTGACAGACTGTTTGCAAAATTGGTCACATCATCTGCAGTGAGCCATTGATCACCTGTCCATGCGATGCCAGGTATTCGGACTGCATCAAGTTTGACACCATTTTTTGTGTCTCCCACATTAATAGGCGAATAAAGTGTCTTGTCGCCTAACTGAAAGGTCTTATGTCCCGCTTTGGCATTGCCATTGCCCTCATGCATCACCTCATGAAGTTCATCTGTAGTCACCCAGTCATTATCATTCTCTGGATCTCCCCCTTTAGGCAAAATCTTCAGATACACGGGCAGTGTGCCGCCGACAGCACGCAGGACGATGCCCGAACTCGTAAGGTCAAAAACAACGTCATTGTAGTCATAGTCATACGATTCGAGGTCTTCCGAGAAAAAGCGCTTCGAACTAGCGATAGGGAGTGTACCCTCAATGAAGAGAACCACGTCATTGAAATCACGATCTGAACTGCCACCTGGGAACCAAATGTCTTCAAAGCCAAGAACGATAATCTGCTCCTGAGTACCATCTGCTGTCAGATCCTCCAGGGAATAGAGAAGGGTTGACGGACCCTCATATTTATTTCCATCTGCCTGTCCAGTTGAACTTGATATCGAACCTCCAGTGGGATCGGGCTTCTCATCGGAATAAAAAATCCAATGGTCCTGCTGTGCCGGTCTAGTATATTCCATATAGAAGGAGAAAGGTGTATTGTAAGTCAACTCCACTTCTGCTGCCAGTTCAGGATTACCATAATAACGTGGGGGATTAGAGTTAGGAACGGTATAATAACTCATTTCCTGACGAATGGTTTGTGTCGAGAATAATTCCACAGAATCTCTCTCTCCGTTGGCTTTCCTCCAGCAGATTCCGAAGTGAAAATCCCATGAATCTACTGTCTCAACGTTACCACCATAGTTTACCGCAGAAATCTTGAACTTGCCTACCGACCTCAAAGTATAGGTATTCTGTCCCTGATTAGAGTTATCTTTTCCTGCTGGAAGTTTTGTATTAACGATATCCTGAATCAAATCAATATCATAACTCTGTTCCACGCCAAGAGTCACCGTACATACAGGATCTTCTGCCATCGTTGCTCGTGTCGTACTGCCAAAAAGATTCTCCATCTTCTGGGCATAGAAGTCCCAAGTCTGATTAGGAGATGGTTTACCGAATTCCTTGATAAAGCCTTGTTCAAAGGCACGTTCCTTGAGCACCGTTGAGCTCACATCAAAATCCTCGTCCTGGCAAGAGGTAAAACTGCCGAAGGTAAGGAGTCCTAAAATGGTTACTGCCAAATATAATGTTTTTTTCATATTAAGTTAAGTTTTTTATAAATAAAATTACTTTCTATTGAGTTTGTGAAAGGGCAAGATAGAATATTGGTTGCAAAATTACTAATTCCTTACAATATCTTCAAAAAATCAAGCCATTAAATTACCTATTCATCAATAATTGTATTATTTCCATTAGAATGCTATCCAAATCTATCATTTTCCGCAAGAATTATGACCGATTCAAGCGCTGAAGTTTCACGGCTCATAACAACAGGCATGACCGAAGCCATGCCTGTTGTTATGAACTGATGGATTTATTTGTGAATCATTGGTTGTTTTATGGTAATTCATAATCTCCCCAATACTGATACCAGTTGTCGGAATTCAATCCATTCTCCCACCACTGAGGAATGCCATCGTCATCGGCAGTACCTCCGCCATAGAAATTGCTATAACCAGTTGTGATCTTCTTCTCCTCCTTCATCCAGTTGATGGATACAGGACCTGACCACATGGCAGGAATACCTCCGACTTCTGTCATTGTGACAATCTTGGCACCCTTTAAAGTATTGTCTTCATCCAATGCAGTCAAAGCATCGAGTGCGGCAATCTCTGTCAAATTATAACTTGTTTTATATTCCGGGAGTACAATCAACTCGACACCGCCAACGGGATCCGAAACCAACGGGTTGGCAAACCGCTCCACCTCGTCTTCTTCAAGTCGAGTGTTTTGGGTTGAAGTGCCCAGACTTATCCATCTGACGATCTGTACTGCATCAAACCAGATCATTTCGATGCCCGACACTTCATAGGCAGCCACGTCGATGGGTTTGTAGTAGGTTCCCATCGATCCATCCAATTCTTGACGCTGATAGGTCAATGGGAAAGTTCTCTTACCCGTTTGCGGCTGTATTGCTCGCATGAGTTCATGAAGCTCTGCGTATGTCTTTCCATCATCAGCTTTTAAACTTACAAGTTCATAAGTACTCTCTGGCAATCTATTCTTTACACGCAAGAAAACAGGCAGCGTACCTCCCACAGCACGGAGTACAATACCTGTATTCGATACATCGAACACCACATCATTGTAATCCCAGTCGTACGACTTCTTATCCTCAGTAAAGAAGCGCTTGCTGGTGGGGACAGGAAGTTCACCTTCAATGAGTACGACAACGTCGTTAAAGTCCTTGTCAAACCATCCAGTCTGCGTACCCTCTGCATCATCATTGCCGTTATCATGGCCCCAAGCGTCTTCCAAGCCAATCATCATGACTTGTTCATCCCTGCCTGTTACAGGGTCAATGTGGTCGGTAGAGTAAAGCAATGTTGTGGTTCCACCAAACTCAGGGAAAGTAAAGGTAGATACGCCATCCTTTCGAACGAACACTGGAGATTCATTTGAATAGAAATGCTGTCTAATACTTGGACCGCCGTTTCTAAAAGGATTGGTATAATCAAAATAAAAATAAAACGATATGCCCTTAGGGATCTTAACATCGGCTGCTTTTCCAGGGTTGCCCCAACCATTACTGTTATGAGCATAGCATGAATCCCTATAGGCTTTATTCCTATACCCGCGTCCGAAAATCGACACCTTGTGCTCTTGATCGTCAGCTGGATCGATATAAGCTATGCCGAAATCAAAGTCGTATTGTGCTCCTGTTTCTATGGCACCTGCATATCTTACAGCGTAAATCTTAAAGTCACCTGTAGAAGTAAGCGTGTAATTGTTCTGGCCAGTATTGGAGTTGTTGATCTTTTCTTCCAAAGCAAACGCGATATCATTAACAATGTCTGTAAAATACTTATCCGTTGGCTGACTGATAGTTGTATCTACTTCTACGACTATCGGATCTGCCATCGTTGCACGAGTCATGCCCGCCTCTCGACGAATAGACTCCATCTTTTGCGCATAAAAGTCCCAGCTCTGATTAGCTGATGGTTTACCGAATTCATTGATGAAACTCTGTTCGAAGGCTCGTTCCTGGAGCACAGCAGTGCTCACATCAAAATCCTCGTCCTGGCAGGAGGTGAGACTGCCGAAGGTAAGGAGTCCTAAAGTGGCGATTGCCAAAGATAATGTTTTGTTCATATTAAGTTAAGATTTGTTATATAAAATTTACTACTTAATCAAAATAATGGTAGGTCAAATTAGACTATCGGTTGCAAAGATAGGAATTCCTTATGATATCATCAAGAGAACCTAGACATTTGACACCACATTCTACAATAATAGTTATTTTTACCCATATAATGCAATCTTTAAATATCAATTTCCCCATATTTCATCATTATTTACTTAAAAAACCAGAGCAAGCATTATGTCGCGCGTCAGAGTACTTTATCAAATCGCGAAAGCATTATGTCGCGCGTCAGAGTGCTCAATCAAATCGCGAAAGTATTATGTCGCGCGTCAGAGTGCTCTATCAGATCGCGGAAGCATTATGTCGGCCGTAAGAGTGCTCTATCAGATCGCGGAAGCATTATGTCGGCCGTCAGAGTGCTCTATCAAATCGCGAAAGCATTATGTCGCGCGTCAGAATGCTCTATCAAATCGCGAAAGCATTATGTCGGCCGTCAGAGTGCTCTATCAAATCGCGAAAGCATTTTGTCGCGCGTCAGAGTGCTCCATCAGATTGCGCAAGCATTATGTCGGCCGTCAGAGTGCTCTTTCAAATCGCGCAAGCATTATGTCGGCCGTCATAATGCTTGCTCCATATTAAATTAGTTATTCTCTGTGATGGCACCTTCGAAGGACTGGTAAAGCAAGAATCGTTTAAACTTTTCGAATAGTGTTGCGTCATATAGGCAAAAGCAAGAAATTAGTATAAACCCTATAAAACGTCAGAAGCTATGAAGAAGTTACTTGTTACCATGGCAGTAGCCATCACCGGCGTGGTTCAGGCCTTCGCCCTGACCCCGCTCGAAATCCGCGAGAATGCACGTTTCTTGACCGATAGAATGGCATACGAGCTTAACTTGACTCCACAGCAGATTGAGGACTGCTACGAGATCAACTACGATTTCATCTGTTCGATCAACCCCATCATGGACGAAGTGGTCTATGGCAGGCCCGAGTATATCGATCGGTACTACAACTATCTCGATTACCGCAACGATGACTTGCGCTACATCATGACCGAGGCTCAGTATCTGGCCTTCTCGGCTCTCGACTACTTCTTCCGCCCTGTCTATACATACGCAGGCAACTGGCTGTTCCGTGTGTTCCAGTACTATACGAACACGAGGTTCTTCTACTACGATCCTCCGCTCATCTACCACACCTACTTCGGAGGCCACGGACGCCACTACTTCCCCCATGGGTACTACGGAGGCGGTCGCTATCACCACCACATCTATGCCCATTACCGTCCGATCCATCGCGGTGGTGGTCGTCACGACTTCGGCCCTCATGCTTACCGTCCGAGTCACCATCATGCAACTCGTCCGCACAACAGCCATTCCATGCCTGGTGGCGGCAGCAATCGTCACTACCGTGACGGCGGCAATCGTCCCAACGGCGGTGGGACAGGTCGCCCCAATGGTGGCGGTAACGGTCGCCCGAACGATGGTATAAACCATCGCGGCGACGACAACCATTCTGGTGGCGGCAATAGCCACGGCAACGGTATGAACCCTGGCGGCGGCAGCGGCAATGGTCGTCCCAACGGCGACGTGAATCGAGGTGGCAGCAATAGCCGCAATTCGCACGCCCGTCCACAGGACAATGGCCGTCAGATGCGCCAGCAGTCGAGCGGCAGGTCAGAGCGTATGCAGGGCACCACTCAGCGTGGCGCAAGCAGCTCGACTCGTGCAGCCAGCGCTCCCCGTTCGAGCAGCGGCTCTCACTCCCGTAGCGGCGGCGGTTCTCATGGTGGCGGAAGCTCGCATCACAGCGGCGGAAACTCACATGGCGGCAATCATGGAGGTGGCAGCCATCGCAGATAATTCGTAAATTCGAAAATTCGTGATAAAAATCAATTATTATCTTCCCTTATTAGTCACTGTGTTTGTTCGCTGCAAACACAGTGACTAATTCGTGACATAATACAGAATAGTTACAAGAACAAGACAAAGGCACACCATGTTTATCAAGAAAATGATGATTGCCCTGATGCTGCTGGTCGGCACGGGCGCACAGGCCAAAACCATCAAGGTGCTGGCCATCGGCAACAGCTTCTCGGAGGATGCCGTAGAGAACTATCTTTACGAACTGGCAGCCGCACAAGGCGACTCGCTCGTGATTGGCAATGCCTACATCGGCGGTTGCAGCATCGACCGACATCTCGACAACCTCAAGACGGGCAAGACTGACTATGCCTTCCGCAAGATCGTGGGCGGCAAAAAAACCGACCACAAGAAAACTCGACTCGACTCGATTATTGTGAACGAGCCGTGGGACATCATCACCCTGCAACAGGCTAGCCCTCTGTCGGGACAACCTGCTTCGTGCAAAAACCTGGGCGAACTGAAGCAGATGGTTCAGGAACTGGCCACCAACCCGAAAGTCGAAATCGTGTGGCACCTGACCTGGGCTTATCCTCAGAAGTCGCGCAGCGGTGCCTTCAAGAACTACGAAGGCAGCCAGGAAGTGATGTACAAAGCCATCGTGAACACGGCGAAGGAAGTGCTCCCCACTGTGGGCATCGAACGCAGCATCCCCTCGGGTATCGCCATCCAGTTGGCACGCGAGGATCTGGGCGACTGCATGAATCGTGACGACATTCACCTATCATTGTCGTTGGGACGCTTTGCGGCTGCCTGTACTTGGTGCGAGTTCCTCACGAAGAAGTCCATTATTTACAACACTTATTGGCCAGATGACGTGAGCGGGTATGATGTGAAGGTCATCCACAAGTCTGCCCACAAGGCGATGAAGATAATCGATAAGATCATGGACGAGATTTCAACGAAGTAATTCGTGACAAACTTGTCGAGAATAGTAAGGGAAAAGAGCGCATTTGTATGACAATATTGTCGGCAGATGCGCTCTTTGGCAAAAAGAACGTATCTTTGCAGTGTCAAAAAAGACATAATGTTAATGTTGTTGGGTTAATAATAATGTGTATTGGATTGTGTTTTTGTGTAATAGATTACCATTAGGTTGCATAATGCTTATTAAATTGGTAAAGGGAGGTTTCGCTGCGAGGCGGAGCCTCTCTGCTTTTGGCTCTTTTTGAAAAGTTTTGTAAATTTTTGTCCGAAAAATTTGGAAATATGCTGAAAACCACTTATCTTTGCAGCGTGATTTATCTACCAATACTAACTTAAAACATATCATGCATTATGAAACACTTTCTGATTAGCTTGTTCGCTCTGTTGCTTATCTGCCAGGGAGGTGTGTCTGTGGGTCAAGTCAAGAAAGCCACTTTGCCCAGAGGCAACGTAATGAGTCTGGAATGTTCGGCAAAGGGCGATGTGCCCGATCCGTTCTACTATTTTTCGTTGACGAACGAGAACGATGTCATCAATGCGGTCTATTGGAGTATGCAGGCGCAGAAATATACCAAGGTGACCATGGACGTGATGGTCATGGTCAAGATGCGCACCGTCATCACCAGACATAGGATGTACGAATTCGCAAGAGAATACCACAATGAGGGTGGTGCGAGCTCCATGATCTGGCACTTCAAGGCCACATTCTCGAAAGGTGGCTTCATCGAGAGCACCGGCTACAATTACATACCTGACGAATCTGCCGTCGAGGAACTGAAGACTATCTTCAAGCAGCAGCTCAACGACCCTTCGACGTTGTTTGTCGCCTTTGTTGATGAATATGGCAAGCCTCTGGATGAAGAGGAAACCGAAGAGTATCAGGTTGACCCTTCCCTTCGCCCGAAAACGGACTTAAAGACACCCCTCCCCTTGCTGGAAGAAGAGGAAGAAGAGGAGTAACCATTAACCATTAATCGTTAACCATTAACCATTAATCGTTAACCCTTGCTTAGGCCCTATCTGAAAAAAGGACGTCGGGAAGCGGGCTGTGACGAAGCGGGACGCGGCTGTCTGGCGGGGCCCGTCTATGCAGCCGCTGTGATCCTGCCCCTCGACATTGAAAAGCGGATCGCCAAAGGCGAGAGCGGACTGGCGGCCCTAAACGATTCGAAACAACTCAGCGAGAAACGTCGCTATGAGCTCAGGCCCATCATCGAACGCGAAGCATTGGCCTGGGCTGTTGGTGTGTGTGATAACCACGAGATCGACCATCTTAACATCCTATGGGCAAGCATCAAGGCGATGCACCGTGCCATCAGGGGGCTGTACGAGGCCGAACCCGACGGCAAAGAGATTTTGACGCGAGGCGGTGAGGTGCTGCGCCCCGAGTTCTTGCTCATCGATGGAAACCGTTTTTCTCCGTTTGAAGAAATAAGCTATCGGACCATCGTAAAAGGCGACGGCACGATGATGTCGATTGCCGCCGCCTCTATCTTGGCCAAGACCTATCGTGATGACGCGATGAACGCCCTGCACGAGGAGTTTCCGAACTATGCCTGGAATGTCAACAAGGGCTACCCCACCAAGGCACACCGCGAAGCTATCGCCAACTACGGCGCTTCACCTTACCACAGAATGAGCTTCAGGTTGCTGCCTGAGGCGAAGCAGTTGGAGATAGGATGGGATGAGGATGAGAAGTGATTACTTCTCGTCCTCTTTCTTTTCTGTCTGTTGGCGAGTGTCGTTCTTAGCTTCATCGTCATCAGGCATGCCTTCCTTCATGCCTTCTTTGAAGCTCTTAACACCCGAGCCAAGGCCACGCATCAGTTCGGGAATCTTCTTGCCCCCGAAGAGGACGAGGATGACAACTGCAATAATGAGGATTTCCTGCATTCCAATGATGCCGAGGAGGGGGAGTTGAAGGAACATATCTTTATTTAATTAACAATTATATTAAGAAATACAATTTGTAATTGCCAATTCTTACGTATTTCGTTGCAAAAATAAGGAAAAAAACAATAGGTTGTTCATTTTATGACAAGTTTTTTGTAAATTTGCGCCGTTTTTAGACTGTATTTGAAAGATTGAATGACAAATTACACGCAATATCAAAGCGTAACTCTTGATAATGGCCTTCGCATCGTGCATCGCTCCTCGGACAGTCCGGTGATGTATTGCGGCTTCATGGTGGACTGCGGCACGCGCGACGAGGACGTGCCCGAATTGTACGGAATGGCACATTTCGTGGAGCACGTGCTCTTCAAGGGCACCACAACGCGCGACTCCTGGCATATCAACAATCGTATGGAGAGCGTGGGCGGCGAACTGAACGCCTTCACGACCAAGGAGGAGACGACGTTCTATGCTATCGGGTTGAACAAGGACTTCGACCGCGCCACCGACCTGCTGTGCGACATGATATGTAACCCCACCGTTCCACAACACGAACTGGAAACGGAACGCGAGGTTGTGATTGACGAGATCATGTCGTACCGCGACACTCCCGCCGAACTGATATTCGATGAGTTTGAGAACCGCCTGTTCTCCACTTCTTCCTCCCAACAATCCTGGTGCGCCTTGGGACACAACATCCTTGGCAACGAGAAGACAGTGCGCACCTTCGACCATGTGAAGAGTCTGCGCTTCATCGAAGAGAATTATACGCCCGACCGCATGGTCTTCTTCCACCAAGGGGCCACATCCTTCGACAAAGTGGTGAGACTGGTGGAAAAGTACTTCCGATGCTCAAGAGCGCCCAAAGGAGAAAAAGATGCGGGGCAAACCTACGACCGTGTCAAAAGTTATCGTGCTTCGCTGATCGCCAACGACACAGAACAGCCAAAGCCTATAGTAATCGACTTGGATACACATCAGAGTCACGTTCTACTCGGAGTTCCCACTTACCCCATCGGACATGAGCATGCCGCAGCTTTGGCTCTCCTTTGCAACATCTTGGGCGGTCCAGGCCTAACTAGTCGCCTAGGGCTGGAACTACGCGAACATCGTGGTCTTGTATATACCGTCGAAAGCAATATCAACAACTTCACCGATGCAGGCTATTTGGGCATCTACTTTGGCTGTGACCACCGCGACGTAAACCGCTGCCTTCGTGTATGCTCTCGACAAATCGAGCGTTTCAAGAACGAACTGCTCTCGCCGCGCCAGATCAGCAATGCCCAAAAACAGCTGGGCGGACAATTGGGAGTGGCCATGGCAAATTTGGAGAACAACGCCATCGCTTTAGCCAAGAACCTGTTAAGACTAGGTCGCGTGGAGACTCTCGAACAAACCTGCAACCGCATCAACAGTGTCACGCCAGAACTTCTCAAAAAGGTGGCCATCGAGATCTTTGACGAAAGGTTTCTAAAGACAGTGATTATCCAATAACAGGTTTTGTAAACCCTGAATTCGAGAAAAGAGAAATAATAATCGAGATAACGAAATTAAAACAATTCAATGAAAAAAACTTTCAACAAACTCATGACCAGCGCGATGCTTGTATGCAGCATCGTCGTGCTGGCAGCCTGTGGCGGTAAAGGCCGCTACAATTACACAACAGTACCTGGCGACCCGATGAACGTCCAGACCTACACGCTGAAGAATGGCCTGACTGTGGCCATGACGGTCAACAAGGAACAGCCACGTATCCAAACTTACATCGCCGTGCGCACCGGTTCGAAGAACGACCCCGCCGAGACCACTGGCCTGGCTCATTACCTGGAGCATCTGATGTTCAAGGGAACTACACAGTTCGGCACACAGGACTACGAGGCCGAGAAGCCTCTGCTCGACACCATCACCGACCTGTTCGAACACTACCGTACCCTCACCGACCCTACCGAACGAAAGGCCGCTTACCACATCATTGACTCCATCTCGGGCGTAGCTTCACAATATGCCATCCCCAACGAGTACGACAAGATGATGGCCATGATTGGTGCCAACGGCTCGAATGCATTCACTTCGAACGACGTGACATGCTATACCGAGGACATTCCTTCGAACCAAGTGGAGAACTGGGCAAAGATACAGTCGGAGCGCTTCAAGAACCCCATCTTCCGTCTATTCCACACCGAACTCGAGGCTGTGTATGAGGAAAAGAACATGAGTATGACACGCGACATGTCGAAGGAATTCGAGACACTGTCGGCCCTGCTCTTCCCCACCCATCCCTACGGCACCCAGACCACCATCGGCACGCAGGAACACCTCAAGAACCCCTCGCTCGTCAATATCCAGAACTACTTCAACAAGTGGTACGTCCCTGGCAATGTAATCATTAGCCTTTCGGGCGACTTCGAACCCAATGAGATGGTGGATCTCATCGAGAAGTATTTCGGCGACTGGAACGCCAAAGAGGGTTACACCAACAGCCCCGAGCAGTTGACCTTCGCTTCACAACCCGCCATCACCGAACCCGTCGGCAAAGATGTACTGGGACAGGAAGCCGAGAACGTAATGCTGGGATGGCGTTTCGAAGGCGCATCTTCTGACCAGATGGATACCCTGAACCTTGTAGCAGGACTTTTGAGCAACGGCACTGCCGGCCTCATTGACCTCGACCTGAACCAGCAGCAGAAGGTGCTGGCCGCCGGCGTAGAGACCGAAGCCATGCGCGACTATTCCATCGTAATCGCCTATGGCATGCCGCTGCCAGGACAAAGCCTCGACGAGGTACGTCAACTGCTGCTCGACGAGTTTGCCAAGGTGGCCAATGGCGACTTCGATGACGATCTCCTCGCCTCGGTGCTCACCGAACAGAAGCTCAACCAGCAGCGCGGACTCGAGAACAACAGCTTCCGCGCCATGCAGATGGTACAAGCGTTCATCAACGGCGAAGACTGGGCTCACGCAATTCATACTATCGATCGCGAAGCCAAGATTACGAAGGAGGATATCATGGCATTTGCCAAGCGCCACCTCACCGCTCAGAACTATGTATTTGTGAACAAACTGCAAGGCACCGACCCAAACATCCAGCGCATCGACAAGCCCGAAATAACCCCCGTACAGTCAAATCGCGATGCCAAGTCGGAGTTCCTTTCGGCCATCGCTGCCAGCGAGCCCGCTCCCATCGAACCCGTCTTTGTGGATTATGCGAAGGAAGTTGAGACCACACAGACCGTGGGCGGTCTCACTCTTATCAGCAAGAAGAACGAGACCAACCAACTGTTCGAACTCGACTACGTCTATGAGATGGGCGCAGATGCCGACAAGACGCTCCCCATCGTGGGTGAATACTCGAACTACATCGGCACTTCGGACATGACACCCGAGCAGGTGCAGAAGGCGTTCTATGCCCTAGGTTGCACCTTCCATCTCGGCAGCAGCAACCGTCGCTTCTATGCCGTCGTGGAAGGCCTGAACGAGAATCTCGAAGCCGCCATCAAACTCCTCGACAAGGTACTGGCCGACGCACAGCCCAATGACGAGATGTTCCCGACTTTCCAGCAGGCTTTGCTCAAGGCCAGGGCCGACAACAAGCTCTCGCAAGGCAGCAACAACAGCCAGCTCATCACCTATGCAAGCTATGGTCCTGAATACGTCAAGGCCCACACGCTGACCACTGCCGAGCTGTTGGCATTGAAGGCACAAAGCCTCACCGACCGCATCCATGAACTGCTGACCTTGAAGCACCGTATCGTATATTACGGCCCAACGCCAGCCGATGAGGTCAATCGTCTGATGACCGAGCATCACAAGGTAGCTGCCGAGCTCAAGGACTGCATCGAGAACAAGACCTACCAGATGCTGCCTACCGAGGCCAACGTGGTCTATGTGGCTCCTTACATTGCCAACAACACCTACCTTCGTCAGGTTTGCAACCTGGGCAACGCCTACGATACCAGCCTGGAACCTGTGAGGAACCTCTACAACGAGTACTTCGGCGGTTCGATGAATGCCATCGTCTTCCAGGAGATGCGCGAGACTCGCGGTCTGGCCTATAACGCATGGGCCAACTTCATCCGCCCCAGCAGCAAAGAACAGACCTACAACATGCAGGCCCACATCATCACCCAGAATGACAAACTGCCTGAGGCACTGACCCACTTCAACGAGATCATCGAAGTGATGCCCGAATCGGAAGTCGCTTTCGAGAATGCCAAGAACGCCTTAATTAGCCGCTTGCGCACTGAACGTACTACACGCGCTGATGTGCTTTGGACCTACATCGACCGAGTACAGGAGTTCGGGCTCAACGAAGACCCCAACAAGACGCTCTTCGAAGGCGTGCAGAACCTCACCTTGCAGGACATCGTCAAGTTCCAACAACAGTGGGTCAAGGATCATCACTACAGCATCTGCGTGCTGGGTGACCCACGCCAGATCAACCAGAAATGCCTCAAGGCAATGGGACCAGTGAAGTTCGTCAAGACTGACGAAATCTTCGGATATTGATGGTAATAATATAATCAGGGCTCGCGTTTCTTGCGAGCCCTGATTATATTATTATTAAAGAGAAAAGATTAGGTTATTTTTTATGACGCTTGGCAGAAGCCTCGACCATACGGATGATGCCAAGCTGGTCGGTGGTGCGCTGATCGGTATCGCCATAAACATCCTTGGCATTCTCGTAGGATCTCTTGAGCTGCTTGAGTGCCTGTTCGTAATTGCCAAGCTTATAGTTGAGCCAACCGCAGGTGTAGAGGGTCTCGATGGTGTCGGTGTTCTTCTCACCAAATTCCTTGTCGAGCACCTTGAAGACGCGTGACTGCATATCGAGGGCATCCTGAAGCTGACCCATCTCCTGATAGATACGGGCAACACGGCGCAGATTCTTCACGAGGTCGGTTACCGAAGTGCTGGGGAAGAGTTTGTCGAGAACACGACGCAGACCCTTCTCAATGCCACGGCCAAGTTCTTCCTTGTTCTCATATTCATAGGTGGCTACGCCATCGACAAAATGGCGCTCCTTGTTGGCATTGCCCGAAGTGTTGAGGATGAAAGCATACTTGTGGGGATTGTCAGCCACCGTATAGCTAACCAAATACTTGTGAACGTCCTGTACAAACAGGGGAGCCGTCCAAAGGAAATTGACAATAATGTCGCGCTCCTCACCAAGATGCGAGAGGTGTGGGAAAACAAACTCCCTGAGGTAGTCACGCTCTGCCTGCACATCACCAGAGTCGGTTGGAGTGATAACTACACGAATTTCGCCCTGATCGATTAATGATTTTGCCATAGTATAAAAATTATTGTGTTAATGATTGGAGTTTACTTTTTTCGGTGCAAATATAGGGAGAAAAGCGTAAAAAAGCAAGTTTTTAGACCAAGAAAATGTGAAAAATTACACTTTTTTTATAAGTGCAATCGTTTTCTGTGTTTTTAAACATATAAAAAAATTTGGAGGTAATGGAAAAACGCCCTATCTTTGCAGCACCTTAAAGAACATAACCATAGCACAATACCTTAAATAACACAACCTGAAAAGGACCTTCGTCTAATACTGCCGATGAGGCAAGTGAAGACACACAAAAAACAAACAAAATTAAGTTACTCGGGCTAAGGACCCGGATAAATAAAAGGGCGGATCGAGATGATCCCCCCTTTTTTTGTTTTACTCAGTGTAATTGGAGTAATCGGAAATAAGCGCTGCCCTATTTTATCTTTTCGAACTTGTTGAGCCAGGCATTGCCATGGAGACGCACAAGGAAGATAATGCCACGGAAAGTGAGCTCGACAGCCATGGCAATCCATACACCCACCAAGCCGTAAGTGCCAGCCAACAGAGCGGCCAACGTGATACGGACAATCCATATGGAACCGAGGTTCATCACACAAGGCACCTTGGTATCGCCAGCACCCACAAAGACACCATAGCAGACGATAGAGGCTGCGAACATAGGCTCGGCGAAAGCCTCGATGCGGAGCACTGTGGTCGTGAGTTTCTGTACCAGCACATCGGGTGTCATAAGATGCATGATCCAAGGCGCTGATATGAACATGATAACAGCCATTGCCGACATAATCGCTATGCCTCCGATGACGGTGATGTGGGCAAACTGACGCGCCAAGAACTTGCGGCCCGCTCCCAAACTTTGCCCCACAAGGGTGGTAGCAGCATCGGCCATGCCATAACCTGGCATATAGCAAAGACTCTCGATGATGACGCCAAACGAATTGGCGGCGAGAGCTACCGTTCCAAGAGGTGCCACGATGATGGTGGAAACAATCTGTGCGCCACAAAGGATGACGTGCTCGATGCCCATGGGGCCTGCGATGTTGAGCGACTTTAGGAGAGTGATGCGCGACGGACGGAAACTGGTCGTGCCAACATCCTGAAGCAGATTCATCTCGGGACATTTCACGATGGCATACCAGCTCAAAGCACCAGCCACAACAAGTTCGGCACAACAGGTACCTATAGCAGCGCCCAGCACTCCCATGCCGAAGACAAAGATAAACAGATAGTTGAACCCGATGTTGAGCACGCAAGCCAGAACCTGCAGATAAGCAGGCACCTTGACATGACCTGCACAACGAAGCACGCCTCCCGCCAACGAACACATCTGATGGAGCGGCATGGAGAGACAGAAGACGGCGAAGTACAGCGTAGCATCACGCCAGAGCTCGCGATCGCCACCCAACCACTGAGGCAACCATGGAGAGATGACGATACCGATGGCAACAAGCATACAACAGAACGACAGACAAGCCGTGATGCCCTGACGAAAGACATCGCGTGCTCCACGGAAGTCGTTGGCTCCGATACGATGAGCCACCTGCACGTAAAAACCCGTGGAGGCCGCGTGCGACAACCCTCCGATGAGCCAGATGCTCGTGCTTACCAAACCGATGGATGCAGAGGCAGCGGCTCCCATTTGTCCCACCATCATCGCATCGACATACTCCTCGACGATGGTGCTGAGCTGCGACAGCATGGCGGGCAAGGAGAGGCTGACCACAAGCGCCAAGCGCTGACGTGACGTCAGTTCCTGACCGCCTCGGATCATGGCTAACAGTTGGTCTTTACCCATGTAACGAATCGCGTTAATGCTTCAGTTAAAACTTCACGAGTGGTCGCAAGATTGATACGCAGGAATCCTTCCCCTGCGTCCCCGTAACCCGAACCTGCCGCGAACCACACTTTGGCTTCGTCGATGAGCCGACGGCTCAGCAGCTGGCTCGGCATCGACGTGTAACTACGATAATCGACCCACATCAGATAGGTAGCCTGCAGATCGGCCCCCTTCAACTCGGGCAATGCGTCCCCAAGAAATTGAAGAGCATAAGCATAGTTGGTCCAGATGTAATTGCAGAGACTATCAAGCCAAGGCAGGCCCTCGTTGTAGGCAGCAATCGTAGCCTCAACACCAAAAGGATTGACATCGCAAGTCTCGTTGAGGTTGATGGCACGATCGACGCGACGACGCAGTTCCGCATCACGAATCATGATGTTGGCATTCTGTAATCCCGCTGTATTGAACGACTTGGAAGGAGAGGTGCAGACCACGTAGAGCGGTTTCTCGTCCATGGCTTCGAAGACAGGTGCTGCTGGCACATATCGGGTGCCAGGGCGAGTGAGCTCGTTGTGTATCTCGTCGCTGATGACCAGCACACCATATCTCTTCGACAAAGCGGCAAGACGCTCAAGTTCGTCGGCACTCCAGATGCGTCCCACGGGGTTGTGGGGATTACTGAGCAGAAGAACGGTGGTCTTCTCGTTCGAAAGGGCAGCTTCGAGGGCTTCCCAGTCGATGGAGAAATGGAGCGTCGAGGACTCGGCACGGCTGAGCAAAGGCACATCGAGTGCCTGACAACCTGCATTGCGTATTAGGTTATAGAAACAGTTATAGACGGGCGTGAGGACAACCACGTTGTCGCCCAGCTGCGTAGTGGCCTTGAGGATGGCAGCTATGGCTGGAATAACACCGATGGTATAGAGTATTTCCTCGCGGCGGATATGCCACTGGTGACGCGACCAGAACCATTGGATGATGGCCTGATAATAGTCGTCGGGTACAAGCGTGTAGCCGAAACAAGGATGCATGGCACGCTGCATGATGGCCTGCTGGATGCAGGGGGCAGTGGCAAAATCCATGTCGGCCACCCAAAGAGGAAGCACGTCGGCAGCCTCTTCGTCCCATTTTACCGAACGCGTACCACGACGTTCGATGGGCTGGTCAAAATCAAACATCATTATCGGTAATGATTACAGCATCGGCAGGCTGTTTCTGGTTTTTGTCAAAGATAATCTCCCCCACCTTACCCTTGACGGCGATATGTCCGGATGTAGGGTTCTTGATGGAGGTTACGTTGCCAAGGATAGTGGCGCGGACAGTGCTGTACTCGAAGAGAAGGTTGGCATCCTCCCCGAAGGTGCAATCCTCGAGTATCAGGCCATCGACATAGCAAAGGAGTTGCTCACCTGTGAGGTGGCAACGCACAAGGCGGATGTTCTTGCCATACCATGCCAGATACTCTCCATTGATCTCCGAGTCGTAGATGGTGACGTTCTCGGATTCCCAGAAGGCATCCTTCGAGTTGATCACCGCATTATGGATCTCAACGTTGCGGGCATACTGGAAGGAATAGTTGCCATCCTGACGATAATTGTCGATACGGATGTTTTCGCAATGCATAAAGGCATAGTCGGCCTTCGCAATGCTCACATCGCGCAGTTGGATGTCAGAGCAGTCCCAGAAAGTCTCGAGTGCATTGGGGAAGTTGGTATTCTCGACCTCGATACCCTGCATACGGCGGAACATCTTGGGGGCATCGACCTGACAATCGACCAGATGGCCACCCTTACTGTACCAAAGGCTGCTGCGTGCCGACTCGGCGAAATAGCAGCGACGCACTTTGAATCCGTAGGTCTCCCAGAAGACATATTTCCCTTCGAAGCGGCAATCCTCGGCCTCGATATTGCTGCTTTCCTTGATGGAGGATTCACCCACGTGAATGGTGACATGCTCTAGACGGAGATCATGCGAGGCATAGAGCGGACGTTCGCCTCCAAATTCCCGGTTCCTTATCGTTTGCATATTATAAAGTATTTTTGAGGGTGCAAAGATAATGCAAAAACCCGAGAAAAACAAATCTTTTTCCCGGGTTTTGTTACCAATCGAATTAATTTCACATTTTTTGTCAAATAATCTCAGACGACATTCCAAAACGTCCGCGATAAACGCCGGCTTTTCAGAATCTTCCTCCACCAGGGCCGCCGAAACCACCGGGGCCACCAGGACCTCCGAAGCCTCCACGACCACCACGACGTTCAGCGCTGCCACCACTTCCCTTGTAGCTGGATAGTTTGTAGGTGAAGGTGAGCAGGAAATAACGAGGCATGAAGTTGGTGTAGCTTGCGCGGATGTAGCTGTCGCTAACCGACTGACGATAGCCTGTGCGAGAGCCCAACACATCGTAGGCCTGGAGTTTCACCTCGGCCTTGTTGCCCTTGAGGAACTTCTTTCCAAAAGACATGTTCCAGATCCACTCGTCCTCGGAGCTGGTCATCGCCGAACCTCCGTAATAGACGTATCCCAACGACTGCTCGGTGGTGAACCCGTGCCAGAAGGTCCAGTTCAAACGGGCATCGGCGCGATGGGTGACATAGTTATATGAATTGGCCTTGTTCTCGGTATCCTTGACCCACTGGAACGAAGGCTGATACATCAGGGTGAAATCGAGATCGGTGGATATATTGCTCGACACGTGCAGACGAGGACCAAACCCCCACTGCAGAACCTTGGTGGTCAAGTCGGTGACGTGGCCGACACCCGTCGAGGAATTGATGTCGTAATAAAGCTGCTGTGACGGAGTGGTCGAGAACGAGCCGTCGAGCGAGAGGTTGACATTGCTGTAGATCAAGTCGAAGGGGAAGCCATAGACAAGGCCCAGACGTGCCGACTGATTGCCACTCATATTAACGGGACGGCTGATCTTGGCACCAGCTGCCAGACTCAATCCATTGAACTGTTCACCTCCATAGCCGAAATCACGACCTGCTTCCTGCAGGGAAACACGCTCGTTGGAGTTGTTGGTGAGATATTGCCTGCCGATGTAATCCTGTCGTGCAGAATATTGGCCGAAGACCATGAAGTTGGTGGCCGTTTCCATGTTGGAATGGATGAAACGCAGACTCAGGTTATGTCCGATACTCTGATCGAGGTCTGGATTGCCCGTCGAGTAGTTCAGTTCGTTCGAGGTATTGACGCTCTGCTGGAGATTTGACACCGAGGGATTGCTCGAAGAAGCACGATAACGGAGTTCGATCTGCGAGCCGTTGTCGCTTCGCCATTCCAGTCTGACGTTCGGCAAAACGCTAAAGTAGTTCTTCTTGGTGGGGTCGATGCTGAGAGTGGGTTGCAGATAGTAGTCCTGTTCGCCCTCGAGGTGCGAGTTCTGGAAGTTCACACCCACATTGGCATTATAATGAGTGGTGTGGAGGCGCCAAGCAATCTCGCCACCCTGACGTAAGTTGCGTTGGATGTACTTGCTGGTGTTGGCTCCATCGTAACCCATCTGGAGTGTGTCGGTTTTGATGCGATGAAAATCCTCGTCGTCGTAATACGACACCATATTGTCGCGCGTGGACTTCTGGAAGTTCAGATTATAACGCAAGGAAAGCTGCTGGTTGTCGGCAATATTTTCGGTCCACTGCACATTGCCGCCCCAATTGTAGTTCTTGGTATCGGCATTCTGACGCTGGTAGTAAGGATTGCTCCAATTGATTCGCTTGATGTAATCGGCATCGGTAGTGCTGCCCGATACTTGTCCGTCGAAGCCAGCACTCAAGGTGCGTCCCTGCTTGTCGAACCGATGACGCCAAACCAATGAACCGCCTACATTCCAACTGGAGTTGTCAGAGATGGAACGGGTATCGCTGGAGCTCTGCATACGAGTGATGTCAGAACGACGGAAGGAGTCGTCCATCACCGTGGAGAGTGGCAGTTTCCAAGTCGTGTTGGTGTTGAAGCCATCGGCATCGGTGGTCTGGAAATTGATGGATGGGCGGAAGATCAGCTGGTTCTTGTCATTCGGCCTGTAGGTGATGTGCATGTCGGCACGATGACTGTAGTTGTGCGACACACGGTTCTGCTGAGCGATAGAAGCACGTTCGGTGTTAATATAGTCGTCGAAGGTGGAATCGCTGAGTTGAGTACGCAGCTGGTTGAAGAAATAGCTGCCCTGCACCTCGAGCTTGTCGTCGAGATAGGAGTTGCTGTAGTTCATGCCGATGGCATTGGCACGCGACACGCCATCCATCGAGCCCATGCGGTTGCCCATACCACCACGGAAGCCACCTCCCATGCCACCGCTGGACTGCAGGTCGTCGAAAGTGAAGTTCTGCTGGTTGACATTATTGCTCATACCCAACAGGGAGATACGGCGATTGGCTTCGAAGAAGTTGAGGTTGAATCCCGTGTTCCAATACCCTTGGTCGAAGTCGAAGTTGGAACCGAGACCGCCATAGACACGTCCGAAGATGCCATTGCGGCGATAGGACTTGGTGGCAAGATCCATGGCCTTGACGGTATTGCCATCATCAAAACCAGTGAACTCCGCCTGGTCGGACTGTTTGTCGAAAACCGACACCGACTGTACCACTTCGGCGGGCAGTGTCCTGAGAGCAAGTTTGGGGTCATTCTCGAAGAACGACTTGCCATCGACGAGCACCTTTTCGACGGTCTCGCCCTGCGCCTTGACGCCCGTGTCGGTCACTTCGATGCCCGGCATCTTGGCCACAAGGTCCTCGGCGGTGGCTCCATCGGCCACCTTGTAGGCATCGGCATTATAAACGATGGTGTCACCCACCTGCTTGAGGCGCTGATTGCGGCCTACGGTTTCCACTTCCGCCAATTGCTTGGGATCCTCCTGCAGCTTGAGAGTGCCTATCTTGGCACCTCGTCCTGGGAAGAGCGACACGTCCTTGGTGAGCATCTTATAGCCCACGTAGGTTACTTCCAAAGTGTACTTGCCGGGACGATTGACTTCGAAGGAGAAATTACCTTCAGTGTCGCAGATGCCAAAAGTACCTGTGCCTCCATCGGCAGAAGTAACCTTGACTGCCGCACCCACAAGGGGTTCGTTGGTCTTACTATCGACAACCGATCCCTCGGCTTTAATCATCATGCCACGGCCACGACCAGGCTGTGCCAGCGCCAATCCAGCGCTCATAATAAATACCAGGATTATCGTCAACAGACGACTTGCCTGAAAGCTTCTAGCTATTAGCATACTTGTTTCACAACTGAAATGATATGCATTTTAGACACTGAAAAGCGGTGGTCGTTTAAAATAAGAACCGGCGTTTCGTAGAAGAAAAACGCCAGTTCATTGAACAATTTCCCATGCATCATTGAATAGTGCAATCAATAGATGACCTTAGCAGCCGCGCCAATGGTGATAGTTCCATCGGCACTGAGGTATTTGCCGCCCGGACAGGTGTTGACGATGGTGAGCGTGCCACCCGTGATGGTGATATTGCCGTCGGCCTTCACACCAATCACGTTGGTTGTCTTGCCATCTGCCACCTTCTTGTTGCCTGTAAGTGTGATATCGACATTACCGTTGGTCATCAGGAAGTCCATAGCCGTCTTGATACCCTTGGCGCCATCGCCGTCGGAATTGATGGAGAGCGCAGGAATGCCGTTCTCTCCCTCGCGAATGGTGATGGGGCCGTCACAATCAAGACCATCACCCGAACAGGTAAGACTGATGGTGCCCGACTGGACAAGAATGGAGTCCTTGGCATGCACGGCATCACCTACTGAGCTAAGCACATTGACAGAACCGTTCTCGAAACTTACGTAATCGTCGGAAACGATGGCATGCTTGTAGTTGGAGATGATGTTGAGCGTGCCCTTACCGTTGAAGATCAGCTGGCCTTCGCTGAAGATACAACCCTTCTGATCCTCGACACTGGTGTTGTACTCGCTGCCGTCACTGAGGGTATTGACATAACCGTTCTGCGACTTGATGGAACCTTTCTTTCCACTCTGGCTGTTGATGACGGGACCGTTGGGATTGCACAAAGTGATTCCCTTAAGCGTGACCTTGAACTTCTTGTCGCCATAGAACTTGAAGTATCCGTTGGAAGAGGCACCCGAAAGCTCAAACTCCACTTCATCGGCCAAATAGGTCGAATTGACCGTCACTCCAGCGCCATCGAGCTGGATGGACACTCCGTCGAAATAGAAGGGATTGACGCCTTCGACACTGTTGCCGCTGTAGGCGAGCGAGACATGAGACTGGCTCTGTGGGAAGGATATCTGTTCGATAGCAGACAATGTGATGGATGTAAAGATCCCACCCCGAATGACAATGAGCGAAGAAAGGTCGGTAGTAAACATGAGGCTATCGAGCATGGCGATAGTCGTCATGGCATCAAGGCCGGGGAGCTCAATCTGCATGGCCGGTTCGGTCACCTCCTCGTCATCATCGTCGGGAGAAACGGCAACAGGGGCCAGCGAAGTCCATGGCGTGCTCATTCCCTTACCGAAATCGGTCTGGGCATTATTGACCATACCATCAGTCTTCACCTTAAAGCTCTGGCTACCCATACGGATGAGATAGGTGCCGGCCTGAAGACCAGAGAGAACTTCCCGGGTATTATGCGCAACTCCCTGCTTCATCAGACGACCATCGAGATCATAGACGACGAAATCGGAAGCACCGCTCTCAGACAAGCGTTCACGAATGCCCATACCATATTCTGTAGTACCGAAAGTAAGCGTAGCAAGAGGTTGGGTGAGAGAGGAACCGTCGGTCTTGAGCACATAGAGGTTGCTGGCATCGAGCTTCACGCTGACAATGTCTTGCAATGCTACCTTGGTATCCTCTCCGATGACCAATGCCGGCACGGTGTCGGCCAGCACACAGACAGGGAGGAAAAGACTCAAGAAAAGAGAAAGTCGTTTAATCATTTGTTTGAAATGTAATACAATAAAAAACATGAAAAAATCGGGGCAAATGTACACAATTTGTCCCGATTCTCCAAATTTTCACCTGAAAATCAGTCAATAAACTGCCAGAAAACGATTTTTTGCCATCAAATGGACAGTACACGGAGCACTGTGAGCAGCTCTGGGTCGATGGGCTTCTCCTGATGAATAGCCTTGGCGAATGGAATATTGACGATATGGTCGTTGTGGATGCCGATGAGCACATTGCGCTGACCTTGGAGCAGTGCCTCGATGGCTGCATAGCCCGTGCGGCTGGCCAAGATACGGTCGGCAGCGGTTGGACTGCCACCACGCTGCAGGTGTCCAAGCACGGTAAAACGCACATCGTACTCCGGGAACTCCTCTTTCATCTTATGGGCAAGTCCTAAGGCACCGCCATTCTCATCCTTGCTTTCGGTCACCAGCACCATGGCTGACGACTTCGACTTGCGGAAACCGTTGGCAACAAGTTCCTTCAGCTGCTCATACTGTGTCTTCTCCTCGGGAATGATGACATCCTCGCAACCCGTAGCAATAGCGCCATTCAAAGCCAGGAAGCCTGCATCACGACCCATGACCTCGACGATGAAGAGACGGGCATGAGATGTGGCCGTGTCGCGAATCTTATCGACGCACTCCATGATGGTGTTCATCGCCGTATCATAACCGATGGTGGCATCTGTACCGGCAAGGTCGTTGTCGATGGTGCCTGGAAGTCCCACGATGGGGAAGTCATACTCCTTTGCCAGATGGGAAGCACCAGTGATGGAGCCGTCACCTCCGATAACGACAAGAGCATCAATCCCATGCTTGCGCAGATTCTCGTAAGCTATCTTGCGACCCTCGGGAGTCTTGAAGTCCTTCGAACGGGCGGTCTTGAGGATTGTGCCGCCTCGTGCAATGATATTACTTACATTCTGTGTCTGGAACTCCTCAATACTATCTTCGATAAGGCCTTGGTAGCCACGATAGATACCAAAAACACGAAGTCCACTGAAAATTGCAGCACGTGTGACGGCACGAATGGCTGCATTCATACCTGGAGCATCACCACCACTGGTAAGGATGCCTACGCTTTTAATCTCTGCCATAATTGTAAATATTAGATTTCAGTATAAAAATATTAGATTCTTTGAACACTGCAAATATAAGGCATTTGAAACAATTGGCCAAATATTTGTAGCAGAAAAAGTGTTTAAGGTTTATTTTTTGGAAAAAATATCATGTATAGTCCTTGCAAGTGCCTCCATCTGCCACTTGGGAGTTGACGTCGCGCCACAAATCCCCACCGTTTGGGCCCCTTCTACCATCTCGGGATGGAATTCCTCGGGATGGCTGATGAAGTAGCTGCGAGGATTTACCTCATGGCACACGCCGAAAAGCGCCTTGCCGTTGCTCGACTTCTTCCCACTGACAAAGAGCACCACATCATGCTGACGCGAGAACTCCTGCAAGTGCGGAATGCGGTTGGCCACCTGGCGGCAGATGGTGTCACGATATTGGAAGTCCTCGCGGTTATGCATCCTGCGGCAAATGATGGCGGCAAGTTCACGGAAGGTATCGACAGGCATCGTGGTCTGGCTGAAAAGGCGTACTGGCCTCGAATAATCAATCTTGTCGAGGTCCTGCATACCTTCTATCACGATGGCTGTACCTTCGGTCTGACCCACAAGGCCATTGACTTCGGCATGCCCCTTCTTGCCATAGATGACAATCTGTATGCCCTGACACATCGCCTTCGAATCCTCATAGACACGCTTGATGCGTTTCTGGAGCTGAAGCACTACAGGACAGGTGGCATCGATGATCTCGATATTGTTCTGCGTGGCCACAAGATAGGTCGAAGGAGGCTCGCCATGTGCACGTATGAGGACAGGGATATCATGGAGGCTGGCAAGCTGCTCGTGGTCGATGGTGCGCAGACCCAACTGTTCCAGCCGTGAGACCTCCTCACTATTATGGACGATATCGCCCAAGCAGTAGAGTGTCTCGGTATCACTGAGCTGCTCTTCGGCCTTACGAATGGCACTCACTACGCCCGGACAGAAGCCACTATGGGCATCAACAGTTACCTGCATAGCCTTGCACTAATCTTCGATACAATCCATGGCCCACTTCAAGAGGAGCTCATCCTGCTGGGGTATGGTTAAATTGCTATTGTCGAGCAGCACCGCATCCTCGGCCTGACGCAAGGGTGACACCTCGCGATGGGAATCGATATAGTCACGTTCCTCGACATTCTTGAGCACCTCGGCAAAGGTTGTTGTCGTGTCTCCCTTACCCTGCAGTTCGAGTAAACGACGTTGGGCACGCACCTCGGGGCTGGCCGTCACGAAGACCTTGAGATCAGCATTGGGGAAGACGACTGTACCGATGTCGCGACCATCCATCACGATGCCGCCTTCAAGACCCATCTTCTGCTGCAAAGCCACCAGATGTTCGCGCACAAATGACAACGCAGCGATAGGGCTCACACAATTGGAGACAGTCATTCCACGGATCTCCTTCTCGACGTTCTCACCATTGAGCACAGTCTGCATACGCCCCGCCTCATCGTGCTCAAATGAAATGTTCACCTCGTCCATCTGCGATGCCAGACGTTCCGTATCAATCTCCTTGGTTTCAGCATCCATCAAGCCAGCACGCAACGCATAAAGTGTCACGGCACGATACATGGCGCCTGTATCCACATAGATATAATTTAGTGCCTTGGCAAGGCTTTTGGCCATAGTGCTCTTTCCGCAGCTCGAATGACCGTCGATGGCAATTGTAATCTTTTTCATTGTATTTATTATATTAATAAGGTGTAAGAAGAATCAGAATCTGTAATTGAATTGAAACATCAATGTTCCGTCTCCAGCATGTGCTGAAGCATATGCCATTATGAATGACAGTTGTCGGTAGTTGAACCCTGTCCCCATGCCTACGCCACGCAAGAATCCTCCTTGTCCGGAGAAACGTCGCTGATTGCGGTAGTTGTACGAGGCCGCGAGCCAGAAATGATCATAGGCCGTCCATTCGACGCCGAAGATGAGATGATTAAGCACCATTTCGGAGTCCTTGAACGAATGCTTGAAGCCACTGCCATCCACATAGTCATGATCCCAATCGAGCAGATGATAGGCCGTGACGGAGACACATAGCGGAAGATGCTGGAGCTCGCTGCTCCAACCCAGGTTGAGTTGCATGGGCAGGTCCTCCTTCCGTTCCTCGTAAAGTGCCTTGAACTGTCCACCCAGGTTGGTGGCTGTCAGAGAAATGGAATTGCCCGTTGCTTCATTGTAATAGTTCAACCCGAGATCAACACCCATGGCAAAGGCAGAATAGCTTTCGTAACTGGTATAAAGGAACTTCGCCTGCGCACCGATTCGAAGCCTATCGTTGACGGGATAGCCGATGGCACCCTGCAGACTCATGTCCTTCACGCCAAAGCTTCCAGTCGAAAAACCCTGTTCGTCATATCCGCTGAAGTCGCCATAGTCGATGAAACGCATTCCGACCGACCAGCCGCCCACTTCAAGGAACCGTCCAGCGTATGCAGCATAGCCCAAATTGACATCACCCATGTAACGCGTATAGCTGACAGCAGCCTGTCCAGCCATTTCGGGACAAAGTAACGAAGGGTTCTGTTCCGCCAGCGACATCTCTGGCTCCACCACGCTGATGTTTGTCCCTCCCAAAGCAAGAACACGCGCCGACACAGGAAGTTCGAGATATCCATAACCTGTGATATCCTGCGAGAAAGCTGTAACATATACAAGGAGAAACGTCACCCCAAGAACGAGACGACGAGACAGCAGTACTGCTCTCATATATGTACCAATCATCGACGTAGATTGCTGTTTCTTATTGTCTGTCAAAATCACAATTGTCTGTTTTAAGTTACGGAAGATTTTTCCCCTTTAAAACGGAAATTGTGTAAAAATTGTATGCAAAAGTACCCTTTTTTCCGTTAAAATACAATTTTTTTGAGTAAAAAAACGTTTTTTTGGTCATTTTTTTTGGTTTGTATCTAAAAAAAGACTATTTTTGTGACGAGTTTTTAACCAATTAAATTCATTTTTATGGAAATCAAGAAAGACCCCCAAGTTGATCTTGAGCCTAGAAAAACCACCTATTGGCTCACAGGTCTCGCAGGAATTCTTGCAATCCTCTTCATCGCTTTCGAGTGGACCAACGTCACTCATCAGACCAAGAGTCTCGGATTTGGCAATGATGTGATTGAGGATGAAGAAGAGATTGTAATGACAGTACAGAACAATACTCCGCCACCGCCACCGCCGCCGCCGATGCCAGACGTGATTGAGGAACTCACCGTCGTTGAAGACGACGTTGAAGTTGCCGAAATCGAGATGCAGAGCGCCGAGGACGACAACGCAACCGTTGAGGTTATTCAGCAGGTTGTAGAGTCCGGTCCCGCTGAGGAGGAAGAAGCTGATGCCAATCAGATCTTCACCGTGGTAGAGCAGGAGCCTGAGTTCCCAGGAGGCACAAAGGCCCTGATGGAGTACATCAGTAAGAACCTTCGCTACCCGGCATTCGCTGCAGAAAACGGCATTCAGGGCCGTGTAACTCTTTCATTCGTCGTTGAGAAGGATGGTTCAGTTACCGATATCCAGGAGCTTCGCTCACCCTCGGAGGACCTCACCAAGGAGGCAAAGCGCGTAGTACAGTCAATGCCTAAGTGGAAGCCAGGTAAGCAGCGTGGTAAACCGGTACGTGTAAAGTACATGCTGCCAGTTACCTTCCGTCTGCAGTAATTCAATTTGAAGCCAACCCTGAGTTTCCGAGACCCTCACGGTTGGCTTCTCTTTTTTATGTGATCTAATTAAGGGATATCTCCCAACGACATGAAAAAACTATCCGAACTCAGTGCAATGATCGAAGAGGGACTCCAGAGCCTGAGTTATCCCAGTACAGCAGCCACTCTCTATGACCCGATTCGATACACCCTCGATTCAGGTGGCAAGCGTTTACGTCCAACGCTTGTCCTCATTGCAGCCAATCTTTACAACGAAGATATCCAAGCTGCCCTGAAGCCTGCTTTGGGCATCGAGATGTACCACAACTTCACCCTGCTACATGATGATGTCATGGACAAGGCGCCCACACGCCGTGGTCGCCCTACTGTGCATGTGAAATGGAATGACAACCAAGCCATCCTCAGTGGCGATGCCATGGAGGGTCTGGCCTATCAGCTCATTGCCGAGGCACCTCCACGTGTGCTTAAGAACGTCATCGACACCTTCAACTTGATGAATCAGGAGATTTGCCAAGGTCAACAGTATGATATGGAGTTTGAGACACGCGACAACGTGACCATCGATGAGTATATCGAAATGATTCGTCTCAAGACATCGGTCCTTCTTGGCCGTGCGCTGCAAATAGGAGCATACATCGGACAAGACAAGCAGTACGGCAACCTCTCCGATATCGGTGTGAACCGATACGAATGGCTTGACCGTGACATTGAAACACTTTTCCGCTTCGGCACCTCGTTGGGTCTGGCATTCCAGCTCCAGGACGACTGGCTCGACTGCTGGGGAGATCCCAAGACCTTCGGCAAGCGCATCGGAGGCGACATCCTGGAGAACAAGAAGACCTTCCTACGAATCACGGCCCTGGCAAATGCGCCTGAGCCCGACACCGAAGGCATGAGCGAACAGCAGAAGATCGAGACATACAAAATCTACTACAAGAAAACGGGAGCCGAGAAGGCTTGCCGCCTTGCTATTGCCAACTATCATCAAGAGGCCTTACAGGCCCTCAAGAAGATGAGCATGCCTCAGCCCAAACTGCGGCTACTGAAAGATATTGCAGCGAAACTTGAAAAAAGAAACAAGTAAACTTTAAATTCGTCAACGGATGCCTCGACGCTATTTACCCAACTCTGACCCCAGCCGCATCAAGGCCTTGCAAAAGGCCGTGAATATGGAGGGCTACAAGGAGAACGGACAACTGGTATTGAGCTACCAGACTACCCGCGAAGCCCGACTCCTGCTGAACAAGTTCCGAAATACCCAATCCCAGTACCAGCAGTACCGCAACCAGTTCATCAAGATCAACAAGGGTTACAAGGAAGAAGCTCATGTTGCTCGTATGTATGTCTCTCACTTCATACAAGTCCTCAACATGGCCATCCGACGCGGCGAATTGAAGAAGGACATCAAAGAGGGCTATGGTCTTTCTCCCGACAAGTACACAGTACCTCTTCTCAAGACCGAAGCCTCGATCGAGAAATGGGGCAAACTGGTCATCGCTGGCGAAGAGAAACGCATCAGCAAAGGGGGTGTACCCATCTATAACCCGAATATTGCGAAGGTGAAAGTGCATTGGAGCATCTTCGCCGACCATTACTATAATGTCAGTAGGCTGAAGGCGAATGCCGAGAAGTATCGTCGTGAACTCGTGCAAATGCGTCCCATCGTTGACGACCTGCTGCATGACCTCTCGAACCAGGTGAAGAACTTCTATGCCGACCTCCCGTTGCAGCAGAGCATCGACAAGTGCTCCCAGTTCGGTCTGATTTTTTATTTGAGCTCCAACGAGAAAAAACAGATCGAAGCCGAGAAGCTGCAAAATACTCTCGACTTCTGAACCATTTCCTCCATCGTTCAAAACCCATACAACACCCTACGACATTGAAAATCATCGACACCCATTGTCACCTGATATCCAAGGCCTTCACATCGGATGTGGAGGCCTGCATCTTACGTGCCCAAGAGGCTGGTGTCGGGAAGATGCTTCTCGCCTGCTGTGACGAAACAGAATTCCCTCTCATCATGGAACTTTGCGCCAAGCATCCCGATGTGCTCTTCCCAAGCATCGGCATTCATCCCGAAAATATGGCCGACAATATCGAAGTTCAGCTCGCTGCCACCAAGCGGTTGCTCGACAATTATTGTCTCTCGGAAGAAGGCGAACTGATACGCAGGCTCCCTATTGGAGAAATAGGATTTGACCTCTATTGGGATAAGACGCGTTTCGACGACCAGAAGAAGATACTGCAAGCACAGTTCGATTGGGCATTGGCCTACGACCTGCCCGTGCTGCTCCATATACGCGATGCGATGCAGGAGTTCCTCGACTTCCTGCATCTTTACCTTACCAAAAAATATTATAAGGCACCCATTGGCGACCCTATCAAGAACCGACGACTTCGTGGCATCCTGCATTGCTACAGCGGCAATGCCGAACAAGCTCGTGAAGCCATGAAGTTGGGAGATTTCATGATTGGTGTAGGCGGCACCCTGACCTATAAGAACAGCAGAGTTCCCGAGGTCGTCAAGGCCATCGGCATCGACAACATCGTGCTCGAAACCGATTCTCCCTACCTGGCGCCCATCCCTCATCGAGGTCGCCGCAACGAACCATCCTACACCGCCGATACTGCCCGTTTCCTCGCCGAACTGCTGGATTTGACCCTCGAAGAAGTGGCAAAAACGACCACAAAAAACGCCGAAAATCTTCTTGGAATTTGAATTTCCGGAGCAAATGCGAAATGAGGCCCCAAAATGCGATTTTTGCCAAAAAAACCGATGAAATGCACAAAAAAACCGATGAAATGCATATCAAAAGGGGTAGAATTGGCTAAAAAAGGAAAAAAATTGGCCCTCGAAAGCATTATTTTCATAAAAAATTTGCATGCAAAAATTAAAATACTTATATTTGCACTCGGAAAACTGTGAATCCAATAACAATACACAACTTACAAACCATTTAATAACAATTTTTAAAACACAACTCAATGAAAAAGTTCTTTTTGACGCTGGCTGCTGTAGTTACTATGGTTCCAGCATTCGCACAGGAGGCTGCTGAGGCTGCTGAGGAGTCTTCAAACTTCCACCATGTACTTAAGACCGAGTTCATCGACGGTGGTCCTGCATTCATGGCATTCGTAGCCCTCGCACTCGTTCTCGGTATGGCATTCGTTATCGAGCGTATCATTTACCTGAATCTTGCCGAAGTTAACACCAAGCAGCTCGTTTCAAAGGTTGAGAACGCTCTTGAGGCTCACAATGTTGACGAGGCTCTCGAAATCAGCAAGAACACCCGTGGTCCTATCGCTTCTATTTTCACCCAGGCCCTCATTCGTCTGAAGGACGGTCAGTCACTTGAGCAGGTTGACGCTGCCATCACCTCTTACGGTGCTCTCCAGAGCGGCAAGCTCGAGACCAACCTCTCTTGGATTACCCTCTTCATCGCAATGGCACCATCCCTCGGATTCCTTGGCACCGCCATCGGTATGATCCAGGCATTCGACGACATCGTTAAGGCTGGTGATATTTCTCCTACAGTCGTTGCATCTGGTATGAAGGTCGCTCTTATCACCACCGTAGGCGGTATTATCGTAGCCCTCGTACTTCAGGTATTCTACAACTACCTCCTCTCCAAGGTTGAAGGTATCGTAGGCGACATGGAGGATGCATCTATCTCCCTCCTCGACGCTATCATCAAGATGAAGAAGTAATCTATAACAGAATTTCCAAAAAATGAAAAATATATCTAAACTTGCGCTTGTGATCGGCCTGGTCGTATCGCTGGTTGTGCTGATCCTCTACTTCGTTGGAGGTAACGTCACAGCGTTGACTTCTACAGGTGCCGAGACCACAGCGCCCAAGAACCTTGACCTGATGCTCTACTGGATCTACATCATTGTAGCCATTGGTATCATCCTCTTGATCATCTTTGCCATCAAGACCGTGATCACCATGTTCCAGACCGATCCAAAGGAGGCCATCAAGTCCATCGTTACTGTAGCTGCGTTCTTCGTTCTCTTGATCGTATGCTACGTGATCAGCCCCGCTAAGGCATTTTCACGTGTTGTAAATGGTGAGGTAGAGAACTATACCCAGACAACCATGAAGATGATCGACATGTGGCTCTATTCAATCTACTTCCTCCTTGCAGCAACTGTTGTTCTCATCGTATTCTTTGCAGTAAAACGATTCATCTCCAAATAAGAATTGACCTATGGCGAAAAAGAAAAGAAAAGCACCGAGCATCAACTCGTCTTCAAGTGCCGACTTGGCATTTACCCTGCTTATCTTCTTCCTCGTGGTCACTTCTATGGATACTGACGAAGGTTTGGCTCGACTCCTCCCCCGCTGGGTTCCCGAAGATCAAATTCAAGATCAGGAAATCAAAAAGCGTAACATTCTCAACGTCATGGTCAACAAGGACAATGCTATCCTTATGGGCGATGACTACATTGAGGGTTCTGTCGAAAAGCAGAACGAGCAGATACGCAAGAAGGCCATCGAATTCATCACCGCAACTGGTCAGTTCGCTGGTGATCGTGGCCCCGAAATGAAGGAAGTCGATCCAGAAAAGTCTCCTGAACTCCAGAAACTTATCGTAGCCAAAGATCCAACCGTTCGAGTTGCTAAGAGCCACGTAATTTCTCTGCAGTCTGACTACGGTACAAGCTATGAGAAGTATATCCAGCTTCAAAACGAGCTCGTTGCCGCCTACAACACACTGCGTCAGGAGGCCGCACAGAAGTATTTCCAGAAAGACTATGATGAAGAGGTTCTGTCACAAGACGAAGCTAAGGCTTTGAAGGACCTTTATCCTATGAACATCTCCGAGGCTAACGCCAAGTATTAACAATAATCAGGAAACAAACTATGAGCAAATTTAATAAAGGCGAAAAAAGAGGAATGCCTGAATTGAACACCTCATCACTTCCTGACTTGGTGTTCTCTATCCTGTTCTTCTTTATGTGCGTAACCCACATGCGTGAGGATACTCCAATCGTAAAGGTCAACACTCCACGTGCCGACCAGGTTACCAAACTCGAGAACAAGTCTCTTGTCACCACCGTTCTCATCGGTAAGCCACGCGACACCCGTCGTGGTTCTGAGGACCTCATCCAATTCAACGATGACTTCCTTGACATGAAGAACGTACAGGCTACGATGGAGGCTGCTCGTGAGTCTATGAAGGAGGCAGATCGTCCCAAGATGCAGATCTCTATGAAGATTGACCGCAACTGCAAGATGGGTATCGTTACCGAACTCAAGCAGGAACTTCGTAAAGCTCAGTGTCTGAAGATCAGTTACGCTGCCAAGAAGTAATTCGCGGCACAGTAACATCCTACAATATCAAGACCGCAATCAATCCACGTGTTTGGTTGCGGTCTTTTCTTTTCAAAGCGATGAAACAATATCTGAGACTCCTGCTGAGCGCCATCCTGCTGTTCCCTGCCTTGACACAACATGTCGAAGCCGAGGAACGGGTTCCGGCATTCCCTGGAGCCGAAGGATATGGCAGATTTACCACGGGCGGACGCGGTGGTGCGGTCTATCATGTTACCAGCCTCGCCGACGACGGGAGCGAAGGTACGCTGCGATGGGCCATCCAGAAGAAGGGTAAGCGCACCATCGTCTTCGATATTTCTGGTACCATCTATCTGACATCGGCCCTGGCCATCCGCAACGGAGACCTTACCATTGCCGGACAATCGGCGCCAGGCGACGGCATCTGCGTAGCCGACTACCCATTTACCCTGAACGCCGACAATATCATCATCCGGTATATGCGATTCCGTCTCGGCAATCGTCATGTTGCCGAGCATGAGGGAGACGGACTGGGCGGTATGGACCGCAAGAACATCATCATCGACCACTGCTCCATCAGCTGGAGCATCGACGAATGCCTCTCGGTCTATGGCAGCACCAATATTACCGTACAGTGGTGCATAGCCGACCAAAGTCTTGTGGCAGCCGGTCATTCGAAGGGCAACCACGGATATGGAGGCAACTGGGGCGGAAGTGGTGCGAGCTATCATCACAACCTGCTGGCCCACCATTCGAGCCGCACTCCACGACTGGGGCCACGTCCCAGCACACAGCTTGACGAGCGCATGGATCTGCGCAACAACGTCTTCTACAATTGGGCAGGCAATGGCTGCTACGGTGGCGAAGCCATGCATGTCAACATCGTCAACAACTACTACAAGCCCGGTCCTGCCACCGATAAGCGTAGTGCCACAATACGCAGAAGGATTGCATCGGTGAACATCCGCACCACCTCCTACTGCGAACGCAAGGTGGACGAGGACGGCAACGTCACGGGAAATGCGTGGCTGCCGACTTGGCATGTTTGGGGCAAATATTACCTCAACGGAAATGTCAATCCCGACTTCGACGACGTTACGAACGACAACTGGACCTACGGTTTCTACAACCAGATTGATACGTCGGGTAACGATGGGACCTATACCTCGGTGACCAAGGACACGATCAAGCTCACAAGTCCTATCAACTACGAGCTGACCACTACGCATACTGCTGAAAACGCATACCTGAAGGTGCTCGATTTTGCCGGAGCGAGCCTGCATCGCGACAGCCATGACCAGCAAATCGTCAACGATACCCGTACTCGTTCCGCCTCCTATACCGGGAAGGACTGTTTACCGGGACTCATCAACACACAGGACGACAACCGTCCAGCCGATGCAGATGCCAGTTGGTCACCCTGGCCTACCCTCAATAGCAACATACCCAATCCCGACACCGATCGAGACGGCATGCCCGACAATTGGGAGAGCATGATGCAGCTCGACCCCAATGACCCATCCGATGGTGCGACTCTCAACAGCAGCGGCTACACCAATCTCGAAAACTATCTCAACATGCTGGTCGAAGAGATTACCTTTGCTCAAAACGTTTTCGGCATCCCGATGGAGGGTAACCAGCAATCATCCATCGAACGCCATTCCATCGAAGAGACCTCCGACATTTACAGCATCGACGGACGCCTCGTGGCTCGAAACACCCGAGACGTCGATCTCGCCTCACTGCCCAAAGGCTTTTATATCTACAAGGGAAAAGGCATCCTCATTCGTTGAGCAAAATTACCACCTCCCTTAAACCTGAAGCAAGAACATTCCTCTAAATAATCAACATAAACAAAAATTTCATTATGACATTCAAACGTATATTACTCAAGTTGAGCGGCGAATCGCTCATGGGCGAACAGAAGTACGGTATCGACGAACAGCGTTTTGCCGAGTATGCTCAACAGATCAAGGAGGTAGCCGACATGGGAATCCAAATAGGCATCATGATTGGCGGTGGCAACATTTTCCGTGGTCTCTCGGGCACCAGCAAGGGCTTTGACCGCGTGAAAGGCGACCAGATGGGTATGCTCGCAACCACCATCAATGCATTGGGTCTATCGTCAGCTCTGAAAGCCGTTGGTGTAGAGGGTCGTGTTTTCACCGCCATCCACATGTTCCCCATCGGCGAACAGTTCTCCAAGTGGCGCGCCATCGAAGCCATGGAGAAGGGCGAGATAGCCATCTTCGCTGGTGGCACAGGATGCCCCTACTTCACCACCGATACGGGCTCAGCGCTCCGTGGTATCGAGATTGAAGCCGACGTGATGCTCAAGGGCACCCGCGTCGATGGCATCTATACTGCCGACCCAGAGAAGGATCCCACCGCTACCAAGTTCGACAAGATCACCTACGACGAGATTTACAACCGCAAACTCAAGGTGATGGATCTCACAGCTACCACCCTCTGCCGCGACAACAAGCTGCCTATCATTGTGTTCAACATGGACAAGGTCGGCAACCTGATGAAACTTCTGTCGGGCGAGAACCTGGGAACTCTCGTTTACGAAGGCTAAGCGCCCCAAATCTTTCCCATTGTATAATAATGGTCTAAAAATCTGTCTTTAAGGGCAAAAAAACTTCCATTTTTTTGGTTTTTTCGAAGAAATGTCTTATCTTTGCCCCGCAAAACACAAAAACCTTTTATATCTATGTTAGACGTTAAGAAAACCATCAAAGATGTCGAAAGCAGGATGGAACTCACCGTGTTGCATCTTGAAGACACATTCGACCACATCCGTGCTGGCCGTGCCACTGTGAAATTGCTCGACGGCATCAAGTGCGAGTGCTATGGCACCATGATGGAAATCAGTCAATGCGCCAATTGCTCATGCCCGGATGCCAAGAGCATCCTTATCCAGCCATGGGATAAGAGCATGCTGAAAGTCATCGAAAAAGCCATCATCAACTCTTCGCTTGGCATCATGCCCGAGAATAATGGAGAACTCCTTCGTATCGGTCTTCCTCCGATGACCGAGGAACGTCGTCGTCAACTCTCCAAGCAGTGTAAGACCGAGGCTGAGAACGCCAAGGTTGCCATCCGCAACATCCGTCGCGATGCCATCGAGACCCTCAAGAAGGATATCAAGAACGGCCTTCCCGAGGATGTTGAGAAGGATGCTGAAAACACCATTCAGAAGACTCACGACAAGTTCATCAAGAACCTCGAAGCTGTCTATGCAGCCAAGGATCGTGAGATCATGAGCGTCTGACGCACATCTCTCAACAGTAGGATGAGAGGTCTCGTCGTCAGAAACACAGGATTCTGGTATATGGTTCTTCCCGAGGGCAAATGCCTTCGGGAAGAATCATTGCGTTTTGCCCAAGCGGGATTCGACGACGGTCACCCCGTTGCCGACAGCCTGGTGCCCTGCAAGGTGAAGGGAAATTTCCGTCTCAAAGGTATTCGCACCACCAACCCCGTGGCCGTGGGCGATGTGGTCAATTATGAGATGAATCGCGAAGGCTTCGCATTCATCAATCGCATCGAAGTACGCCGCAACTACATCATCCGCAAGTCGAGCAACCTGTCGAAACAGGCCCACATCCTGGCCTCCAACCTCGATCAGGTGATGCTTATCCTTACGGTAGCCCATCCTACTACAGCTACTACGTTCATCGATCGTTTCCTTGCCACAGCCGAAGCATATCGCGTTCCTGCCGTCCTGGTCATCAACAAGATGGACATCTATACCGACAACGAAAAGCAGTATGCCGACGATCTGGCCTACCTATATCGTTACATTGGCTATCCCGTGCATCTCATCTCTGTCAAGACCGGAGAAGGGCTGGACAGTTTGTGTGATCTGCTCAAAGGAAAGACCACGTTGCTGGCTGGTAATAGCGGTGTGGGCAAGTCTTCCCTGCTGAATTGCCTGGTTCCATATGCCAATGCCAAAACTGCAGAATTAAGTGACACGCACGACCAGGGCATGCACACCACCACATTCTCGGAAATGTATGAGATGACCGATGGTGCCTATCTCATCGACACGCCCGGCATCCGTGGTTTCGGCACCATCGAATTTGAAAAGGAGACCGTTGGACATTACTTCCCGGAAATTTTCCGCATATCAGCCGAATGCCGGTTCGGCAATTGTACACATACCCACGAACCCGGTTGTGCTGTCCTGAAAGCGCTCCAGGAACATCGCATCAGCCAGTCACGCTACGACAGCTATCTAAGCATCCTCGACGACGAGGACGAAGGCAAATATCGCGAATGAGGCAATTCCCGCTCATCATAACGTTTCTCTTACTGATCGCCACCGCCCCAACAGCGATGGCGCAATACGTTATGCCGACCGATAGACCTGCCTCCGCATTCGACACCCTCCTGATGCGTCTTGGCGAGAGAGCTCTCAAGCAGAAGGACCTCGAGCTTGGTTTCCTGGACCTCAGGACATACACCACCGGCACCTCTCATTGCATCCAGCGTGGCCTTGTGGCCCGACTGATCCCCCATCTGGTGCCCTTCCAAGCCCATACGTACGAAGACCTCGGTTTCGAGGCCATGAGCCATGTGCACTATCAATGGCCGGGCGACATGCATCTCAACACCATCGGGTTGAAATCCAACGACTATCGGAAGGCTCGTAACGTGATGGAACGTCTCTACGAAGGTATGCTGCCCGCCTACGCCATCAGGCATCATGGCGACTACGGCAGCGTCCGCTCGTTCGTTCTTCCCTTCTATGACCAAGGATTCAAGCGCTATCGCTTCGAGCAGCTTTCCGTCCACGACAGCACATACACACAACTAAGGGAAGCAGGCATCAATCCCGACACGATGGATCTTTGCCTCATAAGTTTCAAGCCGAAGCATTTTCATCACACCCTTCTCACCGGTAATGTGCTTATCGACAAGAAGACGCTTAATGTCCTTGGATTCAAATGCAGTGGTAGGATCAATTGGGCTAAATTCCAAACGACCATTCACTATGCCCCCGATTCGTTGCACGAAAATGTCATCGTGCCCAGCAACAGCGAACTAAGCATTCGTTACCATATCCTCAACACCTACGCACAAAACGACTACAGCACCATATATAATTACAAGGATTTCACGCCGTTCGACAGTATCGACCAAAACAATATCCCGCTCGACCTGACACGGTTCTACAAGGAGGAGAAGATCGAAGAAATGGATTTCGACATCCTGCGCCCCATACCAATCCCCACACATGTCGATTCACTGATCAAATCTACCCGTCCGAAACCGACTTCTCACCGAAAGAAGCGGAAGATCTACCGCGGGTTGGAGGAGTTTTCCGAGACGTTGTTCGATGGCACACGTATCGGTCCCGAGGACAACCGTCTGCGCATCTATGGTCCACTCGATCCCTCTTACCTGGGTTATGACAAATTCAATGGCTTTACTTTCAGAGAGCGGGCGCGATGGACCAAACGTTACAAAAACGATACAGAACTCTTCATGCGCGGAGAGCTGGGTTATGCCTTTCGTCTGCGGGAACTTCGCTATCGCTTGTTATCCGAATGGACCTATTCGCCCAAACAACGTGGCCGCTGGACCTTCGAGATCTATCGCACCAATTCCACCTTCTCCAACAAGTTTATTCGCACTGTCAACGAAGCGCTTAAGTCTCAAAACGCCAAGAACATCAATTTCGACTCTCTCGGCATCGAGTACTACAAACACTACGAATTTGATTTGATGCACAGCATTGAAATCCGGAACGGACTGATGTTGCACACAGGTGCGTTATTCACTTACCGCAATCCGATGCGTCACGGTTTGAGAAAACTTTCAAAGGAGCGTCTCGACGAACTTATCGACACCTATTATTCCGATTTTGCGCCCTACATTCGACTCGAATGGACGCCCCGCCAATACTACTGGTATAAGAATGGATATAAGGAATATGTCCACAGCCCATCGCCGACCATGGCCTTCGAGATAGCGCGTGCCATCCCTGGCGCATTAGGCACCGACGGCAACTACGGTAGGATGGAGTTCGACATACAACAAAACATCCGGCTCGAGCGCACCCGGTTCCTCTGTTATCATTTCGGCATGGGTAAGTTCTTCAACCAGAAGGGCGAATACTTCATCAACTACCGCTACTTCAAGCGCAGCAATTATCCCACTGTGTGGGAGGACGACCGCATTGGCGGCACGTTCCACCTGCTCGACGACTACTGGTACGCCTCATCTCCAAGCTATATACAGGGACACATTATGCATGAGACGCCGTTCGGGCTCCTCCACATGCTGCATCCACTCTCGCGTTTTATCATCAAGGAGCGCATTTACCTGGGCGCATTATGGACCGAAGGTCATAGCCTGTTCCACGAATTAGGCTATGGCATCGACAACAATTATCTGAATGTCGGATTCTTCATCGGCTTAAAGGATGCGGAATTTTACGATTTCGGTTTCAAGGTACGCATCGAAATCGGGCGTCATATCTAATCACAAGTATTAATTATCAAGCACAACAAAAAAAGAAGGCCATCTCACGACGTCCTTCTTCCGTTAACCTTAAATCTAATACCATGAAAAACACGGTGCAAAGATAAGACCTTTTTCTATACTGCACAAATATTTTAGTCATTATTTTTTGGTTGATAGCATTATTTAACGTTTCAAAGGGTTTTTAACGAAATATTTGTACATTAATTTACATTTCAACACTTTTTGTAAACGCAATTTAACGTTTCAAACTGATAGCAGATACAATTCTTCCTGTCCCAATTCCTTCTCTCCGTGCCGAATAAATCTCTTTATAATGCTCGTAAGTACACCATGGAGTACAATCTATATGCTGAAGATCGACTCCTGCGTCAAGCATATCCATCACATTGCTTTGCCATAGGTCAATATGCGGCTTAGAGAGTGGTTGTTTTCCATTAGGTCCCCAGATAGCTCGCAGCATGCAATCACCCCGTCCAGCTTTCACAAATGCTTCAGCGACATCCTCGCCTACCTCGTATGCTTCGGGGCTTATGCTTGGTCCGATCATAGCAAAGATGTCCGATATTCGGCACCCCATTTCGTCGCGCATCTTTTGCAATGTCAGACGCACGATATGCTGTACCGTTCCACGCCAACCAGCATGAACAGCGGCAACTACCATCTGCACGGGGTCGTAAAGCAATATCGGCACGCAATCGGCGGTATGCACGCCAATCCACATCCCTTTCTCACGAGTAATCACTGCATCGGCTTCCACAGGTTGCCGCTCCAGATTCATATCCATTGGAGTATTGGTATCAACTACAACTATCGTTGTGCCATGTACCTGCTGCGGCATCCATATACCTCGACCTGGATTCTTACAAGTTCTCATCGAGCAGAAATGCTCGATTCCCGTCTGCTGATTGAGCAGCTGCGACTGCAGGATAGCCCCCCGCTCATTTTCTGTCTTTATCATATCATGCTACATTTTTGTGCAAAGGTACAGCTTTTTCTCGATATGGCAAAGAAAAAGTGAAAATATCTCGCGTCCAATTTACGATTGAGAATTGGACCGATGCAATTGGAAACGCCCAATTTACGATAGGGAATTGGACACGCGCGAT
>JAFYZW010000009.1 GCA_017548545.1 Bacteroidales bacterium | reverse complement strand
TGTTTCTTTCAGTAACGCTTTGTCAAGATTTCACTCTTTCAAAGATCGTCGCCTAAGCGATGAACTTATCGTCTCATCGTTTAAGCGGGTGCAAAGATAGGGGATTTTTACATTCCATCCAAATTATTTGGGAACTTTTTTTGAAAAATCGTCTATTTATCCATCTATTGCACCCCTATTACGGCTTATTTGCCATCCGAAACTTTCATTTTCGACGCGTAATACTTGCAAAACTCCGTAATTCCGCAGTCTTTACATTTGGGATTTCGCGCCGTACAAACGTACCTTCCATGCAAAATGAGCCAATGATGGGCCTGAGGGATGTACTCTTCGGGGATATTACGGGTCAATTCCATCTCGGTCTCGTATGGCGTCTTGCTATTGTTGGTCAATCCGATGCGATTGGAAACGCGGAACACATGGGTATCGACGGCCATACGGGGCTCGTTCCATAGCACCGAGACCATGACATTGGCAGTCTTTCGTCCCACACCGGGGAGCGAGAGCAGGGCATCGTAGTCGGACGGCACCTCACCTCCATACTCGTTGACGATGCGGTGGGAAGCGGCAAGCAGATGGCGCGCCTTGTTGTTGGGATAGGAGACCGACTTGATGTAGGCGTAGATCTCGTCTTCGGTGGTTTCAGACATCCGTTGTGGCGTGGGAAAGGCACGCAGCAGGTCGGGGGCGACCATGTTGACACGCTTGTCGGTACATTGGGCCGAGAGAATCACAGCCACCAACAGTTCGAAGGGAGTGTGATAGATGAGTTCGGTTTGAGCGTTGGGGTTATGCTCGAGGAAGTAACGGATGACCCCCTCGTAACGTTGTTTCTTGGTCATAGTGGTTTTGCTAAAGGATTCCTATCTTGGTGAGCCGTCCATCCCAAAACTGGAGGATGCGGTTGTTGCTGTAATACCAATATTCGACGACACCATTGCGTGCCGCACCACGCTCCACACGCGAGGGACGCCCCCATGAAAGGCGTACCTCTTCGGAAGTCATGTCGAGCTGCACCTGGCTGTACTGTATCTTCGCCCAAACCTCGGGAGTAATGTCGGGATGCTGGTCGTAGGGATCGGTCATCGACAGATAGCGAGTCAAAGGTGTGGAGGTGGCATTCTGTCGCGACCCGGGCAGCGAAGCCAGAAAGTAACCATGCTCGTCACCCTGGGTGAATGCAACGCGAAGGGGGGCGGTCTCGATCCCGAAAGATACCGAATCGATGCTGACGGGCACAAACTTCTGATGTGCCTTCACTCCGGGCAGCGAATCGGCAGGATAAAAGATACGGTCGTCGTTATATAATATATAAAATGTACGCGCACGTAACAGCGAGTCGGTTTGCCGTATCAGCTCCTCGGGATACATGATGGCCAAGCTGGGATGATAAGTGGTGTCGGTCATCGCCGACATGGGACGTCCTGTGCTATAGCGGTAGGCGTGGCCTTGAGGGGAGATGAAACGCAACTGCAGAAGTTGCTGGCCCATCCAATCTTCCTCAGAAACCATCGAGTCGTAGAGCCATCGTGTACCACGCATATTGGTCGTATCGGGGGCCTCGGCAGGTAATTCGGCCGTCATGCTTAGTCCGACACGATCGTTGAGGAAGATGAACGGCATGCCCTGATACCACAACGACGGGGACGGGAGCGAAAGCCCATCGAGCAGGTCGGCCACAGTCTGAGGCTCATCGACAGCCGGCTTCCGCACCCTAGCCAACACGAGCGAAGGCAGCAGAAGCAGGAAGAGCAGCACGCTATAACGAAGAGTTTTCATTTCGGAGATTACTAAACTTGTGACAACGGATGAGAACGGGACCCACAGTGCTTACTGTTGCTCCAAACAGATAGACTTCTCCCCCATCGCGGATACCTGTGCGATTACGTAACGCATCGGCTGTGAGCGGAAAATTACGGATAGCTATATTGGCCTGGGGAACACGAGCACGAAGCGACTTCAAGTTACTCGAGGCGAACTTCAACTGCTCGTCGATGGCAAAGATGCGACCGGGGAAGTCGGGGATCAAAGCTGAGGAGGTGAAATAATGACAATCGGTATCGAGCATCTGCACCTCGTAGGCAGCAAGCAACGCATCGAAACCTTGGGCTTTCATGATGCTGACATCTGGTTCATAGAACCATTCGCCCAAACTCGTGGCAATTTGAGAGGTATGGAGCTTCGGAGCTGGTGACTCGTCGCCATGGTGCACGAAGTGGAACTCGATGGTCCGGTCGGGATAAAAGTCAAGGCAGTGGATCGGATAATCGCCAGCAAGTGCCGATGAAGTTGCTTCGGGACACTGTGTGACTAGCAGTTCCTTGCATTCCCCCTTGACCGAAAGGACATGGACGCCGCTGACATGGTGAAGCCGCGCGACGGTGCGTGAAATGTCGGCCATGGGCGAGACCTTGGTGATGAGCTGACGACAATGAGCCAACAAGTCGTCCTGCCAAGCCACAACATCGGGTTCACAATCGCTGATCTCGTAGATGCGCGAACCGTCGGTCGAACGACGTGCCGGATCGAGATAGATTACATCTACGTCGGGTATTGGCAGTTCGGTGGAAAGTCCTTCGCGCACTTCTATCCGCGTCGGTTGACCCAATTCCTTGGCCGAGAGCACCGCGAAGTTATGACAGGCTGCTTCGCAAAGATGTGACAAGCGCTCGGTATAGATGGCATAATCCAATTGGCGCGACATATACCAGAAATCGACACCCATACCGCCCGTCATATCGCAAAGACTACGTGCATCAGGCAGCATGATGGTGCGCTTATAGCGGGCTGTCGCTTCCGACGAACACTGCTCAGCTGGAACCTTACCCCCCATGATGAGGTCGGGGTCGGCATACCACTCGGGCAACTTGTTGCGAAGGCGGCGCCGTGCCTCGATCTGCTCAACTGCAAAAGGCACGTCGATACCAGGATAGCGATGGGCCGAAAACAACAACCGCGCCGTATCATCGGCCAGATGATTGGTGATGAATTGCTGTATCTCAGGGGTCCATTCCATGCTTGAAATTGCTTTTATAAGTGGGCAAAATGCAAACTTATACGAAAAATCGCTGCAAAAATAATAAATTTTCCGATTATTTAGACCATTCTATTGAAAAAAAGATTATTTTTGCGACGCGAAACTATGTGAATTGGGTATATTTGTTGCCAAAAGGTAACTTTTGAACGCAGAAACAGACGCAACAATATGACAGAATACTGGAAGTGCAAAGGAGGCTTCAGGCAACTTCCCGAATGGGAATCGGACTGTTGGGTCCAGGTTACGCAGCCATCGCAAGATGAACTAAGTGATCTGGAGAGCCGTTTTGGTGCGCCTATGGACTTCATCCAAGACGTTGAAGATACCGAAGAACGTCCGCGTACGGAGAGCGAATCCGGCTGGCTGATGACCCTTATCCGCGTGCCGAACAAGGAGCTTGACGAAGACGGTGATCCCATCTTCTCGACCGTGCCTTTGGCTATCCTGATACACAGCGAGATCTTCATCACCATCTGCTACTACAAGACCGAGATGATCGATGACTTCATTCGCTACACGATTCGCAAACAGTTTGAGGACCGGCAACGTTATGACCTGATGCTATCGATCTTCCTCAGTAGTTCGGTGTGGTACCTGAAGTACCTCAAGCAGATGAACGTGATGATGAAGCAGGCCGAAGAGGCCCTAGAGGAATCGTTGCAGAACGAACAGCTGCAAAAGATGATGGGCATCGAAAAGTTCCTCGTGTTCTTTGTCACCTCGATGCGTGGCAACGAAGTCGTCATGGTGCGCCTCAAGAAGCATCTGCGCCACCTGCCTTACGACGAGGACCTGCTCGACGATGTCGAGATCGAGCTTCAACAGGCTTACGCCACGGCCAATATCTATAGCGAGGTGTTGGAGCGTCAGCGCGAATCGTATGCCTCGATTATCTCGAACAACTTGAATGCCATCATGAAGCGCCTGACCACGATTACCATCATCCTGATGATACCCACAGGCATCGGCGGCTTCTTCGGCATGAATGTGCCCAATGGACTCGAGACCAATCCTTTTGCCTTCGGCGCTATACTTGTGGGCACGATGATCCTCTCGCTGTGTGGTTATCTCTACATGAAGAAGAAGAACCTGTTCTGATCCACAACGTTTCGACTGGTTGACAGAAGCTTCGCTAGCTAAAGGATGGAGAATCTGTCGGAATCGGCTTGACTCGGGAACTTTCTGCGAAAGTCCTCGAGTTTTTGCATATTAGGGGTGAAAGTACAGACACCCTCCTCGCCATCGGGACACTGAGCAAGGATATGGCCGTAGGGATGAATGGCCCGCGTTCCTCCTTTGTAGTCGCAGATAACGTCCCGGCCTACCCTATTGACACCGATGGCATATACCTGGTTCTCGATGGCCCGTGCCGGCAGCAGTGTCTCCCATGCCAATTGGCGCCGTTGCGGCCAGTTGGCTACACAAACCAAAATATCGTACGAATTGCTTGGTGTAAACCTCGACCACACAGGGAAACGCAAATCGAAACAAACGAGCAGGAAGAAGCGTATTCCCCGCCACGTGACGACACATTGCTCCTGCCCAGGCAAGTAACCACGGCCTTCGTCACCGACGTTGAACAGATGGTGCTTGTCGTAATGATACAACTCACCCTCCGGGGTAACGAAATAACAGCGGTTGCGATTATTTTCACGATTGACGGAATCCTCTCGTCGAGGCGACAGACAAACGGCAAACGAGCCACAGAGGGCCGTCTGATAACGATGTGAGAGGTCGAGCAGACGTTGCTCAACATCGGCGAAGCATTCCGTTTGGCCTGCCTGGGGAACAGTAACGAATCCGGTGTTACACATCTCGGGCAACACCAGAAGATCGGTATCAGGCAACTGGCTCAGGATTGTCTCAATTTTACGATAGTTGGCCTCTGGGTCGAGCCACTGTATATCCTGTTGGTAAAGGGAGATATTCATTGTCCAAAAAGAAGGGTGTGTCGGAACGGCACACCCTTCGTCTCGATAGTTTTTGGGATTATTTCTTGAAATAACGGTTGAAGAGGCCTTCGAAGCCCTTGCCGTGGCGTGCCTCGTCCTTGGCCATCTCGTGAACAGTGTCGTGGATGGCATCCCAGCCCTTGGCCTTGGCGTTCTTGGCGATGCGGAACTTATCCTCGCAAGCACCAGCCTCAGCATTCATGCGCTTCTCAAGGTTGGTCTTGGTATCCCAGACAACGTCGCCCAGCAGCTCAGCAAATCTGGCAGCATGCTCAGCCTCTTCCCAAGCATAGCGTTTGAAAGCTTCGGCCACCTCAGGATAACCCTCGCGATCGGCCTGGCGGCTCATGGCCAGATACTGGCCAACTTCCGAGCACTCGCCCTGCCAGTGGGCATTGAGGTCCTTGATCATCTCCTCATCAACGCCATATTCCTTGGCGATGCCGATAACGTGCTCCTGAACGAACTGGAGGCCTCCAGCTTCTTCAACGAGCTCCTTGAACTTGGAAGCCGGAACTCGGCACTGTGGACAACGCTCGGGAGGAGTTGGACCTTCATGAATATAACCGCATACGGTGCAAATCCATTTCTTCTGCATAATAATTTGGTTTTAATTGGTGAATAAAAGATTGAAAGTTAGAAATGTACCGCAAAGATAATCAGCTTTTTTGACAAAAACAAATTCCTGCGGTACATTTTGGATAATTTAACTAAATAGAACTTCAAAAGTTGTCCTACAACATACAAAGCCGTTAGGAGTGAGTCACACGGTCCTTGAGTTCGGCCAACTTGCCGCTGTTCCAACGATCGGTGGTACCAACGAGATAGCCGGTGATACGCTGAAGGCGGTCGATGTTGTGGCCACCGCACTCGGGGCAAACCTGCTCGTTCTCGATTGCATCCTCATGTCCGCAGTCCATGCAACGGTTGCGGTTGTGGTTCACTGATCCGTAGCCCATGTTGAGCTCATCCATCAGATCAACGACCTTGCTGATGGTCTCGGGGTTGTGTGTAGCATCACCATCGATCTCGACGTAGAAGATGTGGCCACCGCCAGTCAGATCATGATAAGGAGCCTCGACCTCAGCCTTGTGACGAATAGAGCACTTGTAGTATACGGGCACGTGATTCGAGTTGGTGTAGTAGTCCTTGTCGGTTACACCTGGGATGATGCCGTAGCGCTTCTTGTCGATGCGGGTGAAACGTCCTGCCAGACCTTCGGCAGGAGTAGCGAGCACCGAGTAGTTATGCTGATAGCGGTCGCTGAACTCGCCGACCTTCTTCTTCATGAAGGAGATGATCTTCAGACCGAGCTTCTGAGCCTCGTCGCTCTCGCCGTGATGATGGCCACAGAGGGCGATCAGGCATTCTGCCAAACCGATGAATCCGATGCCGAGGGTACCCTGGTTGATGACCGAGGCGATGGTGTCGGTGGGCTTCAACTTTTCTGCACCTGTCCACAAGCAAGACATCACGAGCGGGAACTGCTTTGCGAGAGCGGTCTTCTGGAATTCGAAGCGCTGATGCAACTGCTTGGCGGTGAGTTCAAGCATCTCGTTCAGGCGGAGCATGAACACTTCGACACGGCGGTCGAGGTTTGGCTCGCTCATGCACTCGATGGCCAATGCCACGATGTTGATGGTCGTGAACGAGATATTGCCGCGACCAATGGAGGTCTTTTTACCGAAACGGTTGTCGAACACACGGGTACGGCAACCCATCGTAGCCACCTCATAGATGTAACGCTCGGGATCATCGGGACGCCACAACTCATGATAGTTGTAAGAAGCATCGAGGTTCACGAAGTTGGGGAAGAAACGACGTGCCGAAACCTTGCAGGCGAGCTGATAGAGGTCGTAGTTGGGATCGGTGGGCAGGTAGTTTACACCACGCTTCTTCTTCCAGATCTGGATTGGGAAGATAGCTGTGGCATGGTTGCCGACACCTTCGTAGGTCGAGTGCAGGAGCTCACGCATCACGCAGCGTCCTTCGGCAGAAGTATCAGTACCATAGTTAACCGACGAGAATACCACCTGGTTGCCACCACGCGAGTGAATGGTATTCATATTGTGGATGAAAGCCTCCATGGCCTGGTGAACACGGCCCACGGTGCGGTTGACTGCCTGCTGCTTGATGCGCTCATCGCCGGTGAGGTCGGCCAGATCTTTCTTCAGGTAATCGGTGAATTCGACATTCATCAAGTGGCTCAAGTCCTTGCCTTCATAGCTTTCGAGGTTGCGAATCTCCTCCTGGTAGGTAAGGCGCACGTATGGTGCGAAATAGAAGTCGAGAGCGGGGATAGCCTGTCCACCGTGCATTTCGTTCTGAGCGGTCTCCAACGAGATGCAAGCCTGTACCGAAGCGGTCTCGATACGCTTGGCTGGACGCGACTCGGCATGGGCAGCCTTGAGACCATGCTGAAGGATGGTGTTCAATGGATGCTGTACGCAGGTGAGCGACTTGGTGGGATAATAGTCCTTGTCGTGAATGTGAATGTAGCCGTTCTTGGCAGCGGCACGCACGTCTTCGTCGAGCAGATAGTCATCAACGAAAGGCTTGGTGGTCTCGCTGGCGAACTTCATCATCATGCCTGCCGGAGTGTCGGCATTCATATTGGCATTTTCGCGGGTAATGTCGTTCTTCTTGGCACCAATGATCTCCTCAAACACCTCGCGTGTCTTGGCACGGCGGGCGATGGTACGTGAGTTACGATAAGAGATATAGACACGAGCCACTTCCTTGCGCTCGGAATCCATCAGCTCCTCCTCCACACGGTCCTGGATGGCTTCCACTGACATCAGGGCGTCGCCATTCTTGGCAATCTTGTCTGCTACTGTTGCGGCGAGGATCGCGTCCACGCCCTTCTCGGTCTGCGCCATGGCCTTGCGGATGGCGTCTTCAATCTTGTTGAAATTAAAGTCGACAGTACGACCGTCGCGTTTAATAACTTTTTGAATCATGTGTATTAAAAAAGTGAATAGTTAGAAAAATACAAATCACGGGTTGCAAAAAGGGAAAAAGCACAGTTTTTTCATTTGCGGCTGCAAAATTATGGAAAAGATTTGACCTATGCAAACAGATTTTTTCTATCTTTGCATCGATAAAAATCAATAATGTCCTTTTCCGTTGCTTAGAAACAACAATTCGTAAGGCAAAATAGCACGTCTCCACAAGTATTAAATTTTTTAACATTCCAGGATGACCTTCCAACAATTGGAGTATATTGTAGCCGTTGATACGCATCGTCACTTCGTGAATGCGGCCACCGCGTGTGGAGTGACGCAATCGACGCTCAGCACTACCATTGCCAAGTTGGAGCAGGAGATTGATGTGGTGATCTTCGATCGTTCGAAGCATCCCATCGAACCTACCGCGCTGGGCAAACGCATTATCAGCCAGGCACGTGTCATCCTCCACAATTCGCAGCAACTCCGCGACCTTGTCCTCAACGAGAAGGAATCCGACAAGGGCAATCTCTTCATCGGCATCATTCCGTCGGTTGCCCCCTACCTCTACCCTGCCATGGCCAAGGTGATGCGCCAGGAATTTCCTAACGTGCACACCACAGTGACCGAGTCGTTTGCTGAACAGCTCATCGAGCGTATCCAGCGAGCCGAACTCGACATGGCCATCGTTTCGGGCACGGAGATCAAGGACACCAACCTTCTGGAGATAGAGCTTTACACCGAGCGTTTCTTGCTTTATGTGTCGCCCACCTCCCCGCTTTGGCAGCGCGACTCGCTGCGCGCTGAAGATCTGTTCGACGGTGGCATTTGGGCCATGCGTGCCTTCCATGATCACTACCCCCAACTCTCCAACATTACACACAAGGAGACGTTCCACAATACGACCATCGTACAAGGCGGTCTGCATACGCTCATCAACCTCGTCAATACCAACGGCGGCTATACGCTCATCCCTGAGCTCTTCCGCAATGCCTTGCCTGCCGATATGCAGCGCAATCTGCGCTCCATCCAAGGACCGAAGTTTTTCCGCACCATTTCGCTGGTCATCCGTCAGGATTACTTGCGTGAACGAATGCTGAACATTGTTGCCGAAGCCGTGAAGCATGTCGTGCCCAAGGAGATGCTCAAGGAGCGAATACTCAAGTTCAAGATCACAATCTAATCCATAATCGGAGTGATCGGAATACTCAAAGTAATATGAATACTCAAAGCAATCCGATAATTCCGAGTTTTCAGAGTTTTCAAAAAACATGGTAAAACAGTTTTTCCAAGTCATCCGGCGATATATACGTCCATACAAGGCCAATCTGGTGTGGTCGATCATCCTGAACTTCTTGAGCCAGTGGCTCAACATCTTCTCGTTTGCCGCCCTGGTTCCCATTCTGCAAATCCTTTTCCAGGTGGATCGGCAGGAATACGTCTATCAGGCCATCGACTGGTCGCATCTCGACAAGGACGTGCTCATCAACGATGCCTACTGGTATGTGAGCCAGCTCATCGCCGACCATGGCGCATTGTGGACGCTCATTGCCATGGGTGTGATACTCATTGTGATGACAGCCATCAAGACCGCTTCCTACTTTGCTTCGTCGGCTGTGATGATACCTTTCCGTACGGGTATCACCAAGGACATCCGTCTGGAACTCTACAATAAGGTTTTGCGCCTGCCTCTTTCTTTCTTCAGCGAAGAGCGCAAGGGCGACATCACAGCACGCATGAGCGCCGATGTACAGGTGGTCGAGACGGCATTGACCTCGTCGGTCGATATGCTTGTCAAGTCGCCCATCGCCATCCTGGTATGCTTCTTCACGATGTTCGTACTTAGCTGGAAGCTTACCATCTTCGTCCTGCTCTTCATCCCCATCGCCGGTTGGATCATGGGCTCGGTGAGCCGTAAGCTGAAACGTAAATCACAATTCGTACAGGACCAGTGGGGCGAAATCATGACCGAACTCGATGAGACGCTGGGCGGACTGCGTGTCATCAAGGCATTCATCGCCGAGAGCAAGATGATGCAGCGTTTCACGCGCACCAACGACATCTATCGCAGTGCGCTCAACAGCATGGCCATCCGTCAATCGTCGGCTCACCCAACGTCCGAGTTCATGGGCACCGTGCTTATCGTCATTGTTCTCTGGTTTGGTGGCTGGCTGATTCTGGGCGGCAACTCGTCGATGGATGCAGCCATGTTCATCTACTATCTGGTCATCCTCTATAGCGTCATCAACCCGTTGAAGGATTTTTCGAAGGCGTTCTACAACGTGCCGCAAGGTCTTGCGTCGATGGATCGCATCGACATGATACTCAAGGCCGAGAATCCCATCACCGACCCCACCAATCCCCAGGAACTCAAAAGCTTCGACCAGGGTATTGAATTCAAGGACGTTTCCTTCCGATACAGGAATTCCGAAACCCTCGTATTGCGCGACATCAACCTCACTGTTCCCAAAGGCAAGACCATTGCCCTCGTCGGACAGTCAGGTTCCGGCAAATCCACACTGGTCGATCTCGTGCCACGATATCATGACGTGCTCGAAGGACAAATCCTCGTCGATGGCAAGGACGTGCGCGACGTGCGTATCGGTGATTTGCGCGCCCTCATCGGAAACGTCAACCAAGAGGCAATCCTCTTCAACGACACCATCTTCAACAACATCACCTTCGGCGTCGATAGCGCTACCCAAGCCGAAGTAGAGGCAGCTGCCCGCATCGCCAATGCCCACGACTTCATCATGGAAACAGAACATGGCTATCAGACCATGATTGGCGACCGTGGCGGACGCCTGTCGGGCGGCCAACGCCAGCGTCTCAGTATCGCACGCGCCATCCTCAAGAACCCGCCCATCCTCATCCTCGACGAAGCCACCTCGGCCCTCGATACCGAGTCGGAACGACTTGTGCAGGAGGCTCTTGAACGCCTCATGAAGAGCCGTACGACCATCGCCATCGCCCACCGCCTTTCGACCATCAAGAACGCCGATGAGATCTGTGTGCTCCACGAAGGGCAGATAGTTGAACGTGGCACGCATGAGGAACTGATTGCACTCGGCGGCTACTATAAGAAGCTGAATGACATGCAGTCACTTTAACTAGATCTTTTTCTTTTGCTACCGTTATCATTGATTATTTAACCAAACAAAAAAGCAAATCCCTGCGCTTAATCAGATTTTTGAAGCGCAAAAAGACGAATATATTTGGAGATTCCGACAATTTTCATTATTTTTGCGCCCAAAAGTGATTAAATAGCTATGGAACAGCACCTCGAAGTCCCTAATCTCGACCAGAAGCTCGCTGCCTTTGCACGTGCCTTAGGCGTGATGCAAACCCTCCGTAAAGACTGCCCTTGGGATTCCAAGCAGACCAACGAGTCCATCCGCCAGAACTCCATCGAAGAAGTCTATGAACTCGGTGAGGCTCTTATCAAGGGCGACCCGAACGAAATAAAGAAGGAATGCGGTGACGTACTCGAACAGATCTTCTTCTACGCCATGTTTGGTGAAGAGAAAGGTCAGTTCGACTTTGCCGACATCTGCAATTCAATGTGCGACAAGCTCGTCTTCCGTCATCCGCACGTCTTTAATCCCGATGGTTCACTCATCTCGCAGGTAGGAGTGCGCGGCGGAGAGAATGTCGGCAACGCTGATGATGTGTCTCGGCTTTGGGAAATGGTCAAGCAGAAAGAGAAGGACGGCAACAAGACCATCCTCGCTGGCATTCCTGCCAGTCTTCCCTCGCTCATCAAAGCCTATCGCATGCAGGACAAGGCACGCAATGCCGGCTTTGACTGGGAGCAGCGCGAAGACGTCTGGCAAAAAGTCAAAGAGGAAATCAGCGAATTTGAAGCCGAAGTGGGGCACATGGACCGCGAACAGGCCGAAAGCGAATTCGGCGACCTGCTCTTCAGCCTCATCAATGCAGCACGTCTATACAAGATCAAACCCGACAATGCCTTAGAGAAGACCAACCAGAAATTCCTGCGTCGATTCACCTACGTCGAGACAGAAGCACGCAATCAAGGACGCCTGCTCACCGACATGACCCTTGCCGAGATGGATGCCCTTTGGGACGAAGCCAAGGGCAAGGGGCTGTAAACCCAGCCGTTCAGAATACTCCAACTCATCCGATCACTCCGATCAAATAATTATAAACCCCAAAATGAAAAAACTAATCCTTATGAGCGCAATCTGCGCAGCAGCCCTCACCGGCTGCCAGAAAAATGCTGACAAGACCACAGGACTTGAGTACAGCAACATGGACATCACCGCTAACCCTGGCGATGATTTCTTCCAGTACGCCACCGGCCATTGGATTGACAACAACCCACAGCCCGCCATGTTCCCACGCTGGGGCTCATTCACCAAGCTCGGCGACGACAACACCAAGCAGCTCGCCGAACTCATCCAGGGCATTGCCGCACAACAGAACGAACCAGGCTCAATAGCACAGAAGATCGGCGATCTCTATAACCTCTCAATGGACTCCGTTCGTCTTAACCGTGAGGGTTTTGACGCCATCAAGCCTTACGTCGATAAGGTGAATGCCATCAAGACCCGTGAGGAACTCCTCAAGATGATGGCCACCGAGCACGACGACCTTCTTTTCGGCATCGGTATCGGTGCTGACCAGAAGAACGCCAAGATCAACATCGTAGGCGTGGGCCAAGGCGGCCTCAGCTTGGGCAACCGCGACTATTACCTCTCTGATGACCCCGCTATCGTCAAGGTGCGTGAGGCTTTCAAGGAGCACATCGTCAACATCTACAAGCTCACCGGTGCCACCGAGAAGGTAGCCAAGGCCAAGATGGAGAACCTCCTGAAGTACGAGACCCAGATTGCCAAGGTCAGCTTCTCAATGGAAGAACTCCGCGATCCCGAGGGCAACTACCACAAGATGTCGGTTGCTGAAGCCAGCAAGTTGTGCAAGTTCGACTGGGACACCTATTTCAAGAACTATGGCTACGACCAGACCGACGAGATCGACCTCGGCCAGCCTGCACCCGTTGCCAAGGCTTGCGAGATCTTGATGAAGGCTCCTCTCGAGGACCTCAAGTCAATCTACGAGTGGCAGACCATCAGCAGTCTCTGCGGCCTCACCAGCGACGAGTTCGTCGATGAGAACTTCCGCTACAACCAGAAGCTCACCGGTGCCAAGGAGCAGCAGCCACGTTGGCGTCGCGCTGTGAACCGTGTCGATGGTCTCATGGGCGAAGCCGTAGGCCAGATGTATGTCGAGAAGTACTTCCCCGCCGAGTCGAAGCAAATGATGCTCGACCTCGTCCACAACCTGCAGACCATCCTTGGCGAGCGCATCAAGGCACAGAGCTGGATGAGCGAAGAGACCAAGCAGGCTGCCCTCGAGAAACTCAGCACCTTCTACATCAAGATTGGTTATCCCGACAAGTGGGAGGACATCTCTGGCCTCACTGTTGACCCCGAGAAGACTCTCGTCGATAACGTGTATGCCATCAGCAAGTTCTATTGGAACCTCGACAAGGAGAAGCACTACAACAAGCCCGTCGATAAGGATGAGTGGTATATGACTCCCCAGACCGTCAATGCCTACTACAACCCCACGACCAACGAGATCTGCTTCCCCGCCGGCATCCTGCAGCCTCCTTTCTTCTCGAAGGACTTTGACGATGCTGTCAACTACGGTGCCATCGGCGTAGTCATCGGCCACGAGATGACTCACGGTTTCGACGATCAGGGTCGTCAGTACGACAAGGAGGGCAATCTGCGCCAGTGGTGGTCGGATGCCGACGTCGAGGCCTTCAAGGTGCCTGCCGAGCAGATGGCCGTCTATTTCGACTCGCTTTGGGTAATCCCCGGCGAACTCCACAGCAACGGACACCAGTGCCTCGGTGAGAACCTGGCCGACCACGGCGGTCTCAACATTGCCTTCCAGGCTCTCCAGCTCGCCAAGCAGCAGGGTTCGAAGACCTACATGGGTGACGAGAACGGGTTCACTCCCGAACAGCGCTTCTTCCTCTCCTATGCCAACGTATGGGCTGGTGTCAGCACCGAGGAGATTCTCCGCCGCCTCGCCCTCGTCGATGTTCACTCGGCCAACTTCCTCCGCGTCAATGGTGGCGTAGCTCAGTGCGATGAATGGTACAAGGCTTTCGACATCAAGGAGGGTGACAAGCTTTATGTTGCTCCCGAGAACCGTGTCAACATCTGGTAACTCCTAACTTTGAATCAATAAACTAAAAAAGAATGCGTCAAGAAAGATGTTTCTTGGCGCATTCTTCTTTTCCTATTTCAACACTATGATGTCACTCCAACGTGTGGTGGGATTCTTGCTGCGGTAGTCATGCTTGATGGCGTTGGCGAAGACATTGGCCTTTCCCTTGCCGTCGCGGCGCGTATATTGTTGTGATCCCAGAACGATTGTCTCTGTGCCATTGACCTTATTGATGCGGTCGATGACGGCATCAAGACGCTTCATTTTTTGGAACTGGTCGGCGTTGTAATCGAAGAGATCCAGCTGGACGGGGCTCTTCGGACCGATGCCCATGACGATTACGCCTGCCTTCTTATATTGATAGCCCTCGCGATAGAGTTGTCGAAGCACTTCGTAGGCTGCCTTGACAATCTCTACAGTGCTGTTGGTGGCCACGGGAAGACGTGTCTCCATGAAACTGGTGTACTGCGGCAGATCTTCGCGGAAAGGATTGGTATAGAGAAAGACACTCACGATGGAGGCTACCGACCCTTCCTGACGCAACTTCTCGGCGCAACGCGCGGCATAGTTCGACACATGGGTACGAAGTCCTTCAAGATCGGTAATCATGCCATTGAACGAGCGGCTGGTGCAAATGCTCTGCTTGCGAGCCATCTCTTCGTTTGGCACGCAGTCCTCGCCATTCAACTCGCGCCAAGTACGTTCGATAACGATGTTGCGGAATGTAGCCTTGACCCACGACAACTTGTGTGAGGCAAAGTCGTATGCTGTCTCGACACCCATTGACTTGAGCCTTGCAGCATAGCGTCGGCCGATGCCCCACACTTCATCGATGGAATAAAGCTTGAGGGCCCTGATACGCTTCTCGTCGGTATCGATAAGGCAGCAATGACGAAAGCCCGAGTGACGCTTGGCAAAGAATGAAGCCATCTTAGCAAGTGTTTTAGTAGGTGCCAAGCCAATGCTAACGGGCATACCTACGCTCCGCTTAATGCGTTTGTGCAGGTTCTCGCCCCACCGCATCAGATCCACCTGCTCCACGTCTTTGAAATAAACAAAGCACTCGTCGATGCTGTAACGGAAGTACGCAGGCGCTTCCTTCCTGATGATGCTGACCACGCGACCTGTCAGTTCTCCATATAGCTCATAATTGCTGGAGAAGACGGCAATCTTCTGATCGGGGAACTTCTCGGCCAACTGATAAAAGGGCACACCAGCCTTGATGCCCAACTTCTTCGCCTCATTACTGCGCGCAACGACACACCCGTCATTATTCGATAACACGATGACGGGTTTGTCCTTCAGGTCGGGCCGAAAGACACGCTCGCAAGAGACGTAGCAGTTATCGCAGTCGATGATGCCGTACATCCTATTGTTTCCACTGCTTAATAGTCCAAACCACTACGCCCCACACCTCGAAGTCGTCTTCGGCATTGATGCGGATAGGTTTGAATCGACGATTGGCAGGACGAAGTTCGATGTAACCCTCGGAACGATGAGTCAAGTCAAGGTACTTGATGGTGAACTCCTCGTTGATGAAAGCAACAACGATATCGCCATCCTGTGGCTCGATGGAACGATCAATAACCGCTAAATCGCCGTCACAGATACCTGCCTCAATCATCGAGTCTCCCTCGACACGCCCATAGAACGTGGCTTCGGGATTGCGTATCAGGTCGTGGTTGAAGTCCAGACTATCATGCAGATAGTCTTCGGCTGGCGAAGGGAAGCCGGCACGAATACCAGGAGCCAGTTGCAGTTCCAACTGCTTCTTGAATTCGCCTTTTATGATGTGAATGTTGGGCATTGTATGATTAATGAATAGTTCATAACAGTGGTTGCAGGCACTCTGCCATCTCATCGGCTACCTCCTTCGCCTTCTGGGCAGCGACTTCGGCAAAGCGTTCGGTATGGTCGGCGTAGATGATGGCACGGCTGGAGTTGACAATAAGACCACATTGATTATTCATGCCGTACTTGACCACTTCCTGAAGGGAGCCACCTTGCGCACCGATGCCGGGAACGAGGAGGAACGAATCAGGGGCAATGCGACGGATATCCTCGAACATACGGCCCTGCGTAGCGCCAACGACAAACATGATCTGGTCTTCGGTGCCCCAAGTCCTGACGGTACCAAGCACCTTCTCGAAGAGACGCATCTCGGTGCCATCGACGGTGCTGAGCTGGAAGTCGTGCGAACCTTTGTTGGAAGTCAGAGCAAGACAAATGACCCACTTGCCCTCATAGTCAAGGAAGGGCTTCAGGCTATCTTCGCCCATATAGGGAGCTACGGTGACAGCATCGACGTCGAGATGCTCGAAGAACGAGCGCGCGTAGAGCGAGGAAGTATTGCCAATGTCGCCACGCTTGGCATCAGCGATGATGAACTGCTTCGGGTAATGCTCGCGAATGTAACGAACGGTTTGCTCGAATGCGATCCATCCATCCACGCCGAAGCACTCATAGAAAGCGAGGTTGGGCTTGTAGGCAATGCAATAGGGTTCGGTGGCATCGATGATGGCTTTGTTGAACTCGAAGATGGCCTCACAAGCAGGCAACTGCTGCAAGTGCTCGGGAATCTTCTTGATGTCAGTGTCGAGACCCACACAAAGGAAGGTCTTCTTCAGCTTGATTTGTTCGAAGAGTTGTGAACGGTTCATAGAGGGAGTATTTTTTGTCAGAGATATCGGAGCTATCAGAGTATTCGGAGTACTCCGAGAAATTACTATTTCTGGATAAACCAGGGGATACGCTGGACCTTATAGTCGAGGTGCCAATAGCTGTCGAAGTAGGGAAGCCAATCCTTGATGAGGACCGATTGGCCAATCTGGAGGGCATAGAGGCGGGTGCCTTCATCCTGCAGTTGACTTAACTGGACCAACAAAGGCCTATCGACCAACGGGAACTTGAAGTCGGAGATCAGCAACAGGTCGGCACTTCCATAGTGAGGATTACTGCCAATGAGTCGGAAGGCAGCTTGCAGCATCTCGGTGCCATCGGTAGAGCCGCCACACTGCTGACGCATGTAGTCGAGCAACGAGGTTCGGTTGGTACGCACGTCGAAGATCTTGGCCTTATCGGAAAAGGTAATGAGCAGCAGATCGCGCTTCTGAGCCAAAGCAACCTGCAGGAGCTTGATGACCAGACTGTGGGCGATGCGTTCGGGAGGGCCTTGCATCGACCCGCTAGTATCCATGCACACAATCATCGGTCCTTTCTGGCGAGCCCTTGCCACCTGCACTTTCTGTGCCTTCTTCATCAGGTTCGATTTGAAGAGGAAAGTCTGCAGGCGACGAGTCGCATAACGATAGGCGAAGAGCCCTGACAACGATTCGTCGGCCATTGTTGCCAGTTCGATGGGGAGCAGTGCGCTGAGGTCGTTGCCCACCGAGATACCTTCGATGTCAGAGGGTGAGGAATGTTCCATCCGATAGGTATTGCCACTGCCCACAGGCACACGCTCGGGTCCTTCGTTGTCGGCGATACGCCCCACACGTCGCGCCACATCGAGCAACACAGGATACTGATATTGCAGCTTCACTACTGGACGTATACGCTCGAAGCTGACGGTGTTCCAGATGGTGCCCATGAGCGCCCAACATTGCGCGAACTCATCGATAGTCACCTTGTGTTGCCTCACGTATGGAGGGATAACATCCAAATATTTGTCGAGCAGTTTCTGCTGCTGCGGCAAATGCTCACGAATAAAATCGGCACGCAACTGCGACAGTTCATAAGGGTCACTCACACCTCGCATCTGCATAAAGCGCACGCGGGCCTCGACGGCATCGCTAAATGCCTGTTCCAGGTCCGTGCAGATAAGCTCTTCGAGTTCATCGAGCACCTTATGCGGAAGAGAGAGATAGGTCATATTACTCGTCATAAATCAGCTTTCGCACATCTGCACGAAGCTGGGCAATCTGTCGTTTGAACGAGTCGAGCTGAGCAGCGATGATCTGCTGGACCTGTGGACTGGCAAAAAGATGATTGCGAATCTGTGCCGACAACTGCACCGCCTGCTGGAACAGGGTATCGACTGCCGTCTCGCACTCTTCCAGACTCTTGCATGCGCCCTGAATGGCTGGCTCAAGCCCAGACGACTGCTGGAGCTGCATACCGCGTGATGCACGACGCAACGGATAACGCGTACCATTGACGTAGAGGTTCATCGAGTCGCGATAGAGGTTAACGCGCTGGAGCTCTGCCTCATGCTCACCCACATTGTCGGGATTGGTATAAGCGCGGATGATGGTGCGACGTGGCTGAGTGGGATCCTTGTACATCACCCCGCGCACAGCAGGTTCATCGGAACTGCGTGTGGGCAAGGCACAAAAATCGGGCACAAAGATAAAGGTGTTCTGAAGTCCTTGACTCTCGACAAGCTGATAGTATAGACCATCGAAGATGATAAGGTCGTCGTCGCGATGGTCGCCACGCAAACGCGCATTCTCAAGTACGGTACGCACAGCACGACTACGCAATGCACGTGAAACCTGGCGCTGCAACGTGTCGAGTCGAACGAGATAAGGACGGAAGATAGCATCAGCAACAAGCCTTCCAATCGAAGGCAGTTCGTCAGGTTCGTTCCACAGGCAATGGATGGCAAGCTGCAGATCGGAGGCATTCACCTCGGAGCGGTCGTGAACATAGGCAGAAGCACACATCAGGTGAACAATCTTCTTCCAACGTCGATCGCTCACGTAAATGTTGCGGTGTACGTCCTGTCCTTCAATGGCCACATCCTTGAGTCCTTCGCGGATGCTGGTGATGGCCAAGAGGACCTCACGCGGCACCTTGACACGAAATATTTCTTGGAGCCACTGGCGATATTCCTCTTCGGTAATCGCATCGCTGACAGGCTGCATGTTACTGTCGTCACCATTCGCAGGATCGACCATGCGGTAGAAAGCCTCTTCGTCCTGAATAGGCTGGCTGACAAGACGTATCAGGAATCGATCCCATAATGCCTCCAGACCCTCGCCCTGTACGGGCAGTTCATTGCTTGCACCGATGAGGAGCTTGAGAGGCAGACGCATGAGCTGGTTGCCATTGAGATAGACCTTCTCGTTGATCACGGTGAGCAAGGTGTTCTGAATAGCAGGCCCCGCTTTCCAGATCTCGTCGAGGAAGACCACATCTGCTGTAGGCAGATAGCCTTCGACACAGCGCTGATAGACATCGTCGGTTTTGAGTCGCTGAATGCTCACAGGGCCGAAGATCTCGTCAGGCGTGGAAAATCGTGACATTAAATATTCAAAGGAACGCGCACGCGCGAAGGCCAATTTGAGGCGACGCGCCACCATGCTCTTGGCCACACCAGGAGGGCCCAGCAGGATGACACTCTCGCCAGCGAGGGCAGCCAACAGCGAAAGGGCGAGTTCGGCGTCCTTCTCATAAACGCCCTCGCCTATCTGTCGTAGAATCGTTTGGATGCGGGTTTTCATAGCATTTGGGGATGTGTATAGAAACACGAATGACCGTCGCAGAGGAGAAACCTCATTGACAGTCATTGTTTATCCTCTAAAAGGGATCTCGTCGAATCGTTAGCCAGACGAATTAACGCATGGTATCACCTACGGTAAGGTTCTTGCGGCCCTTAGCACGACGGGCAGCGAGGACGCGACGACCGTTCTTGGTGGCCATACGGGAACGGAAACCATGCTTGTGGAGACGGCGATGGTTGTGTGGCTGGAATGTCATCTTCATAATTGTAACTCTTTTATAATGTTTTTACTAGTTTTCGCGACTGTATTGCCAAATAGCGGGTGCAAAAGTAGGTAAAAATATTCTATTTACCAAATTATTTAATGATTTTCTTCAAATATTTTTGTTTTTCTCAATGATTTTATCTATCTTTGCACCCGCAAGATAGCAAAATAATAACTTAAAAACAAAATACAACTATGGCAATCAAGTCACAGGACATCAAGAATGGCACCGTCATCCGTATCGATGGCAAGCTTCAGGTAGTAGTTTCGTTCCTTCACGTTAAGCCAGGCAAGGGCAACACCTTCATGCGCACCAAGCTCAAGGACGTCGTTTCGGGATATGTTACCGAGCGTCGCTTCAACATCGGCGAAGTGCTTGAGGACGTTCGCGTAGAACATCGTCCTTACCAGTTCCTCTACATGGACGGCGACGACGCTGTCTTCATGAACCAGGAAACTTTCGACCAGGTGACAATCGACAAGAAGATGATCATCGGCGAAGAGTACATGAAGGAAGGCGACATCGTGGAAGTTGTAAGCGATGCCTCTACCGAAACCATCCTCACCGCTGAAATGCCTGTCAAGACCGTCCTCCAGATCACCTATATGGAGCCAGGTGCAAAGGGCAACACCGCTACCAACACCCTGACCAAGGCTACCGTTGAGACTGGTGGCATCGTGCTCGTACCCTTGTTCTGCAAGGAGGGCGACAAGATTGTGGTTGATACCCGTGACGGCTCATACGTAGAGCGCGCCAAGGAATAATAACAGACTGAGGAACAATGACAGTCAAGGATTGGGCCCTTGAGGACCGTCCGAGAGAAAAGATGATGGCCAATGGCGAGGAGTCCCTTACGGATGCTGAGCTGTTGGCCATCCTCATAAATACCGGACAGAAAGGGCGTACCGTTTTGGACATTGCCCGCGACGTCTTGTCGCAATGTCGTGGCGACCTTGAGAAGCTACATTACGCCCTCATTCCCAGTGATGATGGCAGCAACTATGAGATTTTGAAAGGCATCGGTCCCGCTAAAGCTTGCACCATACGTGCTGCCCTGGAATTGGGGCGACGCATGGAAAAACAACGTCAGATCAACATCTTGAATGCAGAGACCATCAAAGGAAGCGATACCATCTTCGCCCAGTTTGACAAGCAGATGTCGATGCTCGACCACGAGGAGTTGTGGGCGCTCTACACGTCGAAGAACGGCAAGATATTGGCACGCGAAGAGATTGGCGTTGGCGGCACGGACAGTGCCAGTGCCGACATCAAGAAGATTGTGCGTCCCGCACTGCAGTATATGGCTTCGAACGTTGCGCTCTGCCACAATCATCCCCACAGTGCCTGTCGCCCAAGTCGAGCCGACCGGCAGATGACGGCTGCCGCACAGCAAGCCCTCGCCCTCTTTGGGATTCGGTTGCTCGACCACATCATTATCGCCGACAGCGAATACTACTCGTTCCACGACAACGGCGAACTGTAGGACAACGTTATTATCGAAAAAAAAGATGCCAACAAGTCTTTCGACCTGCTGGCATCTTTATTCTATAGTTAGGCCCTCTCATTCGACATTGAGACGAACAATCCGGATACCCTTGCAATTCTTTGCATTCATGGCATAGTCCTGGAGCGACAAATCGCTCACTACTACGCTACTCTTCGACAAACTGGCATGAAGCAGTCGAGGCATTTTAGTGCCTTCTGGTTTCCAGACGAAGCCTACATGCTGGACGTCGAGGCCCATTGTGCCTGTAACAAATGCCACAATATCGCCATGCTGGAGTTCATCGTAGCACTGGAAGATCTGAGCTGAGGGGACGAAATAGGAGAAACGCTTGCTGAGGTAGTTTTCGACTTCCCGGATGTCCAATTTCATCTTCTGGCTTTTCTCGAGCTGCGGATAGTAGCGTGTATTGGCACTCATGAAGTTGATAGGTCTCTGCTGCTGACGGGCGCCGGTGAGCGAAGGTGTTACTTCGGTCATGAGGCCCTGCTCCTCGCCGTTGAGAATCCAGTCGGTGAAGTAATGATTTCGCGTGGCATAGTTGCCGCGCTTGCCATCACGATAACGCAAAGCCTGCACAAAGCGACGTAAGATGGAGTCACCTTCGTAGGTAAACAAGGTACGCCCCAGAACGGCTGCGCTGACATACTCCACAAAGGTCGTGCAATCGACCGAATCGAGGTTGATGACGAGTGGCTCGACAAACTTCTCGACATCAGCAGGCAAAGGATGAGGTTCGAGAGTACCTCCCACATATCGGGCAGCACGGCCATGGCTGGAGTTGTAGTCGTAGAAGGATTGAACAACGGCATCGAACGATACTGTACGCACATTTGACGTCCATTGGTTGCCCGTAGTTTGCATCACGTTCTCAAGCGTTACCTTGGCAGCCTCAGCATCGGTGAGCTGGCGTGACCATGCCACGCGCTTCGAGATGTCGGCTCCCGCACCTGTATTGTGATATTCGGCATAGCGAGCCGTCAGCTCACGTGCAGGGTCCCCCCAGTTGTGCCAGCCGGCTTCACGAATGACAGCGGGAAGTTCGCAATCCATAAAGATAACATTCGCCCAATTACGCCACGGACGGCCAAGATAGACACCATTGACCTTGGGGTCAGCCGTGACCTTGCAATGTTTGAAGACGTAGCCGTAAGGATTCTCGGCAGGAGTCGAAGCCGCTGTGAGATAACCATCACCGATGGAGCGAATCTCACAATCCTCAAACCACACGGTGGCAGGACCGAAGATGAAATCGACCGTTCCATCGATATAACAATCGTAAAAGATCTGACGGGAACGTGCATTGCCCGTGAAAACCGTGTCCTGGAAACCGTGGATGTGGCAGTTGCGGAAAACAGAGCGGTCGCCCTCGGAGTGTACCGTAACGGCCTGTCCGACCTTGGCCGCATTGGAACGTGTGTCGTACCAATCGGGGTTGAAATGCGTCATGGCATCATTGATAATGGTCATATTCTCGCATTCGAAACCCTCGCCCAGCACAAGTAACGTGTAGCTCTCGAAAGTACCGGTACGATGTCCGCGGTCACTGCCCTTGATGAGATGATTGTCGTGTCCCATCGCATCGGCAATCGAGCCGAGCACCACACCTTCGAATCGACCGGTATTCTGCAGATTGGCATGGTCGTGCCAAATGAGGATGCACGAGTCGCGATCCTCGCCGATGAGCGAGATATTGGTCTTGTAGGTGGGCACGATGACCTTCTCCTCGTAGGTCCCCTTCCTTACGAGAATGCGCTGGCGACCTTCGGGCTTATAATCGCGTATCGAGAGGATGGCATCCTGAATGGTAAGATAGTCGCCTGTGCCGTCCTGTGCCACGACAACATCATAAAGCTGTGCATGCATGTCGGTTGCAAAGATGAGCAACGCAAACGATAATAATAGCTTGGTTATAGTTTTCATAACGGAGTGATGAAAGAAATAAGTTATAGTAACTATAATAACTATAGGAACTATAAAGACTTTAGGAACTATCGATCGATCAAAATAGCTGGCCCCTGATTGGTTTCGATCAGCTCGTGGCTCAAAGTGATTCCCTGACAGACATTGACCAAAGCAGCGTCGTAGGATCGCTGACAACGAATGTAGTTATCGGTGAAGCCGTGCATCGGTGCATAATTGCCATCTTTCTGAAGGGGCGGCTGTTCCCAAAGCACACGGCGTGTGCAGCCCATCTGCTGGCAGTAGAAGAAGCGAAGCTTCTGATCGCTGAGTGCCACAAGTCGAGCGGTGCGCTCATGGCGTTCGGGCATGGGGACAATAGGCTTGATGTCGAGGGCACGAGTGGAAGAACGTTCACTGTAGGTGAATGGATGGAGCTGGCTGACTGGAAGCGACTCGATGAACTGAAAACCCTGTTCAAACAGCTCTGCTGTCTCGCCACGCATACCAGCCATGACATCTACGCCAATGAAGGCATCAGGGATAATCGTGCGTATGAGTTCAATCTTACGGGCAAAGAGCGAAGTGTCGTAACGACGACGCATGAGCCGTAATACCTCGTCGGTACCAGCCTGCAAAGGGATATGAAAATGGGGAGAAAAGCGCTTACTGTCCTCGGCAATCCAATGAATCAACTCATCGGTGAGGAGGTTGGGCTCGATGCTTCCAATGCGGTAACGCTCGACACCCTCCACCTCATCAAGGGCACGGCACAGGTCGAAGAAACTCTCGCCAGTGGAACGCCCGAAATCTCCGATATTGACACCCGTGAGAACGATCTCCTTGCCGCCCTTGGCTACCACGTCACGAGCCATCCCGACAAGTTCGGCGATGGTTCCGTTGCGACTGCGTCCACGAGCCAAGGGGATGGTGCAATAGCTGCAGAAATAGTCACAACCGTCCTGTACCTTGAGGAAATGACGGGTGCGGTCATCGGCCGAACACCCTCCGTGAAAGGTATGTATGTCCTTGTATTGCGTACGATAAACCAGCGGCTCGTCGCGCTTCGAGAGGTCGCCAAGCAAGGTCAGGATGTTGTCGCCCTTATACTCGGTGCCCACAATGAGGCCGATGCCCTTCACGCGTTCAGCCAATTGCTCGGGTTCGATCTGAGCATAGCAACCTGTCACGACCACAAAGGCATTGGGATGCTCGCTCACCAGTTTATTGATCTGCTGGCGGCTTTTTGCCGTAGCCTGCTCGGTCACAGCACAAGTGTTGACCACCACGAGATCGGCCTGTTCATTGCTTCTGGGATTGATCTTCACAAAGCCAAGCTGCTGAAGACGATAGGCCAGCGTCGAGGTCTCGGCAAAGTTCAGGCGGCAACCAAGGGTATAATAGGCGACCCTTTTCACAGGCAAAGCGAACGAATCAAATGACGATACTCCTGCTGCTCGAACTGCTGGGAGAAGACATCACGACCCAACTCGTGACGTAGTTCCTCGTAGGTCCAGAAACGACCTTCGTCAATCTCCTCACTATTGGGCACGATGCGACCATTATAAACGATGTGAAACGACGTGACCAGTTCGCGTTCACGCTCCGACTCCCAGATATACTGGAAAAGGAAACGTGGCTCAGTGCGGAAACGCAGTCCAAGTTCCTCATGTGCCTCACGCCGCACAGCTTCCTCAAGGCCTTCGCCAAAGGAAACATGTCCGCCCACAGCAGTATCCCAGCGGCCAGGAGCAATGTCCTTGGTCATCGAACGCTTCTGCAAGAAAATGCGTCCCTGCAGGTCGGTAATATGCAGATGTACAACGGGATGCAGAGCCATCGACCCACCATGGAAATAAGCGCGACTAGCACGGCCCATCACGTTCCCCTCATCGTCTATAAGTGGGAACATCTCGATTTTTTCCTTCTTGTCAGGATAATGTAAGTCAATCATACGATGAAAAAAATGACGTATCAAAAATATTGGCGCAAAGATAACGACTTTCGTTGAACATTCCAAATTTTCGACATCAATTTTTTAGAAAAGAATGTCATGCCTTGCATTTCGCTCAAAAAATGATTCTCCGAACGTGTTTTTGCCATTAAAATTTGGATAATCGATGAAAAGTACGTATCTTTGCACCCAAATATTTGCAACCATATTTATAAACTTGACATATGATACTACCGAACCCATTTGCCAGGCGAGGCAACTCGGAGGACGCCAACACTATACTCGAATACGCCATCGACTGGGCTATGCAAGCCGGAAAGTTGCAGATGGAAAAGTTTCGGAGCCGTCATCTCGGCATCGAGACCAAGAGTTCGATGCACGACCTGGTAACCGAGGTTGACAAGGCATGCGAGAAACTACTTATCGAACGAATAACCTCTATCTACCCCAACCATAGCATTCTTGGCGAGGAGACAGGCATGCATCAGAAGCCCAACAGCGACTGGGAATGGGTCGTTGATCCCCTCGATGGCACCAATAACTATTCACAGGGCCTGCCCATCTTCTGCGTCAGCATCGGCGTGAAATACAAGGGCGAGACCGTGGCAGGTGTGGTCTATGCTCCCAAGATGGACGACCTCTTTACGGCCGTCAAAGGCGAAGGGGCTCAATGGAACGGACGTCGCATTCGCGTTAGCCGCAAAACCCAGCTCGACCAATGTATCCTTGCCACCGGATTCCCTTACGACAAGGGGACTGTAGGCAGCGACAAGAACAATCTTGACAATTTCTGCCGCATGTTGCCCCAACTGCGTGGCCTTCGTCGAATGGGAGCAGCGGCTTACGACCTCTGTTGTGTGGCTGCCGGAATGCTCGACGGCTATTGGGAGCTCAATATCAAGCCATGGGATTGCTGCGCAGGCGCACTCATAATCGAAGAGGCAGGTGGTGTGGTTCGCAGCATCCGCGAGGATCGCAACGTCTCGATTGCTGCCGGTAACGAAGCCCTCGTGAATTTGATCTTACAGAACGTAAAGTAAAAAATCAGTTATACATTCTATATTTTATGGAAAAGAAACCCATCGTCCTGAGTGGCATACGTGCTACCGGGCACCTGCACCTCGGAAACTACTATGGTGCTCTTCGCAATTTCGTCGATATGCAGAACGACTACGATTGCCGTTATTTCATCGCCGACTATCACTCGTTGACCACCGCTCCTGACCCGACAGCCCTCAATGCCAACATACGCAGCATCCTGGCCGAATACCTTGCTGCCGGCATGGATCCTGAGAAATGTATGATCTATGTGCAGAGCGACGTACCCGAGACCTGCGAATTCTACACCTTGCTCAATATGCATGCCTATCTGGGCGAACTTGAGAAGACCGTTGCCTTCAAGGACAAGGCTCGCAAGAACCCCAACAATGTCAACGCCGGCCTGCTCACTTATCCCGTGCTTATGGCTGCCGACATCCTTCAGCACAAGGCAAACTACGTGCCCGTTGGCAAAGACCAGTTGCAGCACCTCGAGATGGCACGCAACTTCGCCGTCCGCTTCAACCATTACTACAAGGTTGATTTCTTCATCGAACCACATCCCTACGAAGCCAAGGGAGAACCTATCAAGATTCCCGGCCTCGATGGCAGTGGCAAGATGGGCAAGAGCGAAGGCAACTGCATTTACATCAACGACGACGACAAGACCGTAATCAAGAAGTTCAAGAAGGCTGTCACCGACATGACTCCCACGGAACCCAACTCCGAGATGAGCGAACCCATCAAGAACCTCTTCTACTTCCTCAAGCTAACCAGCACACAGGAGGTCTATGATCAATTCCTGACTGCTTGGAACGATTGTTCGATTCGCTATGGCGACCTCAAGATGCAGATTGCCGAAGACGTGCTCAAGGTGACACGTCCTATCCGTGAGCGTTACGAGGAACTATATGCCGACACCGACTACCTCAACAAGGTACGTATGATGGGAGCAGAAAAAGTTCGCCCCATCGTGCATGAGATTACCAGTCAGATGCGCGAAATCATGGGCATCCGCATGTTCTAAATAACCCCTCGAACCCTCAAACCCCTCGAACCCTCAAACCCCTCAAACCTCTCCCCCATGCACATCCGACAGAAACTCTTCTTCTTAAACCACAGTTATAACACTGCATTCGTTCTGAGTCTGCTGTGCTATACGCTGTCGATGTGCTTCATCAGTGTTCGAGCAGGCAGCCTTGAAATCCATGGCTTCTACCTCCTGCTTTTCGGTTGGATGTCATTTGGCCTGAACAGCTACTTCCTCTGTTGGCTTGCCAACATCCTCTATGTCGTCAGCGCATGTATCGTCATACGCAAGGCGAAAAGCCTCTTCTGGCTTTCTCTCCCCCTGCCTGTCTTAGGGATTTTGTTAGTTTTCTGCGAGACATTTCCCAATTACGAAACGGGTCAAGATGCTGCACTTTCCCTCTCAACTGGTTACTGGTTATGGTATGTGGCCCTCCTCCTGATAACTCTCGCCTGCATCCTTCTTCGCATACGTAATGCAAGGAAAGAGCCAGAGTATTCACGCCGATTCGGAGCATAAGCCTATAGTTCATAAAAAACGGCCAAGATGCAGTTTTTGCATCTTGGCCGTTTTTTATATTCTAAGCCTGAAAAGATACACGCAACTGATAAGCCACATGATGATTGGAACAGCTGCGACGAAAGCTAAGACATTTATGCTGATATTGTCATCGATGAAGAGCACTGCTGGCGTTGCCACGAAACCAATGAAAGCAATAACCAGCACAGCCTGCAGAACCCTTCCTTTCGTCACCAGGTGTCGATTGACGTAGAGGGCTATGGCATTGAGCGCGCAACTGAAAGGAATGGCCAACACAAAGCCGACGAGCGAAATGCCGATAATCTTGCCGCGTGTGGTGATCGGCGGTTTCGCTGAAGTGAACTCGTCATATCCCCCGGCATTGGCATCACCCATCGTACCATAGCACACGATGAATACAAGGAGCAGCAGTGCCATAATCACCAAAAACAGCTTGGCCAAACGAACGGAAAGTAGCAGGGAGTCTTTCATCAATGATAGAAATAAGAAACCGAAAACGGCCAGAGCGGCAATCCTTTTTGCCATCTGGCCGTTAATTTGTAGTCGATAAAGACGGGCTTACTTATTTAGCCTGGTAGTAAGGAGTATTGTAAGTAAGACGGATACCATTTTCGGTGCGCGAAAGCAACAGGGTGGTGCCATCTTCATCAACCTCATAGAGGTAACCCTCCTCGGTGTTCGAAACCTGATGATAGATGATGTTGAGGAGCTGTGCGTTCTCGATGAAAGCATTGGTGCTTGCATTGGGCACGTCCACGAAAAGCTGAGCTACATGATTCTTCTCAGTAACGTCGGTGAGGTTGAACGAGAGGTTGATCTTGGTGCCCTGGCAAAGGCCGGTCAGCACATTGGGATTCTCAACAGTTGCTACATAGTTCTTCTTCGAGATGGCACGGGTGATGTCTCCGACAGTACCATTGAGATCGATGCCATCGAACTTGAAGGCATAAGCATTGATGCAGGCTACGAAAGCGAGCAAAAGGAGGGTAATTTTTTTCATATTAGGTTTATAATTGATGTGTTGTTTTGCAAAAATCGGGTGCAAAGGTAAAGAAAATTTTAACAACTCATCCAAATAAAAGGATAAATTGTTAAAATTTCCTATAAAAACAATAAACTTTTGCACTATATAGATAGCAAATGAGCAAGAGTTTTTGTACAAAATTGAACTTTGCGACCCTTGTTAGTAGATACGTTGGCGCAGTTCCTGTACGCGCTCGTCGGTGATATAGTCATCAAACTCTGTGCGCTTGTCAATGATGCCCTTGGGACCCAGTTCAATGACACGGTTGCATATGGTCTGGATGAACTCATGGTCATGGCTCGACATGAGGATGACACCACGGAAGGTCTGCAAGTTATTGTTAAACGCCTGAATAGACTCAAGATCGAGATGGTTGGTTGGCGAGTCAAGAATCAGCGTATTTGCATTCTTCATCATCATGCGGGCTATCATGCAACGAATCTTCTCACCTCCGGAAAGGACACTGGCCTTTTTGAGCACTTCCTCCTCGCGGAAGAGCATTCGTCCGAGAAAGCCCTTAATGTATATTTCGGAAGTGTCGTTCGAGTACTGACTGAGCCAATCCACCATGTTGAGGTCGGTGTTGAAGAACGAACTGTTGTCGAGCGGGAGGTAAGCCGTGGTGATGGTCTGTCCCCAGTTGTAGGTACCCTCATGGTCGTCGTCTTCACCATTGATAATCTCGAAGAGGGCGGTCATGGCACGTGGATCGTGCGAGAGGAAAGCCACCTTGTCACCCGGCTCAATCTGGAAGTTGACATCCTCGAAGAGCTTGGTTCCCTCGACGGTCTTGCCCAAGCCATGCACCTCAAGCACCTTGTTGCCCACTTCGCGTTCGGGCGTGAAGATGATGCCGGGATAGCGGCGTGTCGATGGCTGGATCTCCTCGATATTGAGTTTCTCGAGCATCTTCTTGCGGCTGGTGGTCTGCTTCGACTTGGCCACGTTGGCCGAGAATCGGCGGATGAATTCCAGCAACTCCTTCTTCTTCTCTTCTGCCTTCTTGTTGGCCATCTGTTGCTGCTTGAGGGCAAGCTGTGACGACTCGTACCAGAAGCTGTAGTTGCCGGCAAAGAGCGTACACTTCTTGAAGTCGATATCGACGGTATGGGTGCAGACCGAGTCGAGGAAATGTCGGTCGTGACTCACGATAAGTACCGTGTGCTCGAAGCCCTGCAGGTAATTCTCAAGCCACATCACAGTGTCGAGGTCGAGGTCGTTGGTGGGCTCGTCGAGCAGGAGGTTGTCGGGATTGCCGAAGAGGGCCTTGGCAAGCATCACACGCACCTTCTGCTTGGCTGAGATGTCGGACATCATCATGTAATGAAGCTCTTCCTTGATGCCCAAACCCGAGAGCAGGGCGGCAGCATCCGACTCGGCATTCCAGCCGTCCAGCTCCGCAAACTTCTCTTCGAGTTCGGCGGCACGCATACCATCGGCCTCACTCATCTCAGGCTTTTCGTAGATGGCATTCTTCTCCTCCATGATGTCGTAGAGCACGGTGTTGCCACGCAACACGGTGTCCAAGACCGTATATTGGTCATATTTGTTGTGATCCTGTTCAAGCACACTCAGGCGCTCTCCCGGTCCCATCTCATAGGTACCGCGCGTCGGATCCAGATCGCCACTCAAAACACGCAGGAAGGTGGATTTGCCGGCACCATTGGCACCGATGATACCGTAGCAGTTGCCCGGTGTGAACTTTAGGTTTACGTCCTGAAAGAGGACTCTCTTTCCAAACTGGACTTGTAGATTGTTAACTGTAATCACTGTATTTATTTTTTTAGAATCTTAGTCCGAAGCTGACATTGAGCATGCGGCCCGTCAAGTAATTGGGCACGGCATAGGTGGGGTTGCCACGTGTCGAGCCATCGTTGCCGATCACGGTGACCCAGTAGTAGGAGTTCGTGTTGTCGATGTCCATCAGGTTGAAAATATCCAAACCGACGGTCATCTCCTTGACGCGGCTCCAGAAGCCACGGCTCATGAACTTGTTGTGCTTGGCATCCCACACATGGGTGGCACCAAGATCGACGCGTTTGTAGGCTGGAGTTCGGAAGATGCCAGCCTTACGCCCTCCTTGCGGACTGTAGAACGGCAAGCCGTCGTTGAAGACACCACGCAGAAAGACGCGCCAATCGTCATGCCCAGGATAATAGTCGCTGAAGAAAAGACCGATGCCATAGCGTTGCTCTGTGGGACGAGCAGTCTTGAGTCCGTCGAAAGTCTCTTTGCTGTTCATCAGCGAAAGGCTGAGCCATGAATCAGTGCCTTCGACAAACTGTCCGAAGATCTTTGCATCGATACCCGTCACGTAAGCCGAACCCTTGTTCTCACCAGCGTAGCGGATCTGCACATTATCGACGGTGTAAGGGATGTAGTCCGAGATTCCCTTGAAGTAACCCTCGACAGTGAACTTGAACGGACGTTCGTAAGCCTTGAAGGTGTGGTCCCATCCCAGGATAACCTGCCAGGAGCGCTGCGACTTGATGTCCTTGTTCATCTCGACCATCTGGTTGCCGTCCTCATCAGTATAGCTCAATCGATACTCCTTGTAGAAAGGCGACTGATAGTACAAGCCTGCCGAGATGCGTGCTTGCTTGTTGCGGTCATTGCCAAAAGTGAAACGCAAGGAAGCTCGGGGCGACACCAGCAATTCCTCATTGAACGACCAATAGCTGAAACGCACACCTCCTTGCAGAAGGAAACGACCGCCATAAGCATCCCATCCGTAGGTATCCTGCAGGAAAGCCGACAGACGGGTCGTCGTGCCTTTATAGGCCGAGTGGAGGTTTTCGACCACACGGAGCTTGTAAGGATCGCGCGGCAGGCTGTAGCTCACCGAGTCGCGCCTTTCCCATTCGGCAATCTTATCGTCGATCTTTTCGCTTTGCACCGTCATGCCATACGAAAGACGATTGTGGGCAATCTGTGTATTTCCTTTGAGCGAAAATGCCATCACCGATGCCTGCAGATAGTTGCGTGCATGTTCCATATATCGGCCCACACCCAGACCCGCCTGGCTTACCGAGGCTGCCTGGTCCATCCAATACTCGCCCGAGATATCGTAGGTCACCTCCTCGTCGGTCATGAAAGCCGAAGCCATAAGTTGCAGACGGGTGTTACGCAGACCATTATAACCCAACGTCAATGCCCCGAAGAACGTGTCGAACTGGTCCTTCTCGTGTCCATCGAAATATACCTTGAAACTATGGGCCACCTCGTTGGTGCCGAAGGTCGTCTCGCGGCTTTCGGGGGTAAAGCGATAATCGTTGATGGCGATATTCCCCAAAAAACTGAGGTCCCACTTCCCCTCTTTTCCAAACGCCCAGGTCAGGAAAGTCTGATAATCGAAGAAGATTGGGTCATATTCGCCCTGTGTATCGAGCGAATTGAGGATCGTGGCATTGCGCTTATAACGCAGTCCATGAAGTTGGGTGAAGTTGCCGATGCGCTGACCGAGTGAAGCATTTCCACCCGTCAAGCTGATCAATGCCTCTGCGTCAAAATCCTCTGGACGACGATAAGTGATGTCGAGCACCGAGCTCATCTTGTCGCCATATTCGCTGGAGAATCCACCCGTCGAGAAATCGACGGCTCCCACCATGGCAGGATTGATGAACGACAGTCCTTCCTGCTGACCACTGGCGATGAGCTGGGGACGATAGACCTCTATGCCGTTCACATACACCAGGTTCTCATCGAACGAACCGCCGCGCACATTGTACTGCGACGAGAGTTCGTTGTTCATGTTTACACCAGCCTGCGTGCCGATGAGATCCTCGATGGCATTGCCACTGGCCGAACGCATGTTGCGGACGTTCTCTGCCTTGATATGTTCCATGTTACCAGGTGCAGTCTGACGTTCGGCAGTCACCTCCACATCATTGAGCACCGATTGGTTGGGACTCATCTGCACATTAAGCTGCAAGCGGCGTGCGCCTCGTTCATTCGGCCTCACGGCACGGGTATTGACCACACGTTCGACACGCTTATAACCCAGCGAAGTGAAAATGACACGCAGAGTGTCTGCGTCGGCCACCTGCAGTTCGTATTCACCCTTGAAGTTGGTGAGTGTGCCGATGCTGCCACGCAACAAGCGTACATGGACGATGTCCATGGGTTGCCCTTGTTCATTGGTTACCGTTCCATAGATGCGCACCTGAGCCATCAACCCAGGCACAGCCACTAGAGCCAGCAGAACCAAACACAATATATATTTATATAAGCGCATTACTTCAAATGATGGACGAACCTTGCACTTTGCCGTTCTTTATACTATCAACGGATAACAACGGATTTTATTATGTCATTACCCAACTTTTCGTTGAGAGCAGCGCGGATTAAGGAGCGTCGCATCATGATGTCGTTCTTCAAAGAGGGCGACTTGAGGGTTACGAACAACGTGCCCGACTGCAAGTGGATGCGTTCGGTCTCAAGGGTGATGCGATTACCGAGAGCCTCCTGCCAAACCTCAGCGATGCGCGTCTCGAAGACATGATTCTCGAGTTGCGTCACTTTGAGATACTCGCGGATAATCTCACCTATGGATTGTTCGTTTTTTCTTTTCATCGTATTTTTCTAAAGCTCCTAGAACTTCTAGATTATCTAGAGTTTCTAGATCACTTCTCTGATACCACCTCATATTCTCCGTTGCTCACCTCGAACAGTTTATAGCTCTCGGTGCAACTGTCGATGATGCGATCGAGGTATTCACGGTTGGTGTCGGTGATGAAGATTTGTCCAAACCTGTCGCTTGCCACCAGACGGATGATCTGTTCAACTCGATCACCATCGAGGCGGTCGAAGATATCGTCGAGCAGTAGGATGGGTGTGGTATGTCCCATGCGACGCAGGAAATCGAATTGCGCCAGCTTGAGCCCCACAAGGAATGTCTTGTTCTGTCCCTGCGAGCCCAGTTGCTTCATCTGATATTCACCGATTTGGAAGTTGAGGTCATCCTTGTGTGCGCCACGTGTCGTATATCCAAGGGCCAGGTCTCGGTTGCGGACGGCATTGAGCAGTGGCATCAAACTCTGTCCACCCTCGAAATGTGAAGTGTATTGGATCGACACCTTTTCGCGATTCATCGAAATCTGGCTATAAAACTCTTGGAAGACCGGCGTGAAATCATCGACGAACTGTCGTCGGGCTGCAAAGATTTGCTGTCCATAGAAGTCCATCTGTTCCTCACATGCCTGATAAAGCAAGGGATCGGTAAACGGCGGATCCTGTTTAAGCAGACTGTTGCGCTGCAAAAGAGCCTGATTGTATCGAATCAACGCATTGAGATAGGGTTTGTTAAACTGGCAAATCACCATATCCATGAACTTGCGTCGTTCCTCGCTGCCGCCCTGCAGCAGGACGCTGTCGGTGGGTGTAAGCAGCACGATAGGAAGGAGACCGATATGGTCGCTCAGACGCTGATACTCCTTGCCTGCCCGCTTAAAGGACTTTCTGGAGTGCAGTTTATAGCCGCAACGGATGTCCTCGGGTTGCCCATTGAGTTCATAATTCCCATTGAGCATGAAGAACTCCTCACCATGAGTCATTACCTGGCTGTCGGTCACGCCATTGAACGACTTGCAGAAAGAGAGGTAATAGATCGCATCCAGCAGGTTGGTCTTGCCCATGCCATTCTTACCCACAAGGCAATTGACGCCCTGCGAGAAGGTGAGGTCGGCCTCTCGGATATTCTTGTAATTAACGATGCTAAGATGCTCCAGTTTCATAAGTCCAACATTGACATTTTTCGTCGATAATGCCAAAAAACTTGTAAATTGACGTGGCAAAGATACGAAATTTCGGGGTAAAATACGAATTTTAAACATTTTTTTCGCAAAAAATATTGTTTATTCAAGTAAAATCGCTAAATTTGCGCCGCTAAATATGCAAATAATAATAATCAAAATATAACATGGCAAAAAAAGAAATCAAAAAAGTCCAGGAAACTGTGATCGACGAGCCTATCAGCAAAACTGAGGAGTTCCTGGGACAGAGAGACAACCAGAAGAAGATCGTATATGGATTTATCGCGCTCATCCTCATTGTAGCCATCATCTTCGGATGGCGTTGGATGAACCAGCGCAACAACGAGAAGGCCCAGAACGAGATCTGGAGTTCAGAACTACTCTTCGACCAGGGACAGTATGAGCAGGCCCTCGACGGCTTTGAGGCTGTCATTGAGGAATTTGGTTCGACCAAAGCCGGAAATACCGCCAAGGCATACGCCGGACTTTGCCAAAAGAACCTCGGCAACTACGAAGAAGCAATCAAGTATCTTCAGGATTTTGACGGCAACGACAATGTAATCGCCCCCGCTATCCTCAGCGCCCTCGGCGACTGCTACGTCGATCAGGAGAACCCCGACTACAACAAGGCCGCTCAGACCTTCGAACAGGCTGCAAAAGCTGCCAACAACGCACAGTACTCTCCCCTCTTCCTCCGCAAGGCAGGTCTTGCTTACGAGGAGGCAGGCGACAACAAGAACGCCCTCAAGGCTTATCAGAACATCAAGGACAATTGGGCTGAGACTTCTATTGCCCAGTCGATTGACAAGTATATTGAACGAGTAAAATAAATTTTCAAAATGAGTGACCCTGTGGCGGCGGATTGCCCCGCGAACAGTACAGACGCTAGCATTGGTATAGTAGTTTCTGAATGGCAACCAGAGATCAGTAATGCACTCCTCGAGCAGGCTTTGAAGAAGCTTGAGCAGTGCGGAGTAATGAAGGAGGACATCTACATCAGTCACGTGCCGGGAGCCATGGAACTCCCATTTGGTGCCCGACAGATGAACAATATGATGGAGCCAAGTGCCGTTATCATGTTCGGCAGTGTAGTGCGAGAGAACAATCCTCACTACGACATTATCTGCCAGACATTGAGCCGAAGCATCACCCATCTCAACCTTCATGGCGACATCCCATTCATCTTCGGCGTCGTGACAACTGACACTTTGGAAGAGGCAAGAAAAATGACACAGGAAGGTGTTGGCGCACAAAGCGCCCTCGCCGCACTCAAGATGGTGAACATGATGGCGTCACTCGTCAATCAGTAAGCCATCCGTTGGAACACAATCCTTTAGCGGAACGTCGCTTCCGCTAATCTCTGCGAAATTAGCTCAGTTGGTAGAGCATTGGCTTCCCAAGCCGAGGGTCGCGGGTTCGAGTCCCGTATTTCGCTCCCACCTCATCTGCTGAATATCAAGTATTTACGAGATATTTGGCAGTTTTTTTGTTATATGTTGGTTTGATGAAAATGCCCCAAAATGCCCGAAAAAAGAACAAAAAAATGGCATATGCTTGACATATGCTTGACATATGCTTGACAAAAACTTTACAAAAATGGCTAGGATTTATGTTATATTTCGCTGCAGAACAGGGAAAAATGGGGAATATTAGCATTTGGACGGGAATGGATTTGGAAATATTGGAGATTTTTGCTATAATTGGGCCATTAAAATCTAACAATAACACCTAAAAACCTAATGAAAAAGTCACTTCTTATCTTATTTCTGTCGTGTTTATGCCTCTCGGCAAAGGCACAAAGTAGTTGTCCTGACAACAACCATCCTCACAAGATAGATCTCGGCCTGCCTTCGGGCACGAAGTGGGCAAGTTGGAACATCGGAGCCTCCGCTTCTGAAGAGTATGGTGGATATTATGCTTGGGGTGAGACGGAGGAGAAGGACTACTATACCTAGTATACGTATCAGTTATATAATAGTGGTGAATATATCCACATCGGCGATGACATCGCTGGCACTGAATATGACGTTGCCCACGATGAAGAGGGGCGGCAGCAGCACCACGGGTCGGCGAAGCTATTGCCAGCGCGAGGTAGATGCGGGCTGTGATGAGGTAGGCTTAGGGTTTGACATTGCGAGTAGGTGTTAGGATGGTGCGAGCCAGTTGGGCAGGCGAGAAGGGGATAGGGTCAAGGAGGAACTCGGGGATGTTGTACGAGCGCAAATGCAGCAGCTCGTAGTCAGGATCGGCCTGAGGCATCTCGAAGGGCTTGTGGGCGCGTCCCTCGCGGTCGAAGTATGAAAAGTAGAGGCGCGTGTAGTTGTCGTCGCGACGGCGGCTTTGGTAAACGATCCATCGGCCGGAGTGAGACCAGCTGTGGTAGCTCTCGGCGCTGGGGGAGTTGGCGGGGGCGATGGCTTTTGTAGAGGCTATAGAGTCTATCTGGCCCATTTGGCCCAGTGTGCTCAGATCGTCCAGCCGCAAATCAGCCTCGGGGTGATAGACATGAAAGCAGCCATAGCCACCGATGCTGGTGAGCAGCCAGCGACCGTCGGGGCTGATGCGAGGCAGTGTGGCGCTGAGCGAATCGGCCGAGGCATTGAGCACCAGCTGAGGCTCACCAAACGAGAGCTGCCGGGCATCGAAACGACGGCGATAAATATCGTAGCGCACTTCGCGATAGCGGTTGGTCACCTCGTGCTGACGTTTGATGCGGTGACGGTTGTCGGGGTCGAGGGCATCGGCCTCTTGATAGGTGAAGCAGGCCGAGCTGTAATAGAGCCATTGGCCATCAGGCGACCAGGTGGGGAAAGTCTCAAGCAGATCGGGCTCGTCGCAGATGGGGATAACACGCTCGTGATCTGCGTCGTAGAGAATCAGTCCGCTCTGGGTGTCCTGCACTTCCGATTTGGTCAGACCATTGGTGTGAAACTCCATGAAGGTCTTGTTCACCGAATAGGCGATGAGAGGTAGCGTGGGGTGCCAGGCGGGATAGACCGCGCCCGAAATGGTGTTGGGCAGCTTCATATTGTATTTGCCCCATCGGCCCTCGTTATAGACCACGGTGCCGCCGTACTCCTCGCGGACATGCAGCTGGTAGCGGTTGGGACGATTGCTTTGGAAGGCATGGCAATTCACGCAATGACCACCCTGTGGGTTGTCGAGCATCTGGTTGTTGTAATACTCTACCTCGTCGAAGCTCTCGAGGTCGCGATAGGCGAGGCTGATGCATTCGTAGGTATTGTAGGGCGGAATGAGGCGATAGGCCACGTAGCGGTCGATGCTGTCGCTCACCACCTCGATGCCAAAGCGTGGATGCTGGAGCCAACCTGTAGCCGCACTGTGCGTGTAGAGGGTGACGTAGAGGCTATCGCCTACGCATCGGGTGAGCATCTGGCGCCATTGCTCTGGTTCGATTATGACGCGATGATTCTCGCCAAAGCAGACACTGCCACCGGGGTAGTCGAAACGGGCTACACACTGGTCGATGCTATCACCACAGACCGAGAAGTTGAGCGGGGCGATGTTGACGGGAATCGTGGCCCCCGTGATATCGGGCAGAATGCTTGCTTGCTGGGTTATGGGCTGATACTGGCTGGGCTCCACTGCGGAGCGAGAACAGGCGCAGAGGAGCAAGAGGAGCGTGATTGTGTAGAGAAGCTGTTTCACTAATAGGTCTTGTTGAAGGTGTAGAAGTCGTAATACCACCAGTAGGTAAAGCCATACCGGGGTCTGAGCAGCTTGCCGATAGACTCTTGGGATTGACCCATCTGATCGGCCGTTTCGAGCTGTTGGCGATAACTCTGATAGCGAGCGGCAATCTCGGGATCGATATCGAGCCCCTCGGAAAGACCGAAGAGCAAGGTCGCCTCCTGGAAGTGTCGAGGCAATCGGGCTGAAGATCCCGCCAGCTCAATGTAACGAGCCAAGGTGCGGGCAAAGCAGAGACGATCGCGACGAAGCATGGCGAAGTGAACGGCCAACTGTTGTTCCGAAGCCGTGTCGTATTGCTCCTGGCTCAGGCGCTCGGTGAGGTAGATTTCGCAATAGCCGCGATCGTTGGTCACCTCGTCATTCCGGGTCATGAAGCGACGCACTGCGGCTGTCTCTTGGGCCGAAACCTCGTAATCGCGATGGAAGGTGAGCGTATTGAGCAACTGTCGATATTTGCTGGCCGTGGTGAGTTCGTCATTGGCAATGGCACAACGGTACATCATGCGCAGGAAGTAGGGCGAGAGGCCATACTCGATATTGTCCTCCTGGCACCACATGAAGGCGTAGTTGGGTAGGCCGAGCCAATAGTAGATGTTGGGGCTGGCCGAGTGTGCCATGTGGATGGGCAGGTCTATATTCATGGCGGGACGGATGCCCGTAAAGGTGAAGCTGAAGCCTTGGTCTCCCAATCGACCCTGTTGTGCCAATGCCACATCTGTCATCAGGACCATCTCGCGGGTAGGCATCTGCTGGAGCGATTGCATGGGGGCTATCACCTCGTCCCAACGGCCCTCGTCCATCGCACGAAGCATCTGTAGCTCGGTGTGGTAATTCCGGTTGCGATAGTTGAGCATATTGCCACCTGCCAAGGCAGCGATGAGCAGGAGAAGAGCCACAACTCCTAACTTCTCGAACCGACGACCGAGGCGAGCCAAAAGCGGGAGTAGGAGCATACTGCCCGCCAGGATGCGGAAGGGCCACTCGAGCAGTGGGGTAGAGGTCTCGGGGATGGTGAAATGATGCCAACCGTAGAGCAGCAGCGGTTCGTGCCAATGCAATGAGGGAGACTCGTGATACCAGAGAGCTACGGCCGTGAGCGGCAAGACAATCATGCCCAGACGGCAGCTCCAAACCTTGAGCGACGTGCGTAGCGGGGTGCTGAGGAGCAATACAACGATGCCGAGCGTGCCGTACCAGCCCAAGAGGGGAAGGGAGAAGAGACTCCAGACAAAGAGCACCAAGAGACGATAGCGCTCACGACGAAGCAGACTGTAGAGATAGAGCACGAGAGCCACCGCCAGCACCCCTAAAGTGGGGCCGAACCAGTAGCTGGGCAACTTGAGGCAGAAGATCCAATAGCCTAACTGAGTAGTGCTTGCCAACAGCGCCACGATAGGAATGAAGACCAAGGCTGCCCAAAATCCACGAAGCCGATTGGCACGCAATAGCAACCACGCAATCAGCCCCCAACACCCCACGAGGAGTGAGGCGCCGAGCTTAGGATAGTAGAAGTTTTGGGTACACCAGCCGCCCAACCACTCGCGCCAACCGCCTGGATGGCCTACCATCTGCTGCCAATAGGCATCGGTGCCCAACCAGGGATTGAAGTCTTGTGCCGTATAGAGCAGCTGCGCATTGCTGATGGCTAACAGATACCAGGCATAGCCTAAGAGCCCCACGAAGAGAAGCAGATGGAGTCCTTTCTCGCGAGCAGTGGCAGGTTGGCGCAGCTTGGTGATATGGTAGTTCTGAGGCATATTTGTTTCTTATTTTTCGCCGCAAAGATACAAAAAAATCCCCTTTGTACCAAATACAAGGGGAAATATTTGAGGAATGTAACAAAAAGGGGCTATATTTGACAAATTGACGATTTACAATTTGACAATCCTCGCCGTCTTTTATCGATTGAAGGGTGGGGATGTTTTTTTTCTTCAAGATGGGTTTTTATGATGTTGATTTTGACTTTGTGTAATCGGTTGTTGTGGGGTATGAGATCAATAATTGGGTGATTTTTGCCTTGAAACTTGGAAATGTGGGATATTTATGTTATTTTTGCCGAGTCTTATTAATTTTTCAATTCGGAATCCAGGTAAAACATGACAACATTTGGTATATGAAGCCGACAAGAGTCAGATGGACGGTGGTGGCACTGATTTTCTTTGCTACTACCATCAACTATATTGACCGTCAGGTGATCGGTCTGCTGAAACCTTATATCCAAGATGACCTTGGATGGTCGGAGATCGATTATGGCTATATCGTGACGGCCTTCCAGGTGGCATACGGCATCGGTATGCTGGTTTGCGGTCGGATGCTCGACAAGTTCGGCAGCAAACTGGGCTATTCCATCGCCATCGTCGTATGGAGTTTAGGAGCAGTGCTGCATGCTACCGTGCGCTCGGTTACTGGTTTTGGAGGTGCTCGGGCTGTTCTGGGTTTGGGTGAAGCCGGCAACTTCCCTGCTGCCGTGAAGGTGATAGCCGAATGGTTCCCGAAACGCGATAGGGCTTACGCGACGGGCTTGTTCAATTCCGGCTCGACGATTGGTGCCATCGTCGCTCCTATCATTGTGACAACGATTACATTGAAGTTGGGCTGGCGCTGGGCTTTTATCATCACCGGTTTGCTGGGGTTCATCTGGGTAGTGGCCTGGTGGCTCATCTACAAGGCGCCTGAGATGAATCCCAAGGTGAATGCTGCGGAATTGGAGTATATTCATTCAAAGGACGAGAGCGACGAGGAGGAGGTGCCGCAAGACCGCACCGTCACTTGGGGCGAACTGTTCAGTCATCGCCAGACCTACGCCATCGTTTTCGCCCGCTTTGTGACCGATTGGGTATGGTGGTTCTTCCTCTTCTGGACGCCCGACTTCCTCAACAAGACGCATGGTGTCGATCTGAAGGCCACCGTGCTGCCCTTGATTATCATCTATGCGATGTCGAGCTTCGGAGGCATCTATGGCGGACACGTGTCGTCGCAGTTTGTCCGCTTCGGCCGTTCACTCGATTTTGCCCGCAAGACGACCATCCTGCTGTTTGCCTTATTGGTATTGCCGCTCAATGCAGTCCCGCATATTCAAAATATGTGGATTGTGGTGCTGATTATCGGACTGGCTACCAGTTGCCATCAGGCATGGGCCTCGAACATCTTCACGATTGTCTCGGATGTTTATCCCAAACAGGTGGTGGGCTCAATGACAGGCATCAGCAGTGTGGGCGGTGCCGTGGGTGGAGCGTTGGCCTCGTCGTTCGTGGGACTAATCCTGGAGTGGACGGGCAGCTATGCCACGATCTTCATGATAGCCAGCACGATGTATCTGTTGGCGTGGCTCACGCTGAAACTATTCGTTCCTATCAAACAAATCAAATTCGAATAAACTATGATTATCCAAAAGATTGAAACCTGGTGGGTGCGCCGCGACAAGTGTCTGTTCGACGATAAGCGCAAGGGCAAGAGTGCGATGGACTGGGACGTGCTGGTGCTGAAGCTGACCACCGATACAGGTATCGAGGGTATCGCCACCGCCCTGGCGGCTCGTTCGGGCAATGTCACCGAGGCGTATATCATGGACAACATCGCCCCTGTGGTGTTGGGTCGTTCGCCCTACGACAGGGAGAAGATATGGCACGAGTTCTGGAACATCGACCGCCATCTGACCTTCTTCCCCGTCTATCTGCCCGGGCCGATTGATGTCGCCCTGTGGGATATCTGTGCGAAGGCTGCCGGACTGCCGCTCTATCAGTATCTGGGTGCCTATCGCGAGCAACTGCCCGTTTATGCCAGCGGACTGTTCCATACTTCTGAACAGGAATATATCGACGAGGCACTCTACTATCAGGCGCGTGGCATAAAGTGTTATAAGGTACATCCACCCGGACCTTTCGAGACCGATATGCGCATCCATGAGAATCTGCGCAAGGCGATGGGCGATGATTTCGGACTGATGTCAGACCCCGTTGCCGAATATACGCTCGACGAGGCTATCAAGGTGGGTCGCCAGTTGGAGCGACTCAACTACATTTGGTTGGAGGAGCCTTTCAGGGATTTCGAGCTATATAAATATACGGAGCTGTGCAAGGCTCTCGACCTGCCGATTGCAGCCACGGAGACCACACGAGGCTGTCATTGGGGTGTGGCACAGGTGATCAATCAGAAAGCTGCCGACATTGTTCGTGCCGATGTGTCGTGGAAGTGCGGCATCACGGGTACGATGAAGATTGCCCATCTGGCCGAGAGTTTCGGGCTGAACTGCGAGGTACATACCACCACGATGAACTACATGGACATCGTCAACCTGCATGTATCATGCGCCATTCGCAACTGCAAATGGTTCGAATATTTCGTGCCTGAGGAGGATTTCCAGTTCCCGATGAAGGGGCTTCTGCCTATCGATGCCGATGGAAACATCACTGTTCCCAAGGCTCCTGGTGTGGGCGTAGAGCTCGATTGGGAGTTGATTCACAACAACTGCGTGTCGTATAAAGTGCTGTCTTGTTAGAAATGCCCCGTGTAGAAGTCGGTGATACGATGGATGGCGCGGGCGCAGACAGGACAAAAGTCCTTCACTTCATTGACCTTCATTCGACATTCCTGAGCGGGGCGATAACAGCCTTTGCTCTGATAGCCTGCGCCTTCGAAGACGCCCACCACCTGCGTGGCTGCATTCAACTTTGCCAATGCCTTTGCATCACCACGTGCAGCACGATAATCGGGCACATTGGGATCGAGAGGCGTGGGGATGGGCTGTCCCTTGGGCATCAGGTCAGCCCACTTGCTGGCGAAGTCCTTCAGTGTGGTCACGTTGGGTTCCCAAGGCTCGGTATCGGCCGGATACCATTCGCTGTCCATATCGTCGTAGGCATATTCGTCGGCCTATCCTGCGTAGGAGTGTCCGAACTCATGCACAAAGACTTCGCGGAAGGTGGGATGGTCGCTTGTGGCGAAGGTGATCTGGTTGTAGATGCCTCCCCCACCGTAGGTGTCGGAATTGACCAGCACCATGATATGTTCGAAAGGCACACCCGAGAGGAGGTCATAGATCGTGTGCATATCCTGCGAAGTGAGATAACGCTGGCTGTAGAACGTGTCGTAGTGGGTGCGCACTGCCGTCTCTTTCCACACGCCACGATGCGGGACTGAAGGACCTGCCTCTCGGCTGGGTGCCGCTACGGCCACGATGTTGAAGCGCTCCTTGAGGCTGGCGAAAGGTTCCCACGCAAAGAGCGCATCGACAGCACGCTGACAGTCGGCATAGAACTTGCCCATCTGCTGTTCGGTATAACCCTCGGCCAGAATGGCAAAATCGACACAATCGGTGATGTTCACATCTTCAAACGAATCGAATTCGGTGGCCTCATAACTGCGTGACGCCACCGATTTTTGTGGCTTATCGACCGGTTGTCCGCCTTTCCACAGATAATAGAAAGGTATGCCATTGTCGCCAATGGGACGAATCAGTATATCCGCAGGATCCACGATGTGGGTGAGCGATGCTATGACCCGCTGGTGATTGTCGGTCAAGGTGACTGTGATATCGACCGGTGCTTTGGGATAAGGGATATTGTAGCTCGTCTCGAAGGCACGGCTCACAGTCTTTGCCTCGTCCTCGAGCAACCATTCCTGAAACAATGTCGAGAAGGTCCAGACATAGATAACCTCCTGCGATGCGTGGTCGCGCACGGTAAGCTGGCCATTGCCATGCAGGAACGTTTCAGACAAGCGACTCCGTCGGCCCGCCCATCGAGCTTGCTTGTAGGGTTGCTCGAAGTAGATGTGTTGTTCCTCGCTATTGCCTGCAAAGATGTAGTCAAGGCGCAGGGTATTATCTTCGAAATACCGGTCGAAGGACTGGGCCATAGTCGCCAACGGGAAAACCAGACAAACAATAAGCAGCATAAGGGCTGCAATCAACAGATGGCAATGTTTCATAGCGTTATGTGTTCAGAATTCGGGGCAAAGATAAGGAATATTTTTGAATTAACAATTAACAATGAATAATTAACAATGAGAAAATGCCACCAAGGGGCTAAATGACTACAATTCTGTCGCAAAATGTGACAAATTGTCTGAACAAATTATGGGTTGCGACTTAGGCACAGCTCTTGCCTAAAGGAAGATGTAATTTCCTTTTAAAATAATACAATACTAAAAATATACTACTATGGCAACAAACATGAATTATCCGAACACCCAGCAGCAGGGTGAGAAGGCGCTGGACAAGTATGCCCAGAACCTGTGCGAGCTGGCTCGAAAGGGCAAGCTTGACCCCGTGATAGGCCGTGACGAGGAGAT
>JAFYZW010000156.1 GCA_017548545.1 Bacteroidales bacterium | reverse complement strand
TAAAATGTGTTACTCTTTTTGCCCTTGAAGCAAAATACCATCACACGGTTCACGACGGGCGCTTTATATTTGAGTCTTGGCTCACGGACATCCCGCCTGATGCTGATGTTTAAACTCAAAAGCGGCGCAAAGATAGATATTTTTACTATTATAACCAAATATTATTATCTGTTTTTCGGCAAAAATACATAAATTTGACAAAAAATACAAAAAAATAGCATCCAAAATGAACAAGTTAACAATAAATGCTTTATCTTTGCACCGTATATTTATATTTTATAAAGGTATTGTATTAAGTTTATTTATGTATAAAATGGCAGAACAAATCGATTGGAGTAGTCTCGGTTTCGGATACCGCAAAGCTCCTTACAATGTACGTTGCACCTATAAGAATGGTGCTTGGGGTGAACTTCGTGTCAGCGAAAGCGAAGAAGTAACTATGCATATGGCCGCCACTGTGCTGCATTATGGCCAAGCTGGCTTTGAAGGGTTGAAGGCTTTCCGTGGCAAAGATGGCAAGATACGTGTGTTCCGTATGAATGAGAACGCCAAACGTCTCCAGAATACATGTCATACCATTCTCATGCAGCCATTGCCTGATGGTCTTTTCGAGGAAGCCGTCATTAAGGTTGTAAAACTCAACAGCTCTCTTGTGCCTCCTTATGAAACAGGCTGTTCGCTTTATATCCGTCCAGTTCTATTCGGTACAGGCCCCGAGATAGGCGTTGCCCCTGCCGATGAATATGAGTTCATCATCTTTGTTATGCCAGTTGGACCATACTTCAAAGATGGCTTCAAGGCTACTCCTTGCTGTATCATGCGTGGTTTCGATCGTGCAGCTCCTCTCGGAACTGGACGTGTAAAAGTGGGAGGAAATTATGCTGCTAGCCTTGTTTCGGGTGCGATGGCTCATGAGAAAGGTTATAGTGCTGTCATCTATCTTGATGCTAGAAGTAAGAAGTTTATCGATGAGTGTGGCCCTGCCAACTTCTTTGGAATCGACGGCAACACCTACATAACACCAGACTCTGAGTCAATCTTGCCCTCCATCACTAATATGTCTATTCAGCAGGTGGCACGCGATCTCGGTCTTAAAGTCGAGATTCGTCCTATGCCTGTTGAGGAACTCGCATATCTTGATGAGGCTGCCATGTGTGGTACTGCCGCCGTCATCGCACCCATATATCGTATTGATGACCTTGACGAGGACAAGACATACAACATCCTGCCTAGTACTGTTCCAGGTCCTGTTTGTACCAAGCTTTACGAAACCCTTCGCGGAATTCAATATGGTGATATTGAGGACAAACACGGTTGGGTATCCATTATTGATGATTAAGAGGAGTTCGAAAGGTGATTGACTACGACCTGTCTAAGATAAAGGCTTTAGTTTTCGATGTCGATGGTGTGTTGTCTGATAGTACAATTGCCATGGACGAGGATGGTCAACCTTTACGTACTTTAAATGTCAAGGATGGTTATGCCATACAACTTGCTGTCAAGCGTGGCTTAGTCATTGCGATCATATCGGGTGGTCATAGTCCGAATATCCGTCGTCGATACGAATACCTGGGTGTTACGTATATTTATATGGAGTCGAGCTACAAGATTCACGATTTAGAAGATTTGGCTCATCGTACGGGCATTTCTTTTGAGCAAATGCTATATATGGGCGACGACATCCCTGACTATGAGATTATGCAACTAGTAGGCTGTCCAGTTTGTCCGGCCGATGCTGCTACCGAGATTCGGACAATCTCTCGCTATGTCAGTCCCTTTTTGGGTGGTCATGGTGCTGTCCGTGATGTTATCGAGCAGATTCTTAAAGCTCAAGGTCAATGGATGTCTGATAAAATAGCTTTTGGATGGTAGAGAAACTTCTTTTAGCCAGTAACAGCCCAAGACGTCGCGAACTCCTTGCCGGTCTCGACATCCCAATGGAAGTGGTGCACCTTAAAGATATCGACGAGAGGCATCCTATCCATCTTCAAGGGGGAGACATCCCCTTGCATATCGCCCGACTCAAGATGCACGCCTACGACATGGCGCTCCAGCCGGGAGAAGTGCTTATAACGGCTGACACCATCGTCTGGACTAATGGGCAGGAGTTAGGTAAGCCTGTCGATGTTGATGATGCGCATAGGATGCTCCATCTGCTGAGTGGCCGCACTCATCAGGTCTATACTGCAGTATGTCTGCGCAGCGCTGTTGACCATCGTGAGTTCGTCTGCGTTACTGACGTGACATTCGACTCATTGTCCGATGAGCAGATTAATTACTATATCACCACCTATCGCCCTTTTGATAAGGCTGGAGCCTATGGCATCCAGGAATGGATAGGCTATGTTGGCTGCACCCGCCTCGAAGGCTCTTATTTCAATGTCATGGGACTTCCTGTCCAGAAACTATATCAACATTTACAGCTACTCAATGTATGAAAAACAACCAGTACTTGCTCTTTGCTTTAGTAATTGGACTCTTTGCTTTATGTGCTTGTAAGCGTGAAATGCCCTACACCATCACAGGTACACTTGATTTGCCCTCACAGATTCCTTATGGTGACACTATCATTGATGTGCCTTCGTTTGACGGTTCGTGGGTCTATCTTCTCGATTTTGAGAACCAGTTACTCGACTCGGCACGTATCTTCGACAACACCTTCCACTTTGAAGGCGAGGTTGATAGCCGAGATCCGTATTTCGTACAGTTTGTCAGTCAACTTGGCAGCACCCTACTCGTCGTTGAGCCCGGCGACATAGAAATCTTCATCAATCCCGACATCACCGTGTCAGGAACACCCTCCAACGAGGCTATGTCTGACCTTGATGCAGCACTTGAAAACTTGAATTCAGAGACATACGAATATTTAGCTGAGCTTACCGATAGTCTTCGATCAACAGGTGAGGAGGTGTCTGAGGAATTACAGATGCAGATTGCGGAACAGTTCCGCGAGTCGATGAATCACATCCTTGATTCTGCTTATGAGGCTAATCGCCACAATCAGGCAGCAGCCTACGCTGTTATCATGCGGCATATCGATGTACAGTCTGCCGATGAGTTTGAACAAGCATTGTCTAAATATCCTAAGTCTATACGCGAGAACGAACTTGTGCAGATCAACCTGAGATCGCTGCGTCAGTATGAGGCAATGAACGAGGATGATTCTCTTATCTTCGATCCCTCAATCTTGGGCATAGAGGAGCTGGATGCACCAGAAAACTAGTTGTAATGGACGAGAAATACATCCTTGGAATCGACCCTGGAACAAACGTGATGGGATATGCGGTCCTTTTAGTTGAGGAGCGTAAACCTAAGCTCGTTGTTATGGGTGTGCTCTCGTTGTCGAAAATCGAAAATCACTACGTGCGTCTGCGTCGCATCCACGATTGTACAATACAGCTCATTAATGAGTATCACCCTGATGAACTAGCTATCGAGTCGCCTTTCGTAGGAATTAATCCTAATTCGCTCATCAAACTATGTCGAGCCCAGGGGGTTGTCATTTCGGCTGCTGTCGTGCATGACATTCCAATATTCGAATACCCTCCCGCCAAGGTTAAGATTTCCATAGTTGGCAACGGTAATGCTTCCAAAGAGCAAGTTGCCGAGATGGTCAAGCGGGAACTACAACTTACCGACGAATTGTTTGAAGGGCAGAAACTCGATGCTACCGATGCCTTGGCTATAGCTCTTGCCCATCATTACGCAACCTCGCGTCAGCTTGGTTCTTCCTCCAAGGGATGTGCCAAGTCGTGGAAGGATTTTGTTTCTCACAATTCCGACCGCGTCAATGACCCATATAAAAAGAAGTAATCTATTATAAAAATGCAAAAAGAACGACAACCCATCACGCTCGACCGTCTGATACGAGCTATCACCTTAGCAGCGGTATTCATTGCCGTCCTAGCGCTCATCAACTATCTGAGTGGTGTGCTGCTGCCGTTCTTTGTGGCCTTTGGCATCGCATATTTGCTCTATCCGCTGGTTCTCTTTGTTCAGCACAAGCTCAAATTGAAGAACCGCGTGTTGAGCATTGTCGTTACTCTTGTTATGGTGATTGCCGTTGTGGCTGGATTCTTTTCGCTTATCGTTCCTTCATTTATAGAACAGACCGTACGACTTGAGCAACTCATCACATCCTATTTGTCGAAAGTCGGTCAGAACAAGAGCGTGCCCTCGCTGCTCGAAGAGTTTGTTTTACCCTATATTTCCGATTATGACTGGCTGACCCTTCTCGAGAACGGCAACATCATCGAAATCGTTCAGAAAGTTCTCCCTGGCGTGGGAGGTGTTTTGTCTCAGGCGTTTAGCATCATTGGCGGCCTTGTTACTATTATAGTCACGCTGCTTTACCTGTTCTTCATCCTACTTGACTATGAGCAGTTGTCGCAAGGGTGGCAACGTTTGTGGCCAAAGGCAAGTCGCGGACATGTGCAGAATGTTGTCGGACGTATGCGCACAAATATGGGCAACTATTTCCGTGGACAATCGCTCGTTGCTCTTTGTGTAGGCATTCTCTTCGCTATAGGTTTCAGTATCATCGATTTCCCGATGGCTATCGGCTTAGGGCTCTTCATCGGACTGCTCAACCTCATCCCATATCTTCAACTGGTTGGTATTATTCCTACCATCATGTTGGCACTGCTTAAGGCTTACGACACAGGCGGCAGTTTCTGGCTTATCCTGCTTTCAGCTTTCGCCGTTTTTGCCGTTGTTCAGACCATACAGGATATGGTGCTTACTCCTCGTATAATGGGTAAGGCCATGGGACTCAATCCCGCCATCATGCTTCTCGCACTTTCCGTTTGGGGAGCACTTCTCGGCTTTATTGGACTCATCATCGCCCTCCCACTTACTAATCTTATCCTTGCCTATGTCAATGAATGGATTGACGAACGTGATGCTCGTGTCGATGATTAAAACAACAAAGATAGATATGTCCTAATTATATTAACCAAAAAATTAACATTATGAAAAAATGCAGTAAATTTTCGTACTTTTTGTACGTGTGTATGGGTTTGATGTTTGCTTCTTGTCAAAGTAATCAGAAGGACAACGGTGCTCCTTCAACCGATGAAACAAATGGGAAGACAGCAGAAGCTCAAGCCGAGCTAAAAGCCGAGGCTCTGCCTGCGGTAAAATCTGATGTGTTTTATCAACAAATGCTAGATGTTTTTTGTCGTCAGCACTATGATGCACTATTTAAAGACATCATGGGAACAAGAAAGTATGTGGCAGGTTCTCTGAAGGTTGATAGTGTTTCTTACCTTGATGGAAACAAGGTTCTCGTTTATGGAACACACGATTTTGAAGGACGTTTCGGAAAAGAACATGAAGACCGATCTTTTGTAGCCTGTGTCCAAGAGAACAATGAAAAGCCCAATGAGTATGTCGTAACATTTGCTAAAGAGAAAAAGGGATTGACTTCCATCACTGGTAAAACAGATTCTGAATCACGCACACAATCCTTCTATTATGATTCAAATGAAGATGGTTTACAATTATCGGAAGACATAAACAAGTTGAAAAACAATGATTATTATGAGCGCTTTTTGGACAAGTTCTGCCAACAAAATTATGACGAATTGTTCAAGGATTTAATTGGAAAAAGAAAATATGTGGCAGGCTCGTTAAAAGTTGATAGTGTTCAGAATGTTAATGATCGCGAAGTAAAGATTTACGGGAAACACGATTTTGAAGGGCGTACAGGTAAAGATCACACTGACCGTAATTTTGAAGCCAATATCCTTGATACCAAAGATAAGCCTAATGAGTATATTGTGTCTTTCAAGAAAGAGGGCAAAACATTGATAGGAAAAAAATACTCTGAATCAAGATCAAAGACTTTTATCTACGAAGAATAAGTAGAAAATTGTTAATTGTCTTTGAAATATTAATCGTTAATAATATAATATTATGAACTGGGTTTATGTTATTGTTTTAGGCATCGTAGCTGGCTATATAGCTAGCCGTATTAAAGGAAATGGTGGAAACGGTTGCATCATTGACCTCATTCTCGGTGTCGTTGGTTCGGCTGTTGGTGGTTGGATATTCCAACTTCTAGGCATTAGTACTTCTGGCTATGGCTGTCTAGGACAGCTCTTCGTCGCCGTTATTGGTGCTATTGTTGTGCTTTGGTTATTCTCAACGTTCTTCGGCAAGAAGAAGTAATGAGGGGATTTGACTAGCCGATACCATTTCTGTTTGATAATTGTGACGTCAGTCATTGATCACAAAGATAAAGGGTCTGTATTGTTGGATACAGACCCTTTATCAATTAGTTTTCTAATAAAAATCAATCACGCTTGGCGGTCAACAGCATCTCCACAGCCTTGTACTTCGAGGTGAAATTTGGATCTGTTTGAAGCATGTCTTCTACTTTCTTGAAAGCACTGAGAACGGTTGCATGATCGCGTCCACCAATCACTTCGCCGATTCGAACGATGGAGAGCGTAGTAAATCGATGACTGAGGTGCATAGCGGCTTGACGTGCCTGAACAATCTCCTTTTTTCGACTTTTTGAATTAAGACTCTTCAAATCGATGCCAAAATTCTGAATGACGAGATTGATGATGTTCTCGCAGGTAATTACCTTCGATTCAATCTTAACTATCATGCGGAGGACGCGAGTAGCCAGCTCTTGATCAATTGGGCGATTGAAGGCGATGGAGTGGGCTAGCAAGGAGTTGATTACTCCTTCTAAGTCACGCACGTTATCAGTGGCATTTCGTGCAATATAGTCGATAACTTCCTCGCTGATGGTGATACCTTCCTTCTTGCACTTGCTGCGGAGAATGCCCTTTCGGAGTTCGTAATCTGGACGTTCAATCTCACCGATAAAGCCCCACTTGAAGCGGGTAAGAAGACGAGGAACGAGGTCTTCTAGCTCAACAGGAGGGCGGTCGCAAGTCATGACGAGCTGCTTGCCGAGTTGGTGCAGGTGGTTGAAGATATGAAAGAAGGTATTTTGCGTTGAAATGAGGTTTTTGCCAGCAAACTCCTGTATGTCATCCACGATAAGCACATCGATGCTCTGGTAGAAGTTTATGAAATCATTCAGGCGGTTTTGTCGTACGGCATCAGTGTACTGAACCTTGAACTGATATGCGGTGACGTAGAGGACATGTTTGGTGGGATCATTATCGAGGATGCTTAGACCAATAGCTTGTGCTAGATGGGTTTTACCGACACCGCTAGCCCCGAAAATGAAGAAGGGGTTAAATGCTGAATGACCGGGATGATTGCAGACGGTGATACCTGCACTAAGTGCGAGCTCGTTTGATTTGCCTGGGCAGAAGGAGCTGAGTGTGCAATTGGGATTGAGGTGCGAGTCGAAGTCGGGTTCCTGCTTAGTCTCTTGACGATGTTGAGCATCGAGTCGGATGGAAGCGTTGTCATCGTTATGAGTTTCGGATTCCTTGGTTTTGACCACGGCTATCTTATATCCTAATCTTATTGTCGGGCCGTATATTCGTCGCAGGATTTTTTTCAACAGGTCGAAGTATTGGTCTGACTCGAGTGCTTCATAGACAAAGTGCGAGGGGACGAGCAAGGTCAACTTGCCGTCCTGATAGCTGCCAGCGCGCACCGATGCAAAGAAGGCTTTGTAGGCCTCCTCGTTGTGCAGGTTCTCCCTGATGATGGCGAGGCATTGTTCCCACTGTGTCTCAAATTGAGCAGCCATTTACTTACAGTTGTTATAAAGATTCAAAAGGTTCGAATGATTCGAAAGGTTCGAAAAGTTCGATAGGGTTATATTGGGTAATGTTTGTTATGATTGGTCAAACTGGTTGCGATAAGGGCGAATTATCCTTATCGCGGTGCAAAGATATAGAAAAAAAAAATACGGTGCAAGAGCAAAAAAAATGCAAAAAAATTTGGAAAATTCTAACTCGTTGATTTTCAATTTCCATAATCAATTGTCAAGACTCTTTGGATTCATTTGATTCTTGGCGTACAAGATATTGAAACAGAGATAGATAAATGGTGGTTATAATAGTTCCTTTCGGAAGTTATCAACAATTTAAAATAGTATTAATAGTTGTGTTTCTACTTGAAAAAGGGATATTTAGATTGTTGATAACTTAGGACGATATAAAAAAAATGATTTCAAATTACGTTTCTGTTACTTCGTCGTATGAAAAACCGAAAGGTAGTAAAGTCGAGATACCATTAATGACATAAATTCCGTGTTGTGAAGGGAGGAGAATCTCGACGGGAGCTCCGCATCGGTATTCGGTTTCGAGGATAACCTGACGGCAGGCTCCGCATGGCGCACATATTCCCTTGGAGAAAACATTGGAAGCCGTCTTGCCGACAATGCATAGTTTGAGAATACGGGCCTCTGGGTATTTGCTTTGCGCATAGAACACGGCAGTACGCTCGGCGCACAGTCCGCTGGGATAAGCAGCGTTCTCCTGGTTACTTCCTGTAATGATTTCTCCGTTGTCGAGCAGGCATGCTGCGCCAACTTTGTAGTGTGAATAAGGCGAATAGGAGCGTAAAGTTGCCTTTTTTGCAGCTTCAACAACATTTTTTTGGTCTAAAGTGAGCTCAGATTCGTCTAAAATGCGTATCTTTGCAGCGATTTCTATGGTTTTCATAGTGATATTGGTTTTATAACACTGCAAATATATGGTAAAAAAAACAAATATCCAAATAAGTTGTCATAATTTCTTTAAAAAAACATTATTTTTTGTTGCTTTTGTCACCGTTCAACTCATTTTTGCACCCCTTGTTAGTGCAAAAAAGGCTAAATGCCCGACTATGGGTCCACGTCTTACTGTGGAAGAGTACTGTGCGAAATACTCAGAGATGGCACAAAAGCAGATGCACAAGTATGGCATACCCGCGTCGATCACTCTAGCTCAGGGTATCTTGGAGTCAGGTTATGGTTCGAGTTATCTTGCTGTTGTGGCCAACAACCATTTTGGCATCAAAGCTTATAGCAGAAACTGGAAGGGGCCGACAGTGCTCTGTGACGACGATGCCAAAGATGAGCCATTCTGTAAGTTCAGCAGCGTTGCTGAGGGCTATGAGTACCATTCTACTTTTTTGAGAGACAATCCACGCTATGCTTCTCTATTTAAACTGGATGTGCGTGACTACGAGAACTGGGCTCATGGACTGAAAGCTTGTGGATATGCGACGAATCCAAAATATGGGACGTTGCTCGTTAACTTGATAGAAACTTATCATTTGGATGTATATGATATATTGAAGAATAAGAAGGTGTCGTCGGTTCACCGCACTTTATACGTGACTAGTGCCAAACGTGGATTGAAATACGTGCGCTGTTTAAAGGATGATGATTTGGCTGCTATTGCCAAAGACTACGGCATTAACGAACGAAAGCTAAGACGATACAATGACTTGACTAAACGATCTGTCTTAAAAGAGAATGACATAATCTATTTGCAAAGCAAGCGCAGTAAAGCATCAAAGGAATTCACTATACATCGCGTTAAGGTGGGTGAATCAATGTGGAGTATCTCTCAAACATATGGTGTGACAATTAAGAGTCTGATGCGACGAAATAAACTCGTTTCGGCCACTGTACATGAAGGGCAGGTATTACGACTGAGATAATTTGAGTTGTTTTGGAAGTTTTTTTTGCAAAAAACCGTGCAATTTCTTGCAAATTCAACAAATAATTATTATATTTGCCCCCGAAAATATATTACACCTTTTAAATATATATTATTATGGTTACTTGTAAACCTTATGTAGTAGGTATCGATTGCGGTGGCACAAACACCGTGATGGGTATTGTTGATAGTCGTGGCAAAGTTGTTGCCAAAAATGCCATCAAGACCAAAGCTTATATCGAATTCGGTGACTTCATTGACGCTATCGCTCGTACGCTCTCTGAGCTTTTCGAACAGGTCGGTGGTCCTCAAATGATTACAGGTATCGGTATTGGTGCGCCCAATGGCAATTACTACACTGGCACGATTGAATATGCACCTAATCTTCCATGGAAAGGCATTCTACCTTTGGCTGATGCTCTTTATGACCGCTTAGGTATTCCTGTGGCCGTGACCAATGATGCCAATGCAGCTGCTATTGGCGAGATGACTTACGGAGCTGCTCGCGGAATGCGCGATTTTATCGAAATTACTCTAGGTACAGGTGTGGGTTCTGGTATCGTCATCAATGGAGAATTGGTATATGGCCATGACGGTTTTGCTGGCGAGCTTGGACACGTACGAATTCGTCATAACGGCAATCGTATGTGTGGATGTGGAATGACTGATCACCTTGAGTGCTACTGCTCAGCGACGGGTGTTGCACGCACAGCACGCGAATTCTTGGCAACACGTGAGACATCATCGTCTCTTCGTAATCTCACTCCCGAGGAGATCACTTCGAAGGATGTCTTCGATGCAGCACAGGCGGGAGATGCCCTAGCCAAAGAGATTTTCGAATTCACTGGTCGGATTATGGGTCAGGCATTTGCTGATTTTGTAGCTTTCTCGGCACCTGAGGCTATAATTCTTTTTGGCGGTCTTGCCAACGCCGGCGACTTACTGATGAAACCCATAGTAAAAGCCATGGAGGAGAACCTCTTGCAGATTTGGAAGGGCAAGATTAAAATCCTTCCTTCGGGTCTCGCATCGGGCGACGCTGCCGTCCTTGGTGCCTCCGCTCTCGGCTGGAAAGCCAAGACTGAAGAATAATGCTCATCGCTCTATTAGAGGGCGAATCACGAAAAGCCCGTCTTTTAGGACGGGCACTATTTTAATATGGCAATAGAGGTATTAGGCGCAAGAGTCCATAACCTGAAGAATATTGATGTCACCATCCCCGGTCACAGCCTTTCTGTTGTGACCGGTCTTTCAGGTTCTGGAAAGTCTTCATTAGCCTTTGATACCATCTATGCAGAAGGTCAGCGACGCTATATTGAAACTTTCTCGAGTTATGCTCGCAACTTCTTAGGCAACCTGGAACGACCTGATGTGGATAAAATATCGGGTCTATCTCCTGTCATAAGTATTGAACAGAAGACGGTAAACCACAATCCTCGATCGACAGTGGGTACCACAACAGAAATCTACGACTTCCTACGTCTGTTGTTCGCACGTGCTGGTGAGGCCTACAGCTATCTTAGTGGGGAACGTATGGTTAGGTTCAGTGAAGACCAGATTATCAATCTAATTCTTAAGGATTACGAAGGAAGACGTGTATTTCTTTTGTCTCCGCTCGTGAGGAATCGTAAGGGACACTATCGCGATCTTTTCGAGAACTTGCGCAAAAAAGGCTTTCTGAACGTACGTATCGATGGAGAGATGCGCGAGATTTTGCATGGTTTGCAACTCGACCGCTATAAGAATCACAGTATCGAACTTGTGGTTGATAAGTTACGTGTTGAGTCAATCGACGAACATCGTTTGCGTCAGAGTGTGCGACTGGCTATGCGTCATGGCGACGGAATGATGATGATCATGTGTGACGAGAATATGAAATACTATTCGAGGACCTTAATGGATCCAGTGACTGGCCTTTCGTACAAGGACCCTGCTCCCCATGACTTCTCGTTCAACAGCCCAATGGGCGCTTGCCCACATTGTCACGGACTGGGAACGGTGACGATGGTTGATCGATCGAAGATTATCCCGGATACTTCTCTTTCTATTGCCGATGGTGGTATTGTGCCCCTGGGTAAGAAGAAGAAAAGCATGATCTTCTGGCAGATTGAGGCACTTTTAGAAACATACGATTGCACCCTCGACGATCCCATCAGCTCCTTGCCCGAAGAAGCTATTGAGGCGGTCCTAAGCGGAACTGGGCAGTCTTATCATGTGTCGGAAGAAACTGTTGGTTACTCTATGATGACCATGCCTTATGAGGGTCTTGTAAAGTATTTGAAGGATGCTGCCGGAGACGATGCTTCAGCTAAGGAGAGAAGATGGGCGGAATCTTTTAGCACTGTTCAAGCTTGTCCCTGTTGCCATGGTCAGCGATTGAATCAAGAATCGTTACACTACTTCATCGATGGCAAGAACATCTCACAAGTAAGTGCTTTGACCATTACTGACCTCGCAAAATGGATAGAGATGTTGCCCAAAAAATTGAACGAGCGACAGAAAAGCATTGCAGGAGAAATTATCAAGGAGATTTCATCGCGCATAAAGTTTCTGATAGGAGTGGGCTTAGGATATTTGTCACTAGATCGTCCATCGATGACCTTATCGGGCGGTGAGTCGCAGCGTATCCGTCTTGCAACGCAAATTGGCTCTCAACTTGTGAACGTGCTATATATTCTCGACGAACCCTCAATAGGGCTGCATCAACGAGACAACCAGCTACTGATTCATTCTTTGAAGAAATTGCGCGACATCGGCAACACTATCATAGTTGTTGAACATGATCGTGATATGATGCTACAATCCGATTATCTTGTGGATATTGGACCAGGAGCAGGACGCAAGGGCGGTAATGTGGTTTTTGAAGGGACACCCGAACAGATGTTGCATGAGCATACGCTGACGAGTGACTACTTGAATGGTAACCGCAGGATTGAGGTGCCAAGCACGCGCCGTAAGGGAAATGGTAAGATATTGGTACTCGATGGAGCATCGGGACACAACCTCAAGGGCGAAACTGTTGAGTTCCCTTTGGGATGCCTGATAGGTGTGACTGGCGTGTCTGGTTCGGGAAAGTCGTCGCTTGTCAATGCGACTCTTCAACCTATCTTGAGCCAAAGATTCTATCGTTCGCTAACACAACCTCTTCCCTATAAGTCGATAAGCGGACTCGAATACATCGACAAGGTGGTGACTGTCGATCAGTCACCTTTAGGCCGTACACCGCGATCGAACCCTGCTACTTATACGGGCGTATTCCAGGACATTCGTAACCTCTTCGTTCAACTACCAGAAGCACAGATGAGAGGTTATAAGCCAGGACGATTCTCGTTTAATATCGGAGGCGGTAGGTGCGAAGCATGTTCGGGCAATGGTTACAAGACTATTGTGATGAACTTCCTTCCTGATGTTATGGTTCCTTGCGAAGTATGCCAAGGTAAACGATATAACCGCGAGACACTGGAGGTCCGTTTTAAGGGTAAATCAATTGCCGACGTACTCAATATGACCATCAACCAGGCTGTAGAGTTCTTTGAGAATGTGCCTGCCATTTTGAACAAGATAAAAGTGCTTCAGGAGGTGGGTTTGGGTTATATCAAATTGGGACAACCTTCGACTACCTTGTCGGGTGGTGAATCACAACGTGTTAAACTTGCAGCTGAACTGTCCAAGAAACAGACAGGGAAGACGGTCTATATTCTCGACGAGCCCACAACGGGACTACACTTTGAGGACATCCGTGTTCTGATGGCATGTATTAACCGATTAGTAGATAAGGGCAACACCGTAATTATCATTGAACATAATATGGATGTAATCAAATGTTGCGACTACATCATCGACATGGGACCTGATGGAGGTGCAGCCGGAGGATACTTGATCGCTCATGGAAGTCCTGAAGATATTTGCAAGCAGTACGATACTTGGACTACTAGATATCTTAGGAAGGAACTAGCATCTATTTAACAAATACTAAAGAACAAAACTGAGACAACTTACATATTAGGTCTTTATTAAATTTCATCTACAATGAAAAAGAAACTGAAGAAAGTCCTAGTTCTCGGCTCTGGAGCCTTGAAGATTGGACAAGCCGGAGAGTTTGACTATTCTGGAAGTCAGGCTCTGAAGGCTTTGCGTGAAGAGGGTATTAGTTCTGTTTTGGTCAATCCGAACATTGCTACCATTCAAACCTCGGAAGGTATTGCTGACACTGTATATTTCCTTCCGGTGAACACCTATTATGTCACCGAGATTATCAAGAAGGAGCGTCCCGATGGCATTCTTCTAGCCTTTGGTGGACAAACAGCGCTCAACTGCGGCACGGAACTCTATCAGAAAGGAGTGTTAAAGGAGTATGGTGTAGAAGTATTGGGTACCAGTGTGGAAGCAATCATGAACACTGAAGACCGAGACCTCTTCGTGAAGGAACTGAACAAGATCAACGCTAAGGTGCCAGTAAGCCACGCTTGTGAGACATTGGAGGAAGCATTGGCATCAGCCCGCAAAATCGGGTATCCTATCATGATACGTTCAGCCTATGCTTTAGGGGGCCTTGGATCTGGTGTTTGCCCTGACGAGGCTACGTTCAAGGAGATTGCTGAAAGCGCTTTCACTTTTGCTCCGCAGGTTCTGGTTGAGGAGTCTCTAAAAGGTTGGAAGGAAATTGAATTTGAGTGCATTCGTGATGCTAACGATCATTGCTTTACTGTGGCTTCGATGGAGAACTTCGACCCCCTTGGGATCCACACAGGTGAATCGATTGTAGTGGCACCTACTTGTTCACTCACTGATGAGCAGGTGAAAATGCTTCAAGAACTGACCATCAAGTGTGTGCGTCATCTGAACATAGTAGGCGAATGCAATATTCAGTTTGCATTCAATGCAGAGTTAAACGACTACCGTATTATTGAGATTAATGCACGTCTTTCGCGTTCATCGGCTCTCGCCTCCAAAGCAACAGGCTATCCACTTGCCTTCGTAGCTGCAAAAATTGCTTTAGGCTATACTTTAGACCAGATTGGCGAGATGGGAACAACCAATTCCGCTTACGTGGCTCCTTCACTTGACTACATGATTTGCAAGATTCCTCGTTGGGATCTCACAAAGTTTGTGGGTGTTAGCCGCAAGATAGGTTCGTCGATGAAGTCGGTGGGTGAAATCATGTCGATCGGACGATCGTTTGAGGAGATGCTTCAGAAGGGTTTGCGTATGATAGGCCAGGGAATGCACGGCTTTGTTGGCAACGACCACACTCGCTTTGACAATCTTGACGAGGAACTATCGAACCCTACCGACCTGCGTATCTTTGCCATAGCTCAGGCTTTGGAGGAAGGATACAGCATCGATCGATTATTCGAACTCACCAAGATAGATCCTTGGTTTATCGAAAGGATGAAGAACATCGTCGATTACAAACATGTTCTAGAAGGTTATACATCGCTTGACCAGTTGCCTGATGATGTTTTGAAGAAGGCCAAGGAACTCGGTTTCTCCGACTTCCAGATTGCTCGTTTTGTGCTAAATCGTCATGCTGGCAGCAATATGGAAAAGGAGGTTCTTGCAGTGCGTTCATTGCGCAAGAAGAAAGGCATCCTTCCAGCCGTGAAAAGAATACCGACGGTAGCTTCGGAACATCCCGACCTAACCAATTATCTATATATGACCTACGCTGTGGAAGGTCACGACGTCAACTACTATTCTAATGAAAAATCTGTAGTTGTGCTTGGTTCGGGCGCTTATCGTATTGGATCTTCCGTTGAATTCGACTGGTGTTCGGTTAATGCAATCAATACTGCCCGAAAGCTAGGTTACAAGTCGATAATGATCAACTACAATCCGGAGACTGTTTCGACCGATTATGATATGTGCGACCGTCTGTATTTCGATGAGCTGTCGTTCGAACGCGTTCTCGATGTTATCGACCTTGAACAGCCTCGCGGTGTAATCGTCTCGGTAGGTGGACAGATCCCCAACAACTTGGCAATGAAGCTCTATCGCCAGTCTGTGCCCATTTTGGGAACATCACCTATCTCAATTGACCGTGCTGAGAATCGTAGCAAGTTTAGCGCTATGCTTGACAAACTTGGTATTGATCAACCGAAATGGAGCGCGCTTACATCAATGGACGATGTCAAGAAGTTTATTGATGAGGTGGGCTATCCGGTGCTCGTTCGTCCCTCATACGTGCTTTCGGGAGCTGCCATGAATGTTTGCTATAATGATGATGAACTTCGTCGCTTCCTGGATATGGCCAGCGAAGTGTCGAAGGAATATCCCGTAGTAGTATCTAAGTTCATGACCGACACGAATGAGATTGAATTCGATGCCGTGGCACAGGAAGGAGAGATTGTGGAATATGCTATTTCAGAGCATATCGAATATGCAGGTGTGCATTCTGGTGATGCCACGATGTGCTTCCCTGTTCAGAACATCTCGTTTGCAACGGTTCGACAGATTAAGAAGGTCTCACGTGCTATTGCCAAGGAACTCAATATTTCTGGTCCATTCAACATCCAGTATCTCGCCAAGGGACGCGACCTGAAGGTCATCGAATGCAATCTACGTGCCTCTCGTTCTTTCCCCTTCGTATCGAAGGTGCTTAAGCGCAACTTCATCGACACAGCAACGCGTATCATGCTCGACGCTCCTTATCAGAAACTAGACAAGAGCGAGTTCGACATCGACCGCATCGGTGTGAAGGCCTCACAGTTCTCGTTTGCTCGTCTGCAGAATGCCGATCCTGTGCTTGGTGTTGATATGAGTTCGACAGGAGAAGTGGGCTGCTTGGGTGATGACTTCGATGAAGCTCTGCTCAACGCACTTATCGCCACTGGCTACAAACTGCCATCGAAGGAGAAGGCTATCATGATTTCTTCTGGAGAAGCCAAATCGAAGGTGGCATTACTTGATGCAGCTGTTGAACTTGCAAAGTCTGGTTATACCATATATGCTACAGCAGGCACCGCACGGTTCTTGAATGACAATGGAGCTAAAGCAAACACCGTTTTCTGGCCCGATGAGAATCCAGATTCGGAGTTGAACGTGATGAATATGATTGCAGCACACAAGTTTGACCTCATTATCAATATTCCCAAGAACCGCTCAAAACGCGAGCTTACCAATGGCTATCGTATTCGTCGTGGCGCTATCGACCACAATATTCCGCTTATGACTAATGCGCGTCTGGCTAGTGCTTTTATTGAGGCATTCACACAGAAGTCGCAGCAGGATATCCAGATCAAGAGTTGGCAGGAATATGAATAAATGAACACAACAATGAGCAAACTCATTATTCCTACCGACTATAAGCCTGCACTGAACTTGAAACAAACCGAGCAGGCCATCAAGAACATCAAGGATTTCTTTCTGCAAAGCCTTAGCACAGAGTTGCGTTTGCGTCGCGTAACTGCACCTTTGTTTGTGTTGAAGGGACTGGGCATGAACGATGACCTTAATGGTGTGGAACGTGCCGTGAACTTTCCCATCAAAGATATGCAAGAAGCGCGTGCCGAAGTGGTGCATTCCTTGGCTAAATGGAAAAGAAATACATTGGCTGAATACAGCATCGAAGAGGGCTTCGGCATAGTCACCGACATGAATGCTATTCGTGCTGATGAAGAACTTGACAACACCCATTCCCTCTATGTAGATCAGTGGGACTGGGAACGAGTTATGCGTAAGGAAGATCGCAATGTAAAGTTCCTGAAGAAAATTGTCCGCAAGATTTATTCTGCAATTCTTCGTACGGAATTTTACATCTGTGAGACCTATCCTGCCATAAAACCGTTCCTTCCAGAGGACATTTTCTTCATTCATGCCGAACAGTTGCGACAGATGTATCCTGACATGACGGCTAAAGAACGTGAGAACATGATTTGCCGGAAACATGGTGCAGTATTCATCATGGGTATCGGTGGCAAGTTGGCCGATGGCAAGCCACACGACATGCGTGCGCCTGATTATGATGACTGGACGACGGAAAACGAAGAGGGATATTTTGGACTCAACGGAGACTTATTGGTTTGGTATCCTGTGCTCGGTGCTGCTATGGAACTATCTTCGATGGGCATTCGAGTGGATGCAGAGGCTCTATTACGTCAGTTGAAATTGACCGAAAAGGAAGAGAGAATGAGTCTCTATTTTCACCATCGTCTGCTTGAAGGAGAATTGCCTCTGTCGATAGGTGGAGGTATCGGTCAGAGTCGTCTCTGCATGATATTGCTCCATAAGGCACATATCGGAGAGACTCAGTCTAGCATTTGGCCCCTTGAGATGCGCAGGTCTTGTGCCCAGTCAGGAATCCCCTTAATCTAAGGTGATTACTAAGTATATTTTTGGAATTGAAGGGACGAACTTATCGTGTGTCTCTTTTTCAGCAGACGACTGCATCGTCCCTTCTTTTATTCCTTTTCTTCTCATAAATCAATCCTATAAGAGTAATACGTTTAAACTATATTCGTGAATACTCGTCTTAAAATCGAGAATTATAGAAAAACCAATATTAACCACTAAATATTTACTATTATGAAAAAGCTTTTTGTATCCCTCGCAATTACGATGCTGGTAGCTTCACAGGCCTTCGCCATGTCAACTAGCAAGATCCGTGAGACAGCACGTTTCCTTAGCGACCGAATGGCTTGGGAGCTCGACATGACTCCTCAGCAGTATGACGATTGCTACGAGATCAACTATGACTTCATCTTTGCCATCAATCCTATTATGGGCGATGTGGCAAGAGGCTATTTGTCCGCCATCAATATGTACTACACCTATCTGGATTGGCGTAATGAAGACATGCGTTACATTTTGAACGCTGCTCAGTACAATCGTTTCCTCCAGCTAGAGTACTTCTATCGTCCTGTTTATACCTATCGCAACAGTTGGACATTCAGGGTATATCAGATTTACAACAACCCGAAGTTCTTCTACTTCGATGCTCCTAGCATCTTCAAGATTTATGCTGGTGGACACAGCCGTCATCACTTCTCGGATGGATTCTATCATCGTGATCATCGCTACAGTCATAAGATTGAGCCCAAACCTCATAATATCCACGGTTCTCACAATGAGAAGGATCATCAGCGTCTTGACTTTGGCAACAACCATCGTGAGCATGGCGCCAAGACCCCGATGAACGGCTACAATAATCGCAATCAGGACAATCGCGAGAAAGATAGTCGCTATCAAGATCAGCGAAAGGGTCAGAACAAGAATACCCCGCAGATTAACAACCGTCCCGCAACTCGCGGCAGCAATGCTCCCGCTGCGCCTAATACAACCAAACCTAATAACAACAAGCCTTCTTCTACTCAATCTGGTGTTGTTAAGGGTGGCGCAGGTCACTCAAGCGGAGGACGTCGTTGAACATTAATCGACCTAAAAAATCCCCCGTCACTGTGGTGGCGGGGGATTTCTTTATTCATCTTTATCGAAAATCACCTTGTCATCACTTGACAAGCTGGCACTCGAATGACGATGGATAATTCCGAGAGCTAGAAGTTCGTGAACTATATCACGCTCTTTCTTAGAGTGTGCATGTTTGCCATGAGCAAGTTTATAGACTTTTTCAGGCCATACTTTGTATTTCCACGCTAAGCTAGTGTAGGCTTTGCGATGGCGTGCTTTGAAAAATTTGAACATAATAAAACAGTTTTTTATATAAATGAAGATATTATCATTCTTGTGAGTTAATTGTCTCCCCATATTTTTCAGCCATCAGAGATGCCATAATATAGGGTCCGACACCCTTTGGATCGTTGTCGCGGATGATTTCGTTGATATAGTAGTCATAGTCGCCACTGCGGTAGGGTGTGCCTCCGAGTCCAGCAACTCCACAAATACGTGTGAGACTGATGGTGCCCGTGGCTTGCCCATTCCCATCAACGTCTTCACAAATATAGTTGCGGTTTAAGCCCTCCCAGGTCTTGTAGCCACGTTCCCAATACTCATTGGGTAAAACTCCGAGGAGAGCCCCTTTCATGAAGGTATAGGCGAACATGGCCGTACATGATGCTTCATCGTAATTACCCTCACGACCAGTTTGATCAATTACCTGTTGCCATGCCATTGATGGTTGCTGCAAGGGGAGGATCGTCTCGCACAAAGGTTGAAGCAGTTGGATGATGCTGTCACGACCGCTATAGTCCATTGGAAGGAACCCAAGCACATCAACCATGGCCATCATGTACCAACCGAGAGCTCGGCCCCATACGTGGGGTGCTTGTCCTGTGACCGGATCTGCCCATTTCTGCTCGTGTTTCTCATCCCATGCGTGACGATAGAGTCCATTAGCAGGATCGTATGTGTGGCGTGCTACGACCATGAACTGGTTGACCACATCGTCGTATGCCTTTATTTGTGCTTCGCCCTTGAGAAATCGCTTGGCATATTCTGCGTAGAAGGGAGCTTCCATGTAGATGCCGTCGAGCCACATCTGCCAAGGATAGGCTTTCTTATGCCAGAATCCACCTTCGCTGACACGAGGATGACTTTGAAGCTGTGTAAATAGAGTGTCTAATGCTTGACGCATTCGAGGCTCTTGCCACTTGTCATATGCTATCATGAGCATTTTGCCTGCATTGATATGATCAAGCGTGTAGTTGGTCATCTTATATCGCTCTATGCTGCCATCTTCATGGATGATTGTATCAATATAGTGCTTCACGTATGAATCCACCTCCTTGGTGAGTTCGGGATATTGTTGTTCTGCCATCAGCATAGATTGCATCAGCAGTCCATGGGTATAGTTCCATTTTAGCTGTGTGTTGTAGTCGATTGTTACGCAATCGGGATTGCGAGCCAATTCCGAACGCACCATGCGTACGGAGTAGGGTTCAGGTTCAGCTGGTTTACCCGTACAGCTGTTCAGGGTAAATCCCAGAACTGCTACTATTCCCAGTAGCCCAAGTTGTCCTAGTGTTCTCCTTAGCCCCATAGAGGAAATAAGTTTTTTCTTCATGTTCATAACTATATTATAGGTATTCACTTTCCTTGCTCATTGACAGGATTCCAATGGTCGTATCCTTTCAACACTTCTGCAGCTGTATAGCGCAGGGCCTCTTTGTCGGTTAGTTGTTTTGACCAGGCGACACGTCCCTTGGGATTAGCTCCTGGGCCTTTTGAACCATATTCGGCATAAAAGGCGGTGGTAGATCCATCAAGGCCGGTTTCCTTGTCTCCCCATGTCTGCCAGCCCTGCGGCCTGATGCATTCGTCCAAAGTGCAATTGATGAAAACGGTTTGTGCGTAGTGTCTCCAAGGGCGACCCAAGTAAACATCTGTGCCGGGAGTAGCAGTTATGTGGCAGTCGTTGAAGACGTAACCATAAGTCTGTCCCTGTGGGGTTGCGGCTGCCGTCACGTAACCATTGCCCAAGCAATGCAGCTCGCAACGATTGAAGTAGGCAGTGGCCCATCCGAAGATAAAGTCCACGGTGCCCGTGATATAACAGTCCTCATAATATTGGCGCGACTGCAAGTTTTCGGGGATGTGTTGTGTCTTGGCTGCTTCTTTTGCATCATCGGTTTTGGGGTCGGATTTGCGACCATAGGCATATAGCGTGTCTTGATGCCCAAGGAATTTGCAGCGACGAAACACAACACAATCACCGGCTACAAGCACTGCCACCGCTTGACCCACGCCTCGTCCGCCATGGACGAATGAATCGTTGGAAGCTGTATTCTCGAAAACAATGCCATCAGCTTCAAAATAGGGAGCATAGATATATGCGGTCGAGGAACCTGATGTGCCCAATCTGCGTCCTGTGATTGGTGAAACCTTATTGGCGAAATCGTCGTAGGTGATGATCACTTTACCTTCGGTACGAGCTATCAACGTTACGTGGCTTTTCGACTCAGGGACAACCAGTTTCTCTTTGTAGGTGCCTGGAGCAATCAAAATTGAGAGTTCTTCGCTATTGTAGTCGGGTACTGCATTTATGGCTTCTTGTACGGTCATGAAGTCGCCAGAACCATCCTTAGCTACTACTAAATCATATTTGCGGATGAAGGGTTTAAGTGCTGGAACGGCTTCGCCGATTGCATCGATTGTGGCAGCACACAGTTTACGTGCACCGTTGATGCGCAAGTGTGTATTGTCTTCACGTCCCTTTGGAGCAGCGGCGTATGCATTGGCAGGAAGCCAGCAAAAGAGGCTTTTTGAGCCATCCACACCTTGTTCCTCTATGACTTTTTTTGAAATGGCATTCATTTCCACGAACGGTACGTTCATCTCTTTGGCAATGCGACGAGGTGCCTCCAAATAATCATCAACTATGCCATCGCCGCGCACGATGACATGGGTTTCGATTAGCGTGTCGCCTTCTGTCTTCAGAGTGATTCCCTTTCCGAAAAGGTCATCCTCCTCTGCTGCATTCTTGTTCTCAAAGAAGCTGCGACGAGCGATTGAATTGAAAAGTACAGGTATGCCGCCTTTTTCTCGGGTTTCGTTAACGAACTTGCGCAGATTGTCATCAAAAGAGGCGGGTCTTCCCCATTGGTCAGGACAGGGTGTGGGTTCAGGTGTACCAGGTCGTGTGCCGCGATGTTCCGATTTTATCTTTTCGTCATTGTGTCCAAACTGGATAAAGACGTAGTCTCCAGGTTGGATGGAATCATAGACTTTTTGCCATTCTCCTTCTAAGATGAATGACAGGGAGCTGCGGCCGTTCAGCGCGTGATTATCCACACGTATATCATCGGTGAAAAAGCCCGACAACATCTGCCCCCAACCGCGTTCCTGGTTATTTCCCTCCAATGGTTTATTGGCCATGGTGGAATCACCAATCATGAATATTGTGACAGGACGCTTGGTGTTAGCGCTAGTGAGCGACAGCAAAATCAAACCCGCTGCTATCCATATCAGCAGCGTCTTGGTCGAACTTGCAAGTCGGAGAAAGATATGTGGTATGGATTTCATATTATTTCAATTTAAGAAGTTCGTTGTATCTGCGTTCGTCATTGATGATAGCCAACGCTTCGTTGAACATATCAGAGGTTGGGTTCATGATGCGATTGTAAGCGCCGTTCTCATAAAGGTCATTAGCTAGATATGCGGCCACTTGACTTCGGAACAATTTGTTGGTGTAGAGCGAGTCGAGTTCGTCACTCTGAACACTATCGCTCTTGGCCTGTTCGATGATGCCGCTAATCATTTCGTCGGTTACTTTGAATCCTGTCTCGCTGTTCGCAAAGTCTTCGATGGTGGGATACTGCAGATGTAAGTCCCGTTGGTGGTTCTTGAAATAATGAACCACGAATTTATTAAGCGATCCTTTTGCATTGACGGCACGATGAGGTTTTGTATAGCTCGTCGTATCGAGGGGGACAAAGAAGTCTGGCATGATGCCACCACCACCATAGACGGTGCGTCCGTTTCGAGTATAGAACTTGAGTGAGTCGGCGAAGTCTATGCTATCGGCATATTGCAGTTCTCCTTGTTTGAAGCGATTAAGGATGTCTTCGTTATAGCTCTTTTGATCACCCTTGGTGTAAGGTTTTTGGATACAACGTCCTGAGGGAGTATAGTAGTGTGATATTGTAAGTCGTATCATTCCGCCGTTGGGCAGACGGATAGGACTTTGTACGAGACCCTTACCAAAGGAACGTCGTCCCACAATCACACCACGGTCCAAGTCTTGCAGGCATCCTGCCAGGATCTCCGATGCCGAAGCGCTCTGTTCGTTGATGAGAACTACGATGCGTCCCTTGAAGTGGTCGAAGAGGTGACGGGTGAGGTATTTGCGGTGTCCATCGCTGCGCCCTTGGGTATAGACGACGAGTTCTGACGAAGGAAGGAAAAGGTTGGCTAAATCGACAGCTGAGTTCAGATATCCTCCGCCATTGTCCTGCAGGTCGATAATCAGGTGCTTCATTCCCAACTGGTCTAGCTTACCCATTGCTTTATCAACTTCTTCGGGAGTAGTTTGCGCGAAGCGAGCTAAACGAATATAGCCGATATTTGGTGAAACCATATATGAAGCATCGACGCTATAAACGGGAATCTTGTCTCGTTCAACTTTGAACCATAATAGTTGCTGTTCGCCCTGTCGCATCACGCCTAAATCAACGACTGATCCTTTTGGGCCTCGTAGTCTGCGCTGTATCTCATTGGTGTTGTATTTCTGTCCGGCAATTGTTGAATCACCCACCATTATGATGCGGTCGCCAGCCAAGATACCGACCTTTTCCGATGGCCCTCCACTCACTGTGTTTATAACTAGCAAGGTGTCATTCTCCATCTGATATCTCACTCCGATACCTTCGAACGATCCGCCCAGACCCTCATTCATTTGCTCAACCTCCTTGGCAGAGAGGTAGGTCGAATGGGGATCAAGCTCCTTAAGCATAGCCTTAATGGCAGATTCAGTCAGTGCATCTACGTTCACCGTATCGACATAACGGTTGTCAAGGCAGAGTAATGCGCTATTAAAAGTTTTCATGCTGCTATAAATATCGGCCTTTAAAGAGCTAAAAGCCGACAGCATGAAACATAATAGTAATATCAGCTGTTGATGTCGCTTCATTTAATTCTATTTTATTTCTTTTTTCATGCATTTATGGAATTAATAACTTTAGGTTGACTGAAAATGTCAAATACTTATTCAATAATACGTGAAAAAAGATAAGGATACTATCCGAAGAATGGTTCGTTTTGTGATTTGATATTTGGGAGCGGGGGGAAACCCTCGGGCATGAAGTCGGAGACATCCTTGCCGAACGAAAGAAGTTCGCGCACAGTTGTCGATGTGATATGCGCCATAGCTGGTTCATTAAAGAGCAGGATTGTTTCGATGCCTGTTAAGTGGCGGTTTACGTCGGCCAGCGAACGTTCATACTCGAAGTCGATTACAGTTCGAACGCCACGTAGGATATGGGAGCATCCCAATTCGTTGGCGATGTCAGTCGTCAGCGTTGAATAGGAAATAACCGAAACGCGTGGTTCCTCCTCATAGAAGTCGCTGATCATTTTCACGCGTTCTTCTACAGTGAACATGCCAGTGTTGCCTTTCAATCCGTTATAACCCACAGCGATGACAATCTCCTCGCTGAAGTCGAGCGCTCTTCTCACAATACTCTCATGTCCTTTGGTAAATGGGTCAAATGACCCTGGGAATATTAGCTTCATGACTTCCCGCCAAAATTGATAATTGTTAACTGTTAATTGTTATTTTTCAAGCTTCATCGAGCTCAATAACCAGATTGTTGATGATAAACTCTTGACGCTCCATCGTATTCTTCCCCATGTAGTACTCGAGCATTTCGTGGACGGCATCTTCCTTGCGAAGCATAACAGTATCGAGTCTCATGTCATCGCCGATGAAGTTCTTGAACTCGTCGGGACTGATTTCACCCAAACCTTTGAAACGTGTAATTTCGGCAGTAGTTCCACATTCCTTGATCGCTGCTTCACGTTCCTCTTCGGTATAACAATAGCGGCAGATTTTTTTATTTCGCACCCTGAAGAGCGGAGTCTGGAGTATGAACACATGACCCTTACGTACTAGTTCGGGGAAGAATTGAAGGAAGAAGGTCATCATGAGCAAACGGATGTGCATGCCATCTACGTCGGCATCAGTGGCAATAATCACTTTGTTGTAACGCAGGCCGTCGAGGCCATCTTCGATGTTAAGAGCTGCTTGGAGGAGATTGAACTCTTCGTTCTCGTAACATACCTTCTTCGTCATCCCGAAGCAATTGAGTGGTTTCCCGCGAAGTGAAAAAACGGCCTGGGTCTCTACATTTCGACTTTTTGTGATTGACCCTGAAGCAGAGTCGCCTTCGGTGATAAAAATGCACGACTCGTCCTGCCGATCACCTTTGACATCATTGTAGTGGATGTGGCAGTCGCGTAGCTTGCGATTATGAAGACTAATTTTCTTGGCTCGTTCCTTGGCTTGTTTCGATAAGCCTGCAAGCTCTTTACGCTCGTGTTCATTTGATTGTATCTTCGTGAGCATTACTTCGGCTATCTCAGGTTCGCGATGCAAGAAATTGTCTAGCTCGCGTTTCAAGAAATCGCCTACGAACTTCTGGATGGTGATATCTTCAGGGTTGGGGGACATACGAGTAGAACCCAATTTGGTCTTCGTTTGAGCTTCGAACACGGGTTCCTGCACCTTGATGGCGATAGCAGCCACCATGCCGTTACGAATGTCGCTGAATTCGAAATTCTTCTGGCTGAAGAACTCCTTAATGACGCGTGCTGTTGCTTCTTTGAATGCTGCAAGATGGGTTCCACCAAGACTGGTGTATTGTCCGTTGACAAACGAATAGTATTGTTCACCGTAGCTGTTGCAATGCGTTATTACCACCTCGATGTCGTCGCCTAATAGATGAATTGGTTCATAAAGGGGCTGCATCTCCATACGTGCATTCAACAGGTCGGCCAACCCGTTTTTCGAGATATACCGCTTGCCATTTAGGATAAGAGCAAGGCCGATGTTTAAGTAGCAATAGTTATGAAGTAACGTCTCCACAAACTCCATGCGAAACTTGTAGTTGGTGAAGATTGTGTTGTCTGGAACAAACTCGATGTATGTGCCATTGGGTTCGTTGGTAGGCAGGATCTCGCTCTCTTGTATTTTGTTTGCAGCAGCGTAGGTAATCTCCTTTTTTTCTCCATTCCGGCAGGAGCGGACAAAGAAGAAACTGGAGAGGGCATTAACGGCCTTTAGGCCCACACCATTCAAGCCTACAGATTTTTTAAAAACAGAGGTATCGTATTTTCCACCTGTATTGATTTCACTCACGCAAGCATCCACTTTGCCGAGGGGGATGCCGCGTCCGTAGTCACGCACAGAGACATGTCCCTCTTCGCTCACCTTGACATCGATCATCTTACCGAAGCCCATCGCATACTCATCAATGGAATTGTCGATTACCTCTTTCAAGAGAATATAGATGCCGTCATCGGCATGAGAACCATCGCCTTGTTTGCCGATGTACATACCAGGACGACGACGGATGTGTTCCGTCCATTCGAGGTGCTGAATCTTGTCATCGCCGTAGTCGGCAATAGCTTTGGCTTGGGCTAATTGGTCGTCAAGATTAGTTTGTGTTTCTGCCATATATCTATCGTAGTGTCGTAGATGTCTATTTATTTGGGCACAAAGATAGAGTTTTTTTCCCAAATTACCAAATTTAACGCCAAAAATCAGTTATATTTGAATAAAATTACGCTATATCGTATTTTTTCTCCTCATTTTTTTGGATATTATCAAGATTATCTTTATTTTTGCAGCGTATTATTAACCTTCATAAATTCATTTACTATGGCAACAGGCATTGAGCAGCTTATCCAGCTCTTAAAAAACAATCCAGAGATCGCAAAAATGTTGGTATCTTCGGTTGACATCGACACAGTCTTCAATCTAGTAAAAAGTAAAGGTGTTGATATCGCCAAAAACGAGCTACAAGACTATATAGCCAAGAACGTCAATATAGGAGACGTTGCAAGTACTGTCTTAAAGAGTGGTGCTGCGGGTGACATTGCTAGTACAGTTCTCAAGAGCGGAGCAGCCGGGAGCATTCTTAAGGGTATCTTGGGCGGTAAAAAATAGAATTTCCTTTCTCAATTCTTTTTTAATTATATTACTAAAAAATTGTGGAAGCACTCTTACCGATGTAAGAGTGCTTTATTCGAAAGTTCTTCTTTTTATAATGATATGAAAAAATACTTTATTAAATTACTGTGTTTTGCAACTTTGATAGTTACGTCAAACACTTTTGTATTTGCTGGAAAGTATCAAAATTTTAAGGTGTCGACTTACATTCGTGCTCAGGACGTAGCAAGGATGGCGGATGACAAGTTTCTGAACGAGACGTGGGAGACGGTAAGTTCTCAAATCGATCTGGACAAGATTTACCTCGAGACGCATCGCGATGCCTTCACGGTGGATGAGAAAACGATGAAGAAAGTGAAACAGTTTTTCCTTTCGAAAGGACTTGAAGTGGGAGGCGGTATCACTTATACCCGTTCGGAACCCACCGACTTCGAAACCTACAGTTATGCTCGCGAGAACGAACGCCAGCAGGTACGCGAAGTCTCTGAATATACGGCGAAGCTCTTCGACGACTTCATCCTCGACGACTTCTTCTTCATCGACCTGAAGAACGACGACGAGATTGCCGCCAAAGGCACGAAGAGCTGGACCGAATACCGCTTGCGGCTGATGGCCGATGCCGGCCGCGAACTCGTGGTCGATCCCGCCAAAGCCGTCAATCCGAAGGTAAAGGTCATCATCAAATATCCCAACTGGTACGACCATTTCCATGGCCTCGGCTTTAACCTTGAGGAGGAGCCGCTTTACTTCGATGGCCTTTGGACAGGCACCGAGACGCGTGACCCAGGTTCTGCCCAGCACCTGCAGAACTATCTCAGCTATAACATCATCCGTTACTTCGACAACATCGCCCCCAGTCGCAATGGTGGAGGTTGGGTTGATGCCGGCGGCATCAACATGAGTATGGACCGCTATGCCGAACAGCTTCACCTCACCATGTTGGCCAAGACACCCGAGATCATTCTCTGGAACTACATGCAGCTGGCTGATGTTAAGATCATGCCGCAGATGATGCGCAAGCCGTGGCAGGACCTCGGTGGCAACAGCTTCCGCTACGACGAGATGGTGGCTCCGTTCCAGAAGGACGGCAAGACCATCACCCCCACAACCATGGCACGCTTCGCCAGTGTTACCCTTCGTCAGACCGACGAGCTCATGGGCAAGCTTGGCCAGCCTATCGGACTCATTTCCTATAAGCCCTATCATTCCTCGGGCGAAGACTTCCTGCAGAACTACCTCGGCATGATTGGTCTGCCCATGGACATGCATCCCCAGTGGGTCAACGGCCGTAAGCAGATCCTGCTCACCGAACAGGCCGCTTGCGATCCTCAGATTGTCGAGAAGATGAAGGAACTCCTGCGCAACGGCGGCGATGTCATCATCACCACAGGTCTCCTGAAGGCCATTCGTGACAAGGTGGCCGATATCTGCGAACTGTATTGCGGCGATTTGAAGGCTATCGTCAACGATTTCGGTATGGCTGGTAAGTCCGAACGCGAGTTTATCATCCCGCAAGTGAAGTATTTCACCAACGATGCCTGGGAAGTGGTCAGCGCCGGCCGTCCTCTCACGGGTGGCGTCTCGGGTTATCCCATCCTTCTGCGCGACACCTATTCGAAGGGTATGCTCTTCGTGCTCACCATCCCCGACGACTTCGGCAATCTCTACGACTATCCGGCTGGTGCACTGAATGTCATCCGTCGTGCCATGAGCAAGGACGTCGGAGCCTATATCGAAGGTCCGGCCAAGGTCGCCCTGTTCCCCTATGACAATCGTACGCTCGTGGTCGAGAATTTCAACGACGAGGCCGTCAGCATCAATGTCGTGGTGAACGAGAAGGTTGGCAGCCTCCGTAACCTCCTCACCGGCGAGAGCTATCAACCCAAGGAGCAACAACCCGTTCCCCGTTGGGGCTACAACCGTTTCTTCGGCTATGCTCAGGACGCTTCGGTATTCAGCATCCAGCTGCCTGCCCATAGCTATGTCGGATTGGGCTATTAATACCTGACATCAGTATGCACTTCAAAAGAATATTCCTCCTTGCCACCGCCCTGCTGTCCATCACTTCCACGGCACAGACCATCACTGGAAAATATGACATTCCCAATGTGCCCGATTGGGCCAGGAATGCCGTGTTCTATCAGATCTATCCGCAGACCTTCTGCGACTCCGATGGCGATGGCATCGGTGACCTGCAGGGCATAATCAGCAAGCTCGACTATGTGAAGAGCCTCGGTGTCGATGCCATCTGGTTCAATCCCTTCTTCGACTCGCCCTTCAACGATGCCGGCTATGACATCCGCGACTATTACCGCATAGCCCCTCGCTACGGCACCAACGAGGATGCAAGGCAGCTCTTCGACGAGGCCCACAAGCGCGGCATGCACGTCATCTTTGACTATGTCATCAGCTACACCGCCATCGACCATCCCTGGTTCATCGCTTCGCAGAAACAGGAGCCGAACAAGTACTCCAACTACTACATCTGGACCGAGACCAACTGGGTCGATCCCCCACGGGAGTTCGCTGGACAGTTCATCAAGGGTTATGGCCAGCGCAACGGTCAGTTCATGCGCAACTTCTACTGGTGTCAGCCTGCTCTCAATTTCGGCTTCGCCAATCCCGACCCCGAACAGAAGTGGCAGCTTCCCACCGACCATCCTGACGTTCTGGCCATGCGTGAGGACTTGAAGAACGTTCTGCGTTTCTGGATGGATATGGGTGCCGACGGTTTCCGTGCCGACATGGCTGGTGCCTTGGTCAAGACACGGCGGGTGAGGGGCAACGAACAGTTCTTCAATACCAACGAGAACGCCACCAAGCTCTTTTGGCGCGAGATTCGTCAGTTGCTCGAAAAGGAATACCCGCAGGGCTTCATGGTGGCCGAATGGTCCTATCCTGCCGATGCGCTCGACAACTGCTTCCACGTCGATTTCTTCCATTGGTTCAATGGTTACAACGACCTCTTCCAGAAGGAGAGCTGGCGCATCCTTAACGGCGTAAGCGAAGGCCACAGTTACTTCGATGCTGAAGGCAAAGGCGATATCCGTGCTTTCCTCGCCAGCTATATGGATCAGTACAGCAAGACCATCGGCAAGGGATATATCAGTCTGCCCTTGGGCAATCACGACAATGCCCGCCTGGGCAATCGCCGCACCGACAAGGAACTCGAAATCATCTATGCCTTCGGCTTCACCATGCCCGGCGTGCCCTTTCTCTATTATGGCAACGAAATCGGCATGAAGCAACTGCCCAACAACTGGCCGCAGGTCGAAGGTGCCTACCAGCCGCGCAATGGCGCTCGTACACCCATGCAATGGAGCAGCGGCAAGAACCTCGGTTTCTCGTCAGCCGATGCCGAAAAGCTCTATCTGCCTGTCGATCCTTCGCCCGATGCTCCCAACGTGGCAGCGCAGGAGAATGACCCTCAGTCGCTGCTCAACAGGACACGTCGCCTCATTGCCCTTCACCACAGCGAGCCCGCCCTGGCCAATTATGCCGAGTTCGTGCCCATCTATCCCAATCAGGAGGCTCCATCGGTTTATCCTTTCGTTTATGCACGCGCTGCGGGAAAAGACGTGGTGCTGGTGATGCTCAATCCCAGGGCAGAGGCCTCCGATGCTACGTTCAAGGTCGATGTAAAGTTCAGTCGCACGAATCTCCTCGCTGGCGACAAGATCCCCATCGCCCACAACAAGAAGACCGGCGATGTGACCATCCACATGCCTGCCACTTCCTACGCAATCATTAAACTAAAATAATATCTAAAATGAAAAAGACCATTTCCATGGCATTTATTGCCACCACGTTGCTGGCTATGACCGCCTGCACCAACAAGAGTGTGACAACCGACGTAGTTAACGACTTCAAGATCTGTCGTGGCACCAACGTGAGCCACTGGCTCTCGCAAAGCGAAGAGCGTGGCGAAGCCCGCAGGCTCCACATCCAGGAGGACGACTTTGCACGTCTCGATTCGCTGGGCTTCGACTTCGTGCGCCTGCCCATCGACGAGGTACAGTTCTGGGACGAGGACGGCAACAAGCTGCCCGAAGCTTGGGAGTTGATGATCAACGCCATCAACTGGGCTGAGAAGCATCACCTGCGCACCATCGTCGATCTCCATATCATCCGCTCGCATTACTTCAATGCCGTGAACGAAAATGATAAGAATGCGAATACGCTCTTCACCTCCGAGGAGGCTCAGCAGGGTCTTATCAATCTCTGGTACCAGCTGTCCGACGTGCTCAAGGGCTATAGCAACGACTCCGTTGCCTACGAGTTCATGAACGAGCCCGTGGCCGACGATCATGAGCAGTGGAACGCCTTGGTTGCCAAGGTTCACAAGGCACTGCGCGAACGTGAGCCTCAGCGCACACTGGTCATCGGCAGCAACCGTTGGCAGGGCTATGAGACCATGAAGTACCTCAAGGTTCCCGAGGGTGACAAGAACATCATTCTGTCGTTCCACTACTACAACCCCATGATCCTCACGCACCGTGGAGCCTGGTGGACTCCTCTTGGACAGTATAAGGGCAAGATCACATATCCAGGCATCATGATTACGAAGGAGGATTTCGATGCTGCTCCCGAAGCCATCAAGCCCGATCTTGAGCAATATCTCACCCAGGAGTGGAACATCGACAAGATTCGTGCCGACTTTGCCGATGCCATTGCAGCCGCCAAGAAGTACGACCTCCAACTCTTCTGCGGTGAATGGGGTGTCTATGAACCTGTTGAGCGTGACCTCGCTTACGCTTGGACCAAGGACATGATGAAAGTGTTCACGGAGAACAATATCGCCTGGACCACCTGGTGCTATGATGCCGACTTCGGCTTCTGGGATCAGCAGAAGCACGCCTTCAAGGATAAAGGTCTGGTGGATATCTTGATGGCCGATTACTAATAATAGATCATACCTTTATTAATTTATCACACGATGAAATATTTCAGAATGCATTTCGTGATAGCCTGTACTATATTATTGGTGCAGGCCGTCACTGCTCAGACCTTCCAGCTGAACGACAACGGATACTTCAACGCCGGTGGTACCGACGTGATGGCCTTCAGCGACTTTTATCCTGAGGGCCATCAGGGTGGTGTGTGCGTCATCATGAATGGACAGCGTATCGCCACCAATGGCGACATTCGTCTGGAAGCCACGCCTGGACAGTGGCAACCCGTGCCCAAGCAGCTCGACCGCAAGGTTGCTGATGGTCGTATCACCACGACGCTTTGTTACCCCGATTCCTCGCGTCATCTGACGGGATTCAACCCTATGGTTTATCCCAACTGGAACGTGACCTATACAGTCAACGTCGAGCCTCAGGACAAAAGCATCCTTGTTACTGTCGATCTCGACACACCCGTGCCCGACTTCCTGCTCGGCAAGGTCGGCTTCAACCTCGAGTTCTTCCCGGGATTGTTGTTCGGCAAACCGTGGATGATGGATCAGCAGACGGGCATCTATCCACAGCAGCCCAATGCTCCATTGCTCCAGCTTTCCACCAACCGTGGCCACGACGGCGACTTCTACGCTGGGCGCGGACAACTGACCGACCTGATGCAGCTCGACGGTGAGGGCTACAGCCCGCTACGTGCCGACGACATCATTGCCGAACCCTACGCTGTGGGTCGCAAGTTCACCTCACGTCCCGACGATCCTTCTCAGATGCTGACCGTCGAATCGCTCACCGGTGACCTCAAGCTCTACGACGGACGCATGAACCACAACAACGGCTGGTTCGTGCTTCGCAGCGAGATTGCTCCAGGTGCCACCAAAGGCGCTGTACGTTGGCTCATCACGCCTCATGTCGATCAGCTTTGGCAGTATCGTCCCGTTATCCAGACCTCACAAGTGGGTTACCTGCCACAACAGCCCAAACGCGTGGTTATCGAAACCGATCCGCGCAGCAAGGATTTCTACGAAGCACAGCTTGTGCGCATCGACGCGAATGGGAAGGAAGTGGTTCGCTCTATCAAACCAACCATTTGGGGCAATTTCCTGCGCTACCGATATCTCATCGCCGACTTCAGCGACTTCACCGAGCCCGGTCTCTATCAGATTCGTTACGGAACGTCTTTTTCTAGCGTCTTCCGTATTGCCGACGACGTTTACGACCGTGGTGTATGGCAACCCGTCATCGAATATTTCCTACCTGTGCAGATGTGTCACATGCGCGTGGCCGAGAAGTATCGCATCTGGCACGATGCCTGCCACCTCGATGATGCGCTAATGGCTCATGTTGGTAACCATATCGATGGGTATAACCAGATGCCCGGACTCTCGAAATATAAGGAAGGCGAGATTGTGCCTGGGGTAAATATCGGAGGTTGGCACGATGCCGGCGACTTCGACCTTCGTGTCGAATCGCAGGCTGGCGAAGCCTATATCCTTGCTTTGGCCTACGAGCTTTTCCATCCCGAAATCGATGTGACTTCCATCGACCAGGAGCACCATCGCGTCGAGATACACGAACCCGACGGCAAGAACGATATCCTGCAGCAGGTCGAGAACGGTGCGCTCACCGTGGTGCGTTCCTATCAGGCATTGGGTCGTCTCTATCGAGGCATCATTTGCAATTCCTTGCGTCAGTATGCCATGTTGGGTGACGCTGCAGCCATGACTGATGGTATAATCGGCAATGCCGACGATCGTTGGATCTTCACTGAGGACAACCCCATGCGTGCCATCTCCACCGCTGCTGAGCTGGCTGGTGCGTCCCGTGTGCTCCGTGGTTTTAACGATGAGTTGGGGGAGGAGTGTCTTGATATTGCCAGGACGCTTTTTAACCAGACGAACCTTGATGGGCGTATGGCCGGCATGAAGCTTCAGGCTGCCGTCGAACTATATCTGACGACGGGTGAGAAGGAGTATCTCGACTTCATCTTCGCTAATCAGGAGATGATTACCAGAGGAGTCGGCTTCTCAGGATGGTACACTGCCCGTGTAGCCAAACGACTTGAGACCAGGAAAGACAAGCAATCGAAGGCCTTCGTGAAAGCTTACCGTGAAGCCCTTGCCGCATATAAGTTACAGCTCGACAAACAGTCGGCCGAGACACCCTACGGTGTACCTTATCGCCCAAGCATCTGGGGAGCAGGTTGGGACATCCAGCGCTTTGGCTTCCAGTATTACTTCCTCGTAGATGCCTATCCCGAGATCTTCTCCAAAGACCCTGTCTATGATGCCCTGAACTTCGTCCTCGGCTGTCACCCGGGCAGCAACAACGCATCGTTTGCCTCCGGTGTCGGTGCTCGTTCAGCCACCGTTGCCTACGGACTGAACCGTGCCGATTGGAGCTACATCCCCGGTGGTGTGGTTTCGGGTACCGCCCTCATTCGTCCCGACTTCCCAGAATTGCTCGAGTTCCCCTTCCTCTGGCAACAGACCGAGTACGTGCTTGGTGGCGGTTCCTCACACTACATGTTCCTCGTGTTGGCAGCTAACCATTAACCCTTGGCTATTTCATTTGAAATAACTCCCCGTCAGAATAAACTGGCGGGGAGTTAAATTTTAAAGAATTAATCTGATTAACCGAAGTTATCGAAGCGGATCATGTCATCCTCAACTCCGAGAGAGTGGAGGAGGTCAAGGACGGTCTTTGCCATCATTGGAGGTCCGCAAAGATAGTATTCGCAATCTTCTGGAGCTTCGTGAGCCTTCAGATAGGTGTCGCCCATCACGGGTGCTACGAAGCCTGGTGTGTAGGCAATTCCAGCTGCATCGGCCTTCGGATCGGGACGGTCGAGGGCAAGATGGAAGTGGAAGTTGGGGAAGTCCTTCTGGAGCTGGAGGAAGTCGTCGAGGAATGGAATCTCCTCCAAAGCGCGTGCACCATAGAAGTAGTGCATTGGGCGCTTGCGATCTTCGTCCTTCACGCCGTTGCCTTTGAGCATGTGCATGATCTGTGCACGGAGAGGAGCCATACCGGCACCACCACCTACCCAAATCATTTCGCGACCTGTGCCGTACTGTGGGCGGAACTCGCCGTAAGGACCTGACATGATAACCTTGTCGCCTGGACGGAGGTTGAAGATGTAGGTCGAAGCGATACCCGGGTTGACGGGCATGAAGTTGTTGGCGCCCTTAACCTGCTGCTCACGCGGCTTGAACGGTGGGGTAGCGATACGTACGTTGAGCGTGATGATATCGCCCTCGTCGGGATAGTTGGCCATCGAGTATGCACGAACAGTAGGCTCGGTGTTGGAGCAATGCAGTTCGAACATGTGGAAGTTCTCCCATGCGGGCAGATAGGTCTCGCCGATAAGGTCGCGGTCGAAGTCCTTGTAGTCGATCTCGAATGTCGGGATCTTGATCTGTGCATAGGAACCGGGTTCGAAGTTCATGTGCTCTCCAGGAGGCAGAGCCACCTTGTACTCCTTGATGAAGGTTGCCACGTTCTTGTTGCCAATCACGGTGCATTCCCATTCCTTTACGCCGAATACGTCGTCGGGAACGACGATCTTGGCGTTCTCCTTGATCTTCGACTGGCAGGCCAGACGATAGTTCTTCTTGATCTCCTTGCGGGTGAAGAAACCTACCTCGGTGGGCAGGATATTGCCGGCACCCGATTCGATGATACACTTGCACTGGCCGCACTTGCCGCCACCACCACAAGCGGATGACAGGAAGATGCCACCCTGCTGCAGGGCTGCAAGGGCTGTGGTGCCAATGCCGGCTTCGATGGTCTTCTTGCCATTGACGTCGATGCTGATGTTGCCCGACGGAACGAGCTTGGCCTTGACAAAGAGCAGGAGCGCTACGAGTAAGAGTATTACAATGAGGAATACTACTATTGCATAAATATAAGTTGTCAACATATTGCAGTCTCCTTTCTTTTAACCAAGTTGAATACCAGAGAAGCTCATGAAGGCGATGGCCATCAGACCGGTCACGATGAACGTGATGCCGAGGCCCTTCAGAGGAGCGGGAATGTTGCTGTAGGACAGCTTCTCACGGATGGCTGCGATACATGCGATGGCGAAGAGCCACCCGATACCGTCGCCAAGGGCGTAAGTGATGGCGTAGCCTACGTTCTCGAACTCCTTCTGCTGCATGAAGAGTGAGCCACCGAGGATGGCGCAGTTCACGGCGATGAGCGGGAGGAAGATACCGAGGGAGCCATAGAGCGCCGGGAAGAACTTCTCGACCACCATCTCGACAATCTGTACGATAGCGGCGATGTTGGCGATGAAGATGATGAAGCTCAGGTAGCTGAGGTCAACGCCTTCGACGAGCGCATTGGGCTGAAGCACGTACTTGTCGAGCAAGTAGTTGATAGGAAGGGTGATGAGCAACACGAAGGTTACTGCACAGCCAAGACCTACCGACGTCTTCACAGTCTTCGACACTGCCAGGTAAGAACACATACCCAGGAACAGTGCAAAGATCATGTTGTCAATGAAGATTGACTTGATGAATAGATTTAGATATTCCATTTTGCAGTTGTTTTAAGGGTATTACTTGTCCTGAAGATCAGGGTTCTTAGCACGCTGATACCAGATGATGCAGCCGATGATGATGAGGGCTGCTGCGGGCATCGTGAAGAAGCCGCAGTTCTGATAGCCGTCGTATCCTGCCTCGTTGACGAAACGTGCAAGCACGTCGTAGCCAAAGAGTGTGCCGCTGCCGAAGAGCTCGCGCAGGGTGGCGGTGATGAACAGGATGAGGGCATAGCCGATACCATTGCCGAGACCGTCGAGGAGGGCAGGGAAGGGCTTGTTGCCGAGGGCAAACGCCTCAAGACGACCCATCAGAATACAGTTGGTGATAATCAGACCAACATATACAGAGAGGGCCTTGCTGACATCATAGACGTAGGCTTTCAGAATCTGGTTGACGATAATAACAAGGGCGGCAACGACTACCAACTGAACGATGATACGGATTCGGTTGGGTATGGTGTTGCGGAGCACAGAAATGATCACGTTGGCGAAAGCGAGCACACAGGTCAGGGAGATACCCATGACGAGTGCGGGCTTCATCTGCGTAGTAACCGCAAGGGCCGAGCAGATACCAAGCACCTGGACAACCACGGGGTTATTGGTCCAGAGCGGTCCGGTGAAAACACCGGGTTTCTTTTCATTTGCCATAACTGTTACAATTAACAATTAACAATTAATTTTTTACAATTGACAATCGATAACTAACAATTGACAATTACTCAGCCTTTTTGCAGGCATCACACTCAGCTTTGTCGGCGCATTCGGCCTTTTCGCCACATTGGGCCTTGCACTCCGGCTTGCCACAGGCTTCGGGGGTGCAGGCTTCCTTCTGGCAACCTTCCATATCACAGGGCTTCTCGCAGCCTTCATGCTTCTTGCAGCCTTCATGCTTCTTGCAGCCGCCGGCAGGAGAGGTAGCGCCCTGGAGGAATGGAACATAGCCCAGCAAGGATTCCCAAATCATGTCGCCTACATAGTCGGATGTCTTGGTGGCACCCGTGATGGCATCGACCTTCTCGCCGCCATGGTTGGCAGGCTTGCCGGCCTTGGTGACAGAGACAGAAGTGAACTTGCCATCGGTGAAGAGGCTCTTGCCGATGAAGGCCTCAGCGAAGGCGGGATCGTCCTTGATCTTGGCACCGAGGCCAGCGGTCTCAGACTCGTGGTCGAAGGATACACCGGCCACCTTGCCTTCGGGATCGACTGAAAGATAACCCCAGATGGGTCCCCACAGACCTGCACCATAGAGGCTCACGATGCGGTAGGGTACGCCTTCGATGTTGGCTACATAGACGGGCAGCGTAGCATCTTCCTTGATCTTGCCCTTGTCGAAGAGAATCTTGGAAGCAATGTCGAAAGCGGTCTGTCCTTCGACCTTCTCACCCTTGGTGTTGACGCAGAACATGGCGTCGTCCATGTTGAGCTCCTTCCAGAGGTCGGCAGCATTCTCGAACGTTACAGCCTTGCCCAACTTGGTGGCTACGGACTGCAGGATCTGCTGCTTCTTCTCGTTGTCCATGTTGGCTTTCTGCTTGTCCTTGAGACCCAAGGCGGCTGCAGAAAGCAGGATGGCTACCAATACTGTCAAAACGGTTGCGTAGATGACAGTATAAACATTTGAATTACGATTCATAGTCTTATGCATTTACGCGTTTTGCACGCTTTGAAATATTAGAATTTACAACACAGTAATCGATGAGAGGAGCACAGGCATTGCCGAGGAGGACAGCCATCATAGCGCCTTCGGGATAGCCCGTATTGAACATTCGGATCAGAATGGCCATCACACCAATGAACAAGCCGTAGATGTACTTGCCGGTATTGGTGCGGCAACCTGTAACCGGGTCGGTAGCCATGAAGACTGCTGCAAAGGCAAAGCCGCCGAGGCAGAGCTGCTGGGCAACAGTGGGTGCTGACTCGGAGAAGGCAGCGATGATGGCAGACATCACAGCACCACCGACGAATACGGAGAGCATGATGCGCCAGGAGGCCACGCGGGTCAGCAGGAGCAGACATGCACCGAGGAGGATTGCGAGGGTAGAGGTTTCGGCAATCGAACCGGGGATGCAACCGAGGAACGCATCGAGCGTGGAATAGGTGGCAGGATCGAACGTGCCATCGGCAACGGCTGCCAATGGGGTAGCGCCCGAGAAGCCATCAACCACTGCAGTGCCCTCGATGGGAGAGTTGCAGAGTGCAGAACCGGTGCGTACGAACACCTCGTCGCCCGACATAGCCTTCGGATAAGCGAAGAACAGGAAGGCGCGGGTGATCAATGCGGGGTTGAAGATGTTCATGCCTGTGCCGCCGAAGATCTCCTTGGCGAAGATCACCGAGAAAGCGGTAGCTACGGCAATCATCCAGAGAGGAGTGTTGACGGGCACGATCATCGGGATGAGAAGACCGGTGGCAAGGAAGCCTTCGGCCACCTCTTCGCGCTTGATGCAGGCAACGGTCATTTCGATACCCAGACCAACCACATAGCTAACGACAACCTTGGGCAGGAAAGCTACGAGGCCATAGAGGAACTGCATGAACCAGCCGTCGTTGATGCCGAGGGCCAGGTCGTGCTGATAACCTACGTTCCACATGCCGACGAGCAGAGCGGGCATCAGGGCAAGGATCACCATCATGATGACACGCTTGGAATCGACCGAGTCGTGAACCTGCACACCCTTGCGGGCAGCGGTGTGGCGTGGAACGAAGAGGAAGGTATGGAAGCTGTCATAGATTGACCAGAACTTCTCATACTTGCCACCCTTTTGGAACAGGGGGTCAATCTTTTCGTTGATATAATCGTTCAGTTTCATTGGACAATCGGATAATTTACAGTTTGACAATTATTCCATCTCCTTGCGAAGCTTAACCAGACCGTCGGCGATAACCTGCTGCACAGGATTCTTCGAGACGTCAACAAACTCACAAAGAGCGAAGTCCTCAGGCAGTACCTCGTAAATGCCAAGCTGCTCCATCTTGTCGATGTCGTAGGCCAGGACAGCCTTGTAGAGGTGCTCTGGATAGATGTCCATCGGGAATACACGCTCCCAGTCACCGCTGACGATGAGGGCACGCGGGCCACCCTTCAGGCGGGCGTCGAGCTTCCACTTCTTCGACTTGAAAAGTCCGAACAGGCCGGCAAGACCTGTGTTGGAAGTGGAGTAACGGGTGAGACCCGGAGTGATCCAGCCGAAAATCTCGTCGGTGGTGTCGCCTTCAGGAATGACGGTTATGGTCTGTCCCTTGAAGTTGAGCGATCCTGCAAGACCTGTTGCTACACCGGTCAGGACGTCACCGTTGATGACACGCTGCTTGTACTCGACATGCTTCACCTTGCCGTCAAGGATGTCGGCCAGTGACTGGCCTGCCTGTACCTTGGCGTAAGCGGGAGCAACGACCTCTGAGCCAGCAATGCTGATGATGCGCTTGAAATCGCACTTGCCATTGAGGATACGTCCGATGACGATCACGTCCTGTGCATTGGCGGTCCAGACGATCTCGCCCTTGTTGATGGGCTTGAAGTTGTTGATCTGGACGCCGACATTGCCGGCAGGATGCGGACCTTCCACAGTCACCTTTTCCACTCCTGCTACTGCAGGAATGGCGGTAGATGCAGCGGCGCCTACATAAACCTTGCCTGCACTGAGCTTAGCGAGAGCGGCGAGACCAGTCTCAAAGTCGGCCTCCTGTCCCTTGACGATAAGATCGAAGCTAGGGGCAAGGGGGGCGGTGTTGAGTGCGGTCACGAAAATGTCCCGTGGACGCAGGGAAGGATTGGCGAGAACGCCGTAGGGACGCTGTGTGAGGAACGGCCATACGCCACCATCGAGCATCGCTTGCTTGACCTCATCGACTGTAGCAGTCTTGGGATCAACGATAGGCAGTTTTGCACTGGTGTCCTTGCCATCGTTCGAAATGACGATGCCAAGCACTTTGCGTCGGTCACCGCGAACGACCTCCTCTAGGGTGCCGCTCACAGGGCTCACGAACTTAATCTCTGGATACTGCTTGTCATGGAAAACTTCGTCTCCAGCCTTAACAGCATCACCGGCTTTGAGCACAATCTTGGGGGTGCACATTACGAAGTCGTCGGGAACAAGGGTGACCTTCTTGGCCTCCTTGACACTCACGAATTTCTCTTCGGGCGTGCCTTCCAGGTTGATGTTCAAGCCTTTTTTGAGCTTAATAACATTTGCCATTAAAAATGATGTTTATTTGATTGTTGGTTGTGTAATGTTTTTCAAAAATGATTTATACGCTTGCAAAGATAGTGAAAAATATTTAAATTCAAAATCAGTTTTGTTTTATTTAAACAAAAGAACCCCACTGCTGAATGGTTGCAGTAGGGTTTGATACTTTTACTTGGCAAAATAGGTTTACTTTGGCTGCTTACCAATGTATGCAAGGATGCCGCCATCGACATAGAGGACGTGCCCGTTGACAGCGTCGGAAGCATGCGAAGCGAGGAAGACGGCGGGGCCGCCCAGTTCCTCTGGATCGAGCCAACGACCTGCGGGAGTCTTGGCGCAAATGAAACTGTCGAATGGGTGACGGCTGCCGTCGGGCTGGCGCTCGCGAAGAGGTGCAGTCTGTGGGGTAGCTATGTACCCAGGGCCAATGCCGTTGCACTGAATGTTGTACTCGCCGTACTCGGAGCAGATGTTGCGAGTGAGCATCTTCAGACCGCCCTTGGCTGCAGCGTAGGCGCTGACGGTCTCACGGCCGAGCTCGGACATCATCGAGCAGATGTTGATGATCTTGCCTTCCTTGCGCTCCATCATCTCGGGGATAACGGCAGCTGCACAGATATAGGGAGCCACAAGGTCAACGTCGATGACTGCCTGGAACTCGCTGCGCTTCATCTCATGCATGGGGATACGCTTGATGATACCGGCATTGTTGACGAGGATATCGATCTGGCCCACTTCTTCATGAATCTTCTTGACGAGCTCGGCTACAGCTACTTCATCGGTGACATTGCAAACGTAGCCCTTCACGTTACTGATGCCAGCCTCCTTGTAGTTGTTCAAACCGCGTTCGAGAGCAGCTTCGTTGATGTCGTTGAAGATAATGGTTTTAACACCGGCAGCGACGAAAGCCTTGGCGATGTTGAATCCGATACCGTAAGATGCACCAGTGATCCATGCGTTCTTACCTTCCAATGAGAAATCTTTCAAACTTGTCATGTTGTTAAAAATTTATGGTTAGAGGATTTTTTATATTGCCGAATCGCGAAGAATCAGATTGTGATTAACAATGAGATGGGATGGATGCTTCATGTCGGGTATCTCCCCGAGATGGGAGAGAAGAAGTTTAGCAGCCATCTCTCCGATGCGCTGCTGATGTAGATCGAACGAAGCTAAAGGAGTAGATAAGTAGTTGTCGAATGGTTCATTAGCAACACCGATGATGGCGATTTCATCTGGTACTTTGATGCCCTTGCGACGGAAAATGTCGAGCGCAGTAATGGCAGGAAAATCACCTGCCGAGAAAATGCCATCAGGACGATCTTCCATTTGAAGGATACGTTGTGCGGCTTCGGTGCCGGCTTCTATGGTGATAGAACTTTGGAAGAGCCATTCGTCACGGAAAGGTAAACCATAGTCTTCAAGAGCCTTGCGATAACCATTGTAGCGGTCTGCGTAAGAGGGTTGAACAAACGGCCCGGCAAAATGGCAGATTTTACGGCATCCTAGTTTATATAACTGAACAACTGCATCATAGCCAATTTGATAATTGTCATTGCACACCGAATCGCAATCCTGGATATTTTTTGGTAAGCGATCGAAATATACGAGTGGAATTTTGTGTTGTGAAAGCATTTCAGCATAGACAGGGTCCTCTGTCTCTGTTGATAATGAGACAGCGACACCATCCACTTTCTTCGCTATCATTGCCTTGATGGCATTGGCCTCCTGTTCTTCACTCTCGCCACTGGCGGCAATGATGACCTGGAACCCGTGCTTTTGTGCTTGGTTTTGGAACGAAGAAATGATGGTTGCAAAGAAGTTTCGGTCAATACGTGGAACTATGATGCCAAGTACATTACCTTTACCTGTGCGTAGGTGGTGTGCTATTGGATCTGGAATGTAGTTTAATTCCTTGGCCAGCTTCTGCACTGCTTCGCGGGTTTTAAGACTGATACGAGGATTGTTCTGCAAGGCTCGAGAAACCGTTGAAGCCGTTGTATGGAGTCTTTGTGCCAGGTCGTAAATAGTGACTTTTCCTTTTTCGCCCATATTGAATATGATAGGTGATGAGTGCTTTTTATAAATTATTGAACGGGTGCAAAGATAATCGTTTTCACGATATACTCCAAATTTTTTCTTAAAAAAATGTGCAATAAACAAAAAAATTGCATAAAATTACATTCATTGACTATTTTTAGGCAATCGTTTACACTAATGCACAGTGCCCTCGAACGATATATTCCTTGTCAAACCAGGTTGTGCAATCGGGTTGCTCATCTTCAAATATTCCGAACAGTGCAGAGCCCGATCCAGACATACTGGAATAGATGGCTCCTTTGTCATAGAGTGATTGTTTTATCTCGCCTAGTTGAGGATAGAGAGGGAAAACTGATTCCTCGAAATCGTTGTGGATACAATCCTTCCATTTGTATATCGTTCGATTCAGAATCTTATCAAGGGATTCTACGGGATATTTGGGATGAACTCCGCTATATGCTTCTCTTGTGCTCACGCCGAAAGGAGGTTTGACGATAACGAAATACTTACCCTTTAGGGATAAGGTGTGTGGAACAAGTTCATGGCCAATTCCTTCGCAGTATTGTGCCTGCATCGTCCCATGGTTGCTTGCTGTATTCAGTCTATTGCCACACCGACAGAAGAAGGCACAGTCGGCACCCAAACGAGCTGCCATTGATTCGAGGTCTTCATCTGAAACTTGCAATTTGAACAATTCTCGAAGCAATAGTAAAGTATGAGAACCATCGGACGATCCACCACCTAAACCAGCTCCAAATGGTATTTGTTTCTCAAGATGCATCTCAACTGGTGGTAGTTCGGGAAATAATTCTTGTAATAATCTGTATGCTTTCACACAAAGATTCTGCTCGGGATCGCAATCGACAGTTATACCCGTTTGATACCAATGGATTCTATTATCTTTGGTATTTATGAAGTGTGATTCTGCTCTTTCAGACATAGGAATTATTTCAAGAGCATCGCACCAATCGATAGGATAGAATAGAGTCTGAAGGATATGGTAACCATCCTCCCGACGACGGATTACGTTCAGACCTATGTTGATCTTGGCTTCTGGAAAGAGTATCATATATATTATAAATGTATATAGAGGTAGTGTGACAAAAATGCGCTGCAAATATAACTATTAATTTGGAATAAATAAAACCTTTAGGCTAAAAAAAAGATATTTTTTGTAAATAATTTGAAAAAATGTCATGGCATAGTTTTTGCTATATTATTGAAAACGATTATTTACAAAAACTATATATATTATGGAAGAGAATGAAGAAAAGTTCGAAAACGAACAGTTGGAGAACAATGAAACTGTTGTTGAGCAAGAGAACGAATCTGTTGCACAAGAAGCAAATCAACCTGATGAAGTGGAACAGTCTGAGCCATCTCCAGAACAACGTATTGCTGATCTAGAAGCTCAGATTGAAAAACTACAAAAGGATGCACTCTATCGTGCCGCAGAGTTTGACAATTATCGTAAGCGTACCATTCAAGAAAAGGCAGACTTGATCAAATATGGTAGTCAAAAGGCCATTGAAGCTCTTTTACCTGTCCTTGATGATCTGGAACGTGCCATGCAACATATCGATAAAGCAGAAGATATCGAAAGCGTGAAAGAAGGAGTCGCGTTGATTATGCAGAAGTTTCAAGGCTTCCTTAAACAACAGCAGGTCACCGTTATTCCCGCTAATCCAGGAGATGACTTCGACGACAAGATCCATGAAGCCATCACCATGTTTCCTGCACCCGATCCTTCACTTAAAGGAAAGATTGTCGATTGTCCGACGAAGGGTTATAAGCTTTATGACAAGGTTGTTCGTTATGCGAAAGTAGTTGTAGGTCAATAATTTTTTATAGGAGAAAATGACTGATTATGGCAAAGAGAGACTATTATGAGGTGCTGGGCCTCCAAAAGGGGGCTTCAGCCGACGATATCAAGAAAGCTTATCGCAAGCTTGCGCTCAAATGGCATCCAGACAAATGGCAGCAGGCGAGTGAGGCTGAGAAAAAGACCGCTGAGCAGAACTTCAAGGAGATCGGCGAAGCATACGCTGTACTCAGTGATGAACAAAAACGCGCTCGCTATGACCAGTTCGGACATGCAGGCATGAACGGAGGCTTCGGTGGAGGCGGCGGAAACGCTGGAGGATATGGTTTCGACGGAATGGATTTCGATCCTTTCGAGATCTTCAGGGAATTCTTTGGTGGAAGTGCAAAGACTCGCACTCGTACTGGAAGATATACATACTCCACTACTGATAATCCATTCGGTGGTTTTGGTTTTGGCTTTGGAGGTGATGGTTCTGGATTCAATCCCTTCCAACAAGAGGTCAAAGGCCAGGACATCAATATCACGTTGCGTGTATCGCTCGATGATGTTATGAATGGTGTTAATAAACAAGTAAAAATTAAACATTCTGTTTCTGATGAAAGTGGCACTGTACGTCAGATTGAAGAAGTTATACCGATTCAATTACCTAAAGGCGTCATGGAAGGTCAGAAGTTCAAGGCCAAAGGCAAAGGAAATGCAGCTCCTGGCGGTAAGGGAATCCCTGGCGACTTAATTGTCAATATCGAGGAGATACCTCATCCTGAGTTACTTCGTGATCATGAGGATTTGGTTTACAACTGTCTTATTTCATTCCCGGTTGCGGCTCTTGGTGGTCCCGTTGAGATACCGACCCTTAACGGTCGTGTGAGAATCAATGTGCCAGCTGGCACACAACCAGGCAAGATGCTGCGTCTGAAGGGCAAAGGTCTTCCTTCGAAGGATACAGGAGTCATTGGCGACTTGATTGTCAATATCCTTGTCTATGTGCCCGAGAAACTCAATTCCGACGAACGCAAGGCAATCGAGAAATTGACAAACAGCAAGAATTGCACGCCTACGGAGGATAATCGACAGTCGCTTTTCAGCAGAATCAAGTATTTCTTTACAAAACAGGAATGATCATGAAAGATATTTGGTATCAAACACAGGGAACATGTTCTAAGTTTATTCATGTTGTTCTTAATGACGACAATGTAATCGAGAATGTCCAGTTCATGGGCGGTTGCAATGGCAATCTGCAAGGTATTTGTTCGCTAATCAAAGGTCAGAAAGCCGAAGATGTGATTGGCAAAGTCAAGGGGATAAGGTGCGGCGATAAACCCACCTCTTGTCCTGATCAATTGTCAAAAGCACTTGCCAAAGCCATTGAATCAGCGCTTTAAATGACAAATTTCGTTAAATTATACGCAATCTTCTTGGTTATTCCAAAAAGATTGCGTATTTTTGCAACATGAAATTTGATAAGTTATTATTGTCGCTGATTGCGACATTTATTTTGACTGACTGTATTTGGGCAAAAGGAGATGTGGTACCGCAGGTACATCGTGACATTCATCGCACACTGCAAGAACAGCAGGATGTAGCGCGTTTTTTCCAAACAATGTCTGACTCAGTCAATACCCTTGAAGGTGAAAAACCTTTCGAACTGCGACCCGAACTTGATCTCTATAGCGATTGGAATGACAATTTCGACCCGACGAATGGCAAGATACCAGCCAATATTCCTAATAATGTAGAGATTGATCTTTCAGGATGGTATCCCCCAATCAAGGGAATGGTTACTTCTCCTTTTGGTTGGCGTAAAGAAAGAATGCATAAAGGTGAGGACCTGAAATTGTATATCGGCGATACCGTACGTGCTGCATTTGATGGCAGAGTCAGAATCTGTCGAAGTGACCGACGCGGATATGGTAACTTCTATGTCATTCGTCATGACAATGGGCTTGAGACTATATATGGTCATCTTTCAAAGCATATTGTCAAACAGGATGAATATGTGAAGGCAGGACAGGCCATTGGCTTGGGAGGAAGCACTGGACGAAGCACCGGCCCTCATCTTCATTTCGAGATGCGATACATGGGCATTGCCCTCGATCCGGCAGATTTAATTGATTTTGTGACGTTCCAGCCTCGTTCACAAATCTATAAACTCGATCGCAAACGAGCACAATGGGAGCAGGAGAACAAGGGCAAGCGTGGAGCCATGGCAAGTTCGAGAAACGCCTCATCTGGAAAGTCAAATGCTGCCAGACGGTCTTCCCCCACGGTACATGTTGTTAGAAAAGGCGATACATTAGGTGCCATTGCTCGTCGATATGGTACAACTGTCAATCGTCTCTGCAAGTTGAATGGCATAAGAGCCAATACTAAACTACAATTAGGTAAACGATTAAGGATTAAATAGTCTGATGTGTTCACAATACTTAAATACTCAACGATATGGATCCTATTGATGTTATGCAGAAAGTGCTGCGCATCCTTTTTTACGTGTTGGTTGTAGCAGCGTTGATTGGTTTTGCCCAAGATCATTGGTTCGATAGCCCCAATACCTATTGGATTTGGTGCGGGTTGGGAGCCATTGGTGCATCGTTGGTTCGTTTCTTCCTTCGATTTGTGTGACAACAAATAAAGGCATGGTTCATAAAGAATCATGCCTTTATTTATCTCAAGTTAGGTTTGACTATCCCCAGAAGAACTCGGTGAATGCCTTGATCACATACTCCTGGTCCTTGACGCTGCCGGTTTCGCGGATGGAATGCATTCCCCAAACGCCATTACCCATATCCACACCTCTGAAGGGTAGTGAACTGGTGAGGATGTTGCCTAATGTGCTGCCTCCAGCAATGTCGCTGTGATTGACGAAACGTTGGTAAGGCACTCCTGCACGACGGCAAATTTCGCTGAATACGGCAGCACCATCGGCATCTGATGCATATTTCTGTGCAGCATTGACCTTGATGATAGGACCGCCTCCGAGAACCGGATGATTTGTCGGATCCATTTTCTCTCCATAGTTGGGATGCCAGGCGTGCGCATTGTCGGCACTAACCATGAAACTGTTCTCAATCATCCGACAGAAATCATCATTAGGATCTGTTTCGAGACCAAGCGCCTTACTTTGTGCCAGTACAAGTCGTTGGAGTATCTTCGCAAGGAATGGAGACCCAGCTCCTTGCTTGGTGCCACTTCCAGTTTCCTCATTGTCGAAGATGGCTAATACCATCGTCTGTTCCTGAGCCTTATTTCTCTTTTTGTTTTCTACCTTGCTACCCAACATTGCTTGGAGTCCAGCATGAACCATCGACAAGTCGTCTAGGCGTCCTGCCGAAATGAATTCTTTATTCAGACCTACTTCGCAGGCAGGTGTGGTGTCATAAAGATAAAGATCAAAATCCAGAATGTCATCCGTGGAGACGTCAAGGTGAGTAGCAATAGTGTTTAGCAAGAGATTGTCGGCACTCAATTGTTCATCGATGATACCCAATATCGGTAGCATATCTTTCTGTTTCGACAACTTTACACCATCGTTAACCTGGCGATTGAAATGAATGGCAAGATTGGGGATGATGAGTATAGGCTCCTTGATGTGGAGTAGGCGCGTTTGTGGATGCAGAGGATCGCTGGTTCGAAGGATAACGCGTCCTGCCAAGGAAAGAGGACGATCGAACCATGTGCTCATTATTGCTCCACCATAGAGTTCGGTGTTCAGCTTCACAAAGCCCTGTTCCATCTTTATCTCGGGGTTGGGCTTGATGCGGAATGTCGGAGAATCACAGTGTGCGCAAATGATACGTATTCCACCATCTCCCAAAGACTTGGAACCGAGGCGAATCGCATAGAGTGAAGAGTCGTTTTTGGTAACATAGATCTTGTCGCCAGCACGAACTTCAGGCATTGGTCTTGTCGGATCAATCTTCTTGAACCCGGAAGCTTGCAACTGCTCCTCGAGTGTTGCGACCGCTAGATAATTGACAGGACTTGAATTCAGAAATTCTATCAGATTCATTGATTATTCCTTAATGATGTTAACATCGAGTTTGTTGAACGGGAACATGAAGCCGGAGTTGCGGAGTTGCTGATATACTTCATGGTTCATATATCCCACCACTGCCCAGTAGTCGGAACTCTTGCACCAAGAACGTGTGGCAATTGTACAACCGCTTTCTCCCATATTGGCCAGACCTTGCCAGGGACCTGCAACAGGTTCTCCTTCGATTGGTTCCTTCAGGATGAGGGGGCATTCGTTCTGGATCTTTTCGATAGCTTCTCTCACCTTTTCATAATCTGTTCCATAGCAGAAATCAAAATTGACATCGGCACGACGATAAGGCTGTTTCGAGTAGTTCACCATCGAACCGGTCGAGAGACCGCCATTGGGAATGATGATGGTCTTGTTGTCGGTGGTTACAAGGACTGTGTTGAAGATTTGAATATCTTTCACTATACCTTCATAACCCTGGGCTGCGATAAAATCTCCAATCTTATAGGGCTTGAAAAGTAGAATCATCACACCTCCGGCAAAATTGCCGAGTGTGCCCGACATAGCCATACCGATGGCCACACCCGCACCGGCAAATAGGCCGACGAAGGCAGCGGTATCGACACCAAGAATGTTGATGATGGCGATAATCAGGCAAAGCCAAAGACCTACTTTGATGATGCTTTCAAGAAAACCTTGCAATGAGTTGTCAACGCCTTTCTTATCCATCATCTTGGTGCTTATTTTGCAGACCTTGTTGATTATCCATTTGCCGATTAAGTAAACGACGAGTGCAGCAACCAGTTTCCAGAAAAGGGCTACTACTATGGTCTTAAATACTGCGTAATTTGTAAGTAAGTTGTTCATTGTAATTGAGTTTTTAGAGGTTAATAATGGTTGATTGTTCTTATTTTATGCGGTATATTAATCACTATCCGATTCCTCTTCAATTTCCTTTCTGAGAATCATCTGCTCAAGATATTGGATCTTAAGACCTGCTGTCTTGTTTTCCTGCTGAAGACGAGTGAATTCGCGTAAGAGTACACCCAGTTCATAGGTTGCAGCCATACGAGCACGAGTTTTAGGACCGATGTTAACCATTTGTTCCTTACCATCGGTCGAAATGTAGTTGGCTTTCAGATTCTTGTCATCGACATGTTGAGCAATGAAGCCTAAAGCACCGTTGTCGGTATCGGCGTTTGCCAAAACAGTGCTGTCCTTCGTCATCCCTTCGGTGATCTTTCCTGCGAATGTGAAAGTGACAGCTTGGTAATGAGTGCCACCGATGTCATAGCTATAGTTGGTGCCGTCATTAGGCTCTATTGTTTTTGTAGTTATTTCTGTACCATCGCTTGCATTGATTCGAACTTGATGCACGACAAATGTTTTGGGTCCGCAATAAGTGGCGATAAGTTGCGTGCGGCCATAATCATCGACTGCACAGCGCAGATACGACTTATTCAGGTTTTCGCTTGGATCCATTCCTATGGGACGGAATCTTCCAAGGTCGTCATATTGAGTTTTCTCATATTCAAAACCTTTGCCTTTGGCCGTATTGATTTCGGGCATCAAGGATGCCATGATTGAATCGGTGGCTTTCAATGTCTGACGTTCGGTCTGCAGTTGCGTCCGATATTTTTCTAGTTGTTCGGCTCTACGTTGTTTAGCTGAAGGAGCATTCGAGCCAGAGCATGATACCAATGCAAGTGCTATGGCAATGAAGATGAGGTTGGATTTCATAATTATTTGGATTATTAGTATTTTGTGAATCTTTTTAGAATAAATTAGTTAGTTCTTGATACGTTTTTCACCCCCTTCACGGATTGTATCTTGCGGATGAGTGTGTTGAGTGAAGAAAGGTCAGAAACGCTTACGGTAAGATGACCTTGGAACAGACCTCCTTCGGTATCTATTGAAATGGAACGAAGGAGGGTGTTGGGTTCCTTATTGATGACCGAAGAAATGTTTGTTACAATACCAATGTCATCATTGCCAACAACACGCAATGTGATGAAGTACTGTCCTGCACTCTTGCCACTCCAACGTGCCCGCTGAATGCGATAAGGATACTGCTTCTCAAGGCTTTTAATATTGGAGCAATCAGCACGATGGATAGTGATACCTCTGGCTATTGATACAAAACCTACAATATCGTCGCCATAAATGGGATGACAACACTTTGCTAATTTGTATTCTATTCCCTTCAGGTCGCGATCAATGACAAGTACATCATTGCCAGCTTGTTTCTTTTCTGTTTCTGCGGCGATTTCAGGTGTTGCCGTGAAATCTGCTGCAGAATGAGATGCTTGTTCGCCTTGTATTTGAGGCGTCTGCATCTGTTCATATTCTTTCAATACTTCATCTACAGAGATGTCACCCACCGAAAGGTCATGGTAGAAAGCAGTTTGAGTCTTGTATCCCAGTTTAATGATAACCCTTGACATCTCTGCTTCATCAAGCTCGATCTTTCGATTCTTGAATCGTCGCTGCAGCATTTCCTTGCCAGTCTGCGCCTCACGGTTCTCAATCTCCTTGATGCCTGACTTGATGCGACTTCTGGCCTTTGATGTCTTCACAATATTCAACCAGTCGAGCTTCGGTGTCTGTTGTGAGGACGTGAGAATCTCGACGGTATCTCCGCTGTTCAACTGGTAATTGATCTTGACATTCTTACCACCTACGCGAGCTCCTACACACTGCATGCCCAATTTTGTATGGATGCTGAATGCGAAGTCGAGCACTGTTGCGCCTTTGGGAAACTTATGTACTTCTCCTTTTGGGGTGAAGACAAAGACTTCTTCATTATATAGACCCATTGAGAAATCTTTCATCAATTCACCTTTGGGTGCACCACTTTCAAGTACTTCACGAATGGCAGCGATGAGTTGATCGGCCGAGTTACCTTCGCTCTTGACACCTTTATATTTCCAATGAGCTGCAAGACCGCGTTCGGCAATCTCATCCATTCTCTTTGTTCTGATCTGCACTTCTACCCATCGATCGCTCGGTCCATACACAGTAATATGCAATGATTCGTATCCATTGGATTTGGGAATTGAGAGCCAATCCCTTAATCTCTTCGGATTGGGCTGATACATATCGGTAACGACGCTGTAAGCCTGCCAACAGAGTGCTTTCTCGTTGGGTCCTTCGACATCGATGATGATACGTATGGCGAATAGATCATAAATCTGGTCGATGCGGTTTTGTTGCCTCTTCATCTTCGACCAAATTGAAGATATACTCTTCGTGCGGCCTTTGATGTGGAAAGATACGGGAAGTACCTCCTTAAGTCTTGCCTCCAGGGGAGTGATGAACTGTTGGATGTATTCTTCGCGCGAACGCTTGGTTTGTTGCAACTGGTGAGCAATATCATCATAAACCTCACGATAATCATACTTGACAGCCATGTCTTCCAGTTCGCCCTTGATGACATATAGACCGAGGCGATGGGCGATGGGAGTGTAGAGAAGACGACATTCCTGGGTTACCTTGTGGCGATATTCGATATCTTTAGTATGATTCAATGCCTTCATTAAGGTATATCGGTCACAAATCATACAAATGATCACACGGATATCTTCAGCAAACGATAACATTAATTTGCTGAAGTTCTCATCTTCGAGACTGTCATGGTCGGCATAAAGATGCTGGACCTTGGCCATATTCGAGACAAGTTTGACAACTTCGGATCCGAAGTTAAGATTCATCTCCTCTTGGCTGATGACTTTATGTTCTGCAAGAGGGTAGAGCAGAGCCATCAAGATGGAACGACGGCCCAATCCGACTTGTTCGAGCAAAACTCGGCAGGTTTCGAGTGTGTGAACGAGTTGTTGCACTCCATGCGCATCACGTCCGTAGAATCCGGCATCTATACCTTTAAAAATATATTGCTTGATAAATTTCCAATCATCGACCGACAATTTACTCCCTACCACAGCATATAATATGCGGTAGTCGGATAAAAAGAGAGTCATCTCTTCGGGGGTAAATTGTGTGATCTTGGGTATCTTCATGTATTATGGTTTACATATCGTGAAACAAATAATTGCTTGCGCTGCAAAGTTAAACATTTTTATTTATAGTTGTAACTTAAAAACTGCAATTTCTTTTATTTTTTTGCTTTTTAAAGCATTTTCATCTAGATTTTGACAAAAAACACAAATTTTTTAGAGAAAAAAGTACAACATATTGAAAAAGTTATTAAATTTGCCCGCGAAAAGTAGCAATCTACAAACATAACCAAAATAATACGTATGTTTACACAAGAAGACCTTGAAGTTCTTGCCAAACGTGGCATTAGTTTAGAAAAGGCCGAAAGCCAGCTCAAGTCATTTGAAACTGGCTTCCCTTATTTAAAGCTTAAGGGAGCTGCCTCTCCGGAATATGGCATCCTTGTTATTGACGACGACGCTGCCAAGTATTATCAGGATCTCTGGCAGAAGTATCTGCAGGCTGACAATCAGATTTTGAAGTTCGTCCCAGCTTCGGGTGCTGCTAGCCGTATGTTCAAGAATCTTTTTGAGTTCCTTGATGCTGACTATGAAGTGCCGACCACTGATTTTGAGAAGAAGTTCTTTTCCGGCATTAAGCAGTTCGCTTTCTATCCTGAGCTTGATGCGGTCTGTGTCAAGAATGAAGGAAAAGGCATCGAAGATCTTGTAGCTGCCGGGCAGTACAAACCTGTTGTTGCGAATCTTCTTCTTGCGAAAGGCCTTAACTATGGACAGCTTCCTAAGGGGCTCCTTACCTTCCATCGTTCATCACATGGCGTTCGCAAGGCGTTCGAAGAGCATCTTGAAGAAGGTGCACTCTATGCAGCCAATGGTAAAGGTCAGGTGAAGCTCCACTTCACAGTAAGCCCCGATCATCTGCCACTCTTCGAAGCATTAGTCAAAGAGAAGCAGGCAGCTTACGAGCAGCGCTATGGTGTGAAGTATAAGATTTCGTTCTCTGTTCAAAAGGCCAGCACCGATACGCTTGCTGCCAACATGGACAATACTCCTTTCCGCGACGAGAAGGGTAATCTTCTTTTCCGTCCTGGTGGACATGGTGCACTCATCGAGAACCTCAACGAACAGGATGCCGATGTCATCTTCATCAAGAATATCGACAACGTTGTTCCTGAGAAGAAGAAGAGTCCAACCATTGCCTATAAGCAAATCATCGGTGGTGTACTTGTTAGCCTGCAACAGAAGATTTTCTCTTATCTTCAGCAGCTTGAAGGTGGAAAATATCAACATGAGAACCTCATTGATATGCTCTACTTCCTCCAGAAGAACTTGTTTGTAAAGAATCCCGACACCAAGCAACTCGACGATACCGAACTTGCTCTATATATCAAGAGCAAACTCAACCGTCCTCTCCGTGTCTGTGGTATGGTGAAGAATGTCGGAGAACCAGGTGGCGGTCCATTTGTTGCTCAGTCTCCTGATGGCACCTATCAGCTACAGATTCTTGAATCCAGCCAGATTGATAAGAACAATGCCGATTATGTTGCTATGTTCAAGGAGGGCACTCACTTCAATCCTGTCGATCTTGTTTGCGCAGTGAAGGATAAGAATGGCAAGCCTTTCGACCTTCTGAAGTTCGTTGATCCACAAACTGGCTTCATTTCCTACAAGTCCAAGAATGGTAAGGAACTCAAAGCACTTGAATTGCCGGGTCTCTGGAATGGTGCTATGTCCAACTGGAATACCGTATTCGTTGATGTAGATCTTCTGACATTCAATCCTGTGAAGACTGTCAACGATTTGCTTCGTCCAATGCATCAGTATTAATTAAAAATTGGGCGTCGTCACCACGACGCCCAATTTTAAGTATCATAAGAATTATGAAAATACGTTTGGCAGTGATGAACTTCTTGGAGTTCGCTGTCTGGGGTGCCTACCTCACATGTATGGGCAACTATCTTGGAAAGGCAGGACTTGGCGAGAATATTGCCTGGTTCTATGCCATTCAAGGTATCGTATCAATCTTTATGCCTACATTGATGGGCATTGTGGCTGACAAGTATATCCAGCCTCAGCGTCTTCTTGGTATTTGCCATTTGCTCGCCGGTGGATTTATGTTGGGTTGTTGGTATATGGGTGTTCAGGCCGGTTTTGGCAATGAACTTCCCAACAAGGGCTTGTTCATCGCTTCATATACTATGAGTGTTGCATTCTTCATGCCTACAATTGCTCTGGCCAACACCACTGCATTTACAATTCTGAAAGAAAGAGGAATGGACACCGTCAAGGACTTTCCGCCTATCCGTGTCTTGGGAACTATTGGCTTCATCGCAACCATGTGGTTCGTCAATTGTGCCGTATGGGAAGAAGGTTCGTTCTTCTTCACCTTTGCTGACAATGCATACAAGTTCCAATATACCTATATGCAGTTCTTTGTGTCTGGTATTCTTAGCATGGTACTTTTCCTCTATAGCTTCTCCTTACCGGAATGCAAGCTTGGTGCTAAGAAAGAAAAGACTTCTCTTGTTGAGGCGTTGGGACTGAATGCTTTCAAGCTTTTCAAGACAAAAAAGATGGCATTGTTCTTCATCTTCTCTGCTTTGTTGGGAATGAGTTTGCAGGTTACCAATGGCTATGCCGGCCCGTTTATCACAAGTTTCAAGGGCAGTGCCGATCCTGTCATCGCTTCCTCGTTTGCGGCTAACAATGCCACCTTGCTTACTTCTATTTCTCAGATTAGCGAAGCTCTCTGCATATTGATGATCCCATTCTTCCTCAAACGATTCGGCATCAAGGTTGTTATGCTTATGTCGATGTTTGCATGGGTCTTCCGTTTCGGGTTCTTTGGATTGGGTAATCCTGCGATGCCAGGTGTGTTGCTCTTCATCCTTTCGTGCGTCGTCTATGGTGTTGCTTTTGACTTCTTCAATGTCTCGGGTGGCATCTTTGTTGATCAGGAATGTGATCCAGACATCAAAGCTTCGGCCCAAGGTCTGTTTATGATGATGACCAATGGTATCGGTGCAACAGTTGGAACATTAGCTGCTGGTGAGGTAGTTAATCATTTCTGCTCCTGGCAAGGCGATTACCTTTTAGGCGATTGGCCTACTTGCTGGTTTGTCTTCGCATGCTTTGCTTTGACGGTTGCGGTATTGTTCGCAATCCTCTTCAAATATAAACACGTTCCTCAACAACATTAAGAATAATCGTTTATCAATTATTTCTTAATCCTCATTTCAATTTCTATTCACTTAAATGATTATCTTCTATTCACCTGATATACTGACATGTTCCGACCTTCCAGAAGAAGAGTCGGGACATGTTGTGCGTGTTTTACGACATACAGAAGGTGATGAAATAGATATCGTCGATGGAAATGGAACGTGGTATCATTGCCGTATCACTTCTGCCCATCCTAAACATTGCGGGATAGAGATTCTATCAGTTCAGAAAGAACAACACTTGCCTTATAAGGTGGAGTTAGCCATTGGACCGACCAAGAATCTTGATCGCATGGAATGGTGTCTCGAAAAGTCGGTTGAATTAGGTCTTGATCGTTTTACTCCGCTACGTTGCAGATTCTCTGAACGCAAGGATTTGAAGACTGACAGATTACGTAAAATTGCTATCTCTGCCATGAAGCAGAGTCTGAAAGCTACAATTCCACAGATTGATGAGATGACTGATTTCCACCGTTTCATCGAGGAGCCTTTCGACGGTCAAAAGTTTATTGCCCATTGTATGGATGATCAGACGCGACATCTTTTAGCACATTCAGTGCATAAAGGCTGTAACGTCCGTATCCTTATCGGACCCGAAGGAGATTTCAGTCCTGATGAGGTATCCTATGCCATTCAAAACGGTTTTCTTCCTGTTTCGCTTGGCGATCAAAGACTGCGTACCGAAACTGCTGCGTTGGTCTCGGTTCACACAGTACATCTTATTAATAATATTTAATTAATCATTTTCCTAAATCTTTTTACACTTTGCGTCTTAAAATTACACTTGAAGTGTTGCCACTAGTGAGTGGTAATATTCTTCCAATTAGCTATCAGTTTGAGTTGGCTGCTGCTTTTCATCGTTTGATTACATCTGACAAGCAAGCCTACGAGAAATGGTTGTCGGCCAATGGACTTAGTCCTCTCGACAACATTCGTCAGAAAGTTTATTCATTGAGTAACCTTTATGTGCCAAAGGTGTATGTCGAGACTGATCGACTTTATGTCAACGTACCTCGAATACAATTCTGGGTATCTTTCTTGCCGGAAGTCGAGACACGTTCGTTCCTCACGCAGCAGTTGCTCGAGAAACAATTCTCTATTGGTGACTGTAAGTCTGCGGTTACTTTTGTGATTACTGCTATCGACGACATTTCTCCAGTTTCTTTCTACGATGTTATGGAATATCAGTCCATATCACCGGTTGTTGTCAAAGCTCTTCGTCCTAATAATACTCTGGATTATTTGTCACCCGACAATCCGTACTTTTCGCAATTTATGATTGAAGATCTTATTGAGCGTTGGGAGTCTTTCTACAAACGTCCGTATGAAGGTGATAGAGCTTTTCAGTTCACACTCTTAGCTCAACCTCGTCGTAAGGCTGTCAGCATATTCACCGATACTCCTCATCGACAGAAAGTGGTGGGTTATATGCTTAAGTTCAGACTTCAGATGTCACCGGTTCTTCAGGAATTTGCCTACGTATGTGGACTGGGTGATGACATCTGTTATGGTTTCGGCTATATTGAACTTCTTAAGAAAAAGAAGTAATTATCCTCAAAAAATCTAACTATTCACACCAAAAATGATAAAAGAGGCGCTTTTTTCGCCTCTTTTATCATTTTTTTTAAAAAAAATAACTGTAATTCAATAATTATTTGTACCTTTGCGGGCCGTTATAAATATAACGGAATATTAAATAAATCTACCATTATGTCAGAGATCCTCGATCCTATCCAGATGGAAGACAATGAACTTCCTATGGAACCCGCAGCAGCTCCTGAAGTTGCTGAATCTACTGCTGAAACAGAATCAGCGGAGAATACTGTTGAAAAAAAGATTTTTGCAAGCCGAGCAGAGATTCTTGAACGCATGGCTGAGATTGCAGGCATTGCCAGCGAATCAGTCAAAGGCGAATTGAATTATCTCAAGTTGCTCTATTACAAGATGCGTCAGCAGGAGACCGATGCCGAGATGCAGGCCTTCATTGACGGTAATGGCGATCCGGCTTCGTTTGAATCCAAACCCGACGAACTTGAACCACGTCTCAAGGACCTCCTCAATATTCAGAAGGAGGCTCGGGCAGCTATGGTGAAGGCACGCGATGAAGAGTATGCCAATAATCTTGTTCAGAAACGCGAAATACTGGACAAGATGGAGACCATTGCAGGCAATGCCGAAGAAGTGGGGCAGAAGTACAACGAATTCCAAGAGCTGCAGAAGCAGTTTAAGGAAATTGGTGCCGTCGATCAACAGGAGGTCGCAGGACTCTGGAAGCGTTATACCCAGTTGACAGAGCAGTTCTATGATGCCCTTAAAATCAACAAGGAGCTTCGTGATTATGATTTCCGCAAAAATCTTGAAGCCAAGTTGCAGATATGTGAGGAGGCAGAAAAGCTTACCCAGGCTCCCGATGTCGTCGAAGCTTTCCGCAAACTCCAGGAGATGCATGAGCAATGGCGCATCATAGGTCCTGTTTCTCCCTCTGTTCGCGAGGAAATCTGGAATCGTTTCAAGGCTGCATCCACCGAAATCAACAAACGTCATCAGGTACATTTCGAACAACTCAAGGCACAAGAGCATGCCAATGAGGTTGGCAAGACTGCAATCTGCGAGAAAGTCGAGGCTATTGATCTCTCGCAGATCAACAGCGTGAAGGGATGGGATGACGCCACAAAGGTTATCCTCGCCTTCCAGGAGGAATGGCGTAAGCTTGGCTTTGCTTCCAAGCGTGTCAACACACAACTCTTCGAGCGTTTCCGCCAGTCATGTGACAATTTCTTCAATCAGAAAGCTGAATTCTTCAAGTCCGTACGTGGAGAGCAGTCCGACAACCTTCAGAAGAAAATCGCCCTTTGTGAACGAGCCGAAGCACTCAGCACTAGCACCGATTGGCGTAAGACCACCGATCAGCTCATTGCCCTTCAGAACGAGTGGAAGACCATCGGTCCTGCTCCTCGTAAGTATTCCCAGCAAATCTGGGAGCGTTTCAAGTCGGCTTGTGATGCCTTCTTCAAGGCCAAGGAAGATGCTGTGGGTGGTGAACGTGCTACCGAACGTGCTAACTTCGTGCGCAAACAGGAGATTATCCTCGCCCTTAATAATATGAAGGATGATGTCGAGAATGCTACAGCCAAGGGTGTACGCGAACTGATGAACCAGTGGGCAGAGATCGGACATGTTCCATTCAAGGAGAAGGACAAACTTCAAGCCAAGTATAAGGAACTGATTGATTTCTTCTTCGACAAACTCGATATGAAAGGTCAGCGTCGTCGCCTCGATAACTTCAAGGAGCGTGTAACAAACATCAAAGATTCGAATTCACTGCAGCGAAAGCTCGAACGACTGATGAACGATCTTAAGACTTACGAGAACAACCTTGGATTCCTCAATGCCAAGTCGAAGAGCGGCAATGGTCTTGTAGCACTCATGCAAAGCAAGATGGACGAACTTAAGGCCGAGATCGAGGAATTGAAGAAACGTATCGAAGACGGCGAATAATTAAACTAACTAATACGGCGGGACACATTGCCCCGCCGCAAATTTGTTAACAATGGAATTAGCATCAAAATACAACCCCTCTGAAGTAGAGGACAAATGGTATCAATATTGGCTTGACAACAAGGCGTTCAGCAGCAAGCCCGACGGCCGTGAGGCCTACACTGTGGTAATCCCACCACCCAACGTGACGGGTGTTCTTCACATGGGTCACGTCCTAAACGAGACTATACAGGATATCTTGGTGCGTCGTGCCCGTATGGAAGGCAAGAATGCATGTTGGGTACCAGGCACCGACCATGCAAGTATTGCCACTGAGGCCAAGGTTATCAAACGCTTGGCTGAACAGGGAATCAAGAAATCCGACCTTACTCGTGATGAATTCTTGAAGCATGCTTGGGCTTGGACCGACGAACATGGCGGAATCATTCTTAAGCAACTTCGCAAACTGGGATGCTCCTGCGACTGGGATCGCACAGCATTCACTATGGATGAATTACGCTCTGAGTCGGTGATTAAGGTCTTCTGTGATCTTTATGACAAAGGACTCATCTATCGCGGTCTGCGTATGGTGAATTGGGACCCCGAGCGTCAGACAGCTCTTTCCGACGAGGAGGTTATCTACCACGACGAGCATTCCAAGCTCTATTACATGAAGTATTATGTTGATGAGCCTGCTGGCAGTACAGATGGTGAAGAGCCAGGTGCTATCGTTATTTGTAACAATGACAAACCTTTCGACCCGACTGTAAAGTGTCAGGTTATTCATCGTGATGAGAAGGGCCGTCGTTATGCCGTTGTCGCTACCACCCGTCCCGAAACCATCATGGGAGATGTGGCTGTCTGCATCAATCCTAAGGACCCAAAGAATACTTGGCTCAAAGGCAAGCGTGTCATTGTGCCGATGGTCAATCGTGTTGTTCCTATCATTGAGGATCGTTACGTTGAGATTGAGTTCGGTACAGGCTGTCTGAAGGTGACACCTGCGCATGATGTAAATGACTATGCATTGGGTCAGAAATATGACTTGGAGGCTATCGACATCTTCAATCCCGATGCCACATTAAGCGATGCAGCTGGCTTGTATGTTGGAATGGATCGTTTCGACTGTCGCAAGCAGATTACGATTGACATGACCAATGCCGGTTTGCTTGAAAAGGAAGAGGACTATGACAACAAGGTGGGTTATTCCGAGCGTACCAATGTGCCCATCGAGCCACGTCTCTCTTTGCAGTGGTTCATCAGCATGCAACATTTTGCTGACATCGCACTTCCTCCTGTGATGAATGACGACATTCAGTTCTATCCTGCCAAGTACAAATCGACCTATCGCAACTGGCTTGAGAATATCAAGGACTGGTGTATTAGTCGCCAGTTATGGTGGGGTCATCGTATTCCTGCATATTTCTTGCCAGGTCAGGAAAATGTCAAGGACGAGGACAAGAAATATGTCGTTGCTCCCACTCGTGAAGAGGCTTTGGCAAAAGCCCAGAAAATTGTTGGCTATGAAAATCTTAAGGCTGAGGATCTTATCCAGGACGAAGGAGCTCTTGACACTTGGTTCTCTAGTTGGCTTTGGCCTATTTCGCTATTCAATGGTATTCTTGATCCCAACAACAAGGAGATCCAGTATTATTATCCAACCTCCGATCTTGTTACTGGCCCCGATATCATTTTCTTCTGGGTTGCTCGCATGATCATGGCAGGATACGAGTACATGGGTAATATGCCTTTCCGCCATGTTTATTTCACAGGTATCGTGCGCGATAAGTTGGGACGTAAGATGTCCAAGTCTTTGGGTAACTCGCCCGATCCACTTGATCTCATCGATCGCTTTGGTGCCGATGGTGTACGTATGGGTATGATGTTGTCGGCACCTGCTGGCAACGACATCCTTTTCGATGAGTCTCTTTGCGAACAAGGACGTAACTTCAACAACAAGATCTGGAACTCCTTCCGTCTTGTTCAGGGATGGACAGTTGCTGATATTGCACAGCCTGAAGCTTCCCGTCAGGCATGTACATGGTTCGATGCGAAAGTCAAGAGTGTAGGCTACGAATTGCAGGACCTCTTTGGCAAGTATCGTTTGTCAGAAGCTTTGATGCTCGTCTATAAGTTATTCTGGGATGACTTCTCTGCATGGTATCTTGAACTCATCAAGCCTGCTTATGGCGAACCTATCGACCGCATCACATACGATAAGACCATTGAGTATTTCGATACTGTGCTGAAGATGCTGCATCCGTTCATGCCATTCATTTCTGAAGCTTTATGGCAGAACATCACCGAGCGTAAGAAAGGTGAGAGTATCATGTTCCAGACTCTTCCCAAATATACGGAACCTTCGGATGAGGAACGTAAATGGATTGCCGATTTCCAGGCCGTAACAGAAGTGATTGCTGGTATTCGCACCATCCGTGCTCAGAAACAGATGTCTCCCAAGACTGCAGTCGAATTACTTGTTGTCAATGCTGGTAAGAACAATGTGGCTAACTTACTCGCTGCCATCATCGAAAAGTCCGCAAATACTTCGGCTATCAATTTCGTCAGCGAAAAACGAGGTATTTGCGCCAGCTTTATGGTTGGAACCACTGAATATGCAATTCCTCTTGGCGATAGCATCAATGTCGAAGAGGAACTCAAGAAACTCGAGGCCGACCTTAAGTATAATGAAGGCTTCCTTGCAAGCGTCATGAAGAAACTTGGCAACGAACGATTTGTCAATAGTGCTCCTGCTCAGGTTGTAGCCAACGAGCAAAAGAAGAAAGCTGATGCCGAGCAAAAGATTGCCGCCATCAAAGAGGCAATTGCTGCGCTCAAGTCATAAACTTATGAGGTGGTGAGGATTGACCTTACCACCTCATTTTGTTCTAGATTCTCTAGAGTATCTAGAAACTCTAGAATCTCTAGAAAATTAAACAGCAAAATTTCATTATTTCTTATCCCCATGAATACCCACCGACCATTATCTATCCTTCTTTTGACATTATTTGTCATTCAGTCTGCTTGGGCAGATGTTTCCGATAATTTCAAGAACCCCGACAATTTTGATGCCAAGCCTTGGTGCTTTTGGTATTGGATGTATGGCGCTGTCACCAAAGATGGTATTACGACCGATCTTGAGGCAATGGCACAGAATGGTCTCGGTGGCACCTATCTCATGCCGATCAAGAGTGTCGATATGAATCCCAGTCTCGGAGGTTCAATTCATCAACTATCTCCCCAATGGTACGAGATGGTCGATTGGGCCATGCAGGAAGCCGACCGCCTTGGCTTGAAGTTGGGTATGCACATCTGCGATGGTTTTGCTTTGGCCGGTGGACCTTGGATTTCACCCGAGGAGTCGATGCAGAAAGTTGTTATGACCGCAATCGATGATACTACAGGCACAACCATCGGCTATTATTCCATACCTTTAAAATATTTAAAGGGAGAACAAATCTTCGGCACAATCCCTAGCACCAAACCTGATCCTGAATCCATTTCTAATGCCACGATTTCCGGTGAAGGAGAAGATTTAAAGATAGATACTCTTAAAGGTGGTTTTTCAGCGAAGAAACCTTTTGTCATCGAATATAAATTCCCCAAGTCTATTACTGTCAGTGCTCTCGAACTGATACTACCTGCCACGCAATTCCAAGCCCATCGGATGGACGTATATGCCAGTGCCGATGGTCTCAACTTTGAACATGTCAAGCAACTGATACCTGCAAGAACAGGCTGGCAAAACTACGACTATAATACTACTCACGCTATACCTACTACACAAGCCCGCATTTGGCGCTTCACTTGGACACCAGAAGGCTCTCCCGTAGGAAGTGAAGACCTTGACCATGCCAAATGGTCGCCTTCTCTCAAAGTCAACGAAATACGTTTCCATGCAGCTCCTCGTATCAACCAGTGGGAAGGCAAAGCCGGACTCGTATGGCGTATCTCCAGCACCGAACAGAATACTGTGGCTGACGAGGACTATATCCCCTTGTCGCAAATACGCGAGTATGCTTCGCGCTATAGTATCAATACCAAAGACAAGTCAAGATTCTATTTCCGTATTGCATCCACAAGTACTGGTCAAGTGAATGCCACGGGTGGCGATGGTCGTGGTTTGGAATGCGACAAATTTAACCGTGCTGCAATACAGAAGCAATTGAATCACTGGTTCAATAGTCATTTTTATGCACCTGTTCCAGGTCGTGATAGCCTGGAACACCTTGATCTGGCGCGTCGTGTGCTCAAATACATGCACGTCGATTCGTGGGAATGTGGCAGTCAGAACTGGAGCGCCAATTTTGCTGAGGAGTTCAAGACACGTCGCGGATATGACATCACTGATTATTTGCCCTTGATGGTTGGGTTGCCGATTGCCAATGAAGAAACTTCCGAAAGAGTTCTACGCGATGTTCGTATTACCATTAACGAACTGATAGACGATATTTTCTTTGACGAACTACGACGCAATGCAGATGAGATGGGTTGCCAACTCTCGGCCGAGAATGTTTGCCCCACGATGGTAAGTGATGGAATGTCACATTTCCGTTATGCCGATCTTCCGATGGGAGAGTTTTGGTTGAACAGTCCTACGCACGACAAGATCAACGACATGCTCGATGCCATCAGTGGAGCTCATGTCTATGGAAAGCGAATCATTCAAGCTGAAGGCTGTACCGAGTTGCGTGGTGTCTTTGATGAAGATCCTGCCATGGTCAAACCGCTTATCGACCGCAACTTCTGTTTGGGCATCAATCGCCTCTTTTATCACGTCTATTGCCTCAATCCCAATCCTCGGTTGCGTCCTGGCATGACGCTCGATGGTATCGGATTCTTCTTCCAAAAAGGCAATACATGGTTTGAAGAAGCCAGCGAGCTGACCAAATATCTCACACGTTGTCAATATCTCTTACAGATGGGGCGCCCCGTGGTGGATATAGCCGTCTATACCGGACAGGAGATGCCGCGCCGTGCTTTCCAACCCGACCGTCTTGTGCCCATGCTCCCTGGTATCTTTGGTCCTGAACGTGTCGAATCCGAAAAGCTGCGTTTGGCCAATGTGGGCGTACCTGTCGTAGAACGTCCAGTGGGTGTAAAATATGTCAAGAATACCTTGGTTGCTGAAGATTGGATCAATCCTTTGCATGGTTATCAATATGACAGCTTCAATGAAGAAGCTCTTAACAAATGCCATGTTCAACATGGTCAATTCACTTTCGATTGTGACGGAGATGTCGCCCCCATCTACTCTCTGCTCGTTCTTCCAACTGCCCATCAGATGGACCCCGATTGTCTTCCACTAAGCGACCAGGCAATGAAAAAGATAGAAGAGCTCGAAAACCAAGGTGTCAACATCCTTTCAGCGAAGGAACTTCCTTGGTCCGAACCCACTTTCGAAGCACTTGGATTGAAACGCGACATTAACTATCTTCCTGAGGGGGTTGCCTATTGCCATCGCTCCAGTTCTTTCGCCGAAATCTATTTCCTTTCTAACCAAACATCTTCTCTTGTCGTAATGCGACCTGAATTTCGTGATGCGAAGGGACGTATGGCGGAATTATGGAATCCGCTTGATGGTAGCATCCGCAAGATGAAGGAAGAGATTGTCCTGCAACCCTATGGTTCTGTTTTCGTCGTTTTCCCAGTCACTCCAACAAATGACGAGATGCTCAGCCGTCCTTTCGTCAATGAGAAATCTCCTGCAAAGATACTTGTTTTGAACACGCCGTGGCTTCTCCATTTCCACGACACCAATATTTCTTTAACATCTGATACATTGTTCGATTGGAGCAAGAGCGATATCGATGCTGTACGTTATTATTCTGGACACGTGACTTACACGACCACGTTCAATCTGGATTCGCTTTCGGAGGTTAATGGGAATCTATATTTGAAGCTAAACAATATCAACAATCTTGCTTCAGTGAACCTCAATGGCCAGGATTGTGGTATTGCGTGGACAGCACCCTACGAAGTGGAGATATCCGATGCTTTACAGGAAGGCGAGAATCGACTTGTTCTCGAAGTGGTGAACACTTGGAGCAATGCCATACAAGGGCACGACGAGGGAAAGGATCCATTTCCCAACATTTGGACCTATGCACGTTATCGCAAAAAGTCACCCGATTTGCTTCCTGCCGGACTCTTCGGACCTGTTGAAATAGTGCACAAGTAACATTTTCGCAAATTATTATCAAAAAAACGAGGATTTTGCAAAAAAATCCCCGTTTTATTTTGTTTTCTGCTATTTTTACGCTATATTTGCCGCGATTAATGTAAACGTTTGCACAATTGGTCATCCAGTGCATTGTTTTTATCAAGAAGGCAATTATGTTACGCATAGCTATCCAATCGAAAGGCCGTCTCTTCGAGGACTGCATGGAACTACTTAAAGAATCTGGCATTAAGCTGAGCAACGCCAAACGAACGTTGCTGATCCCGTCCAGCAATTTCCCCATTGAGGTATTGTATTTGCGCGATGATGATATCCCCGAGTGTGTTGCGAAAGGTGTCGCCGATGTCGGCATTGTTGGACTGAATGAATTCAAGGAACGAAACAAGGACGCACGCATCATGAAATTTTTGGGTTTCTCACAATGTCGTCTGTCTCTTGCTATCCCCAAATTGATTGATTATCCAGGTATCGAATGGTTCAATGGCAAAACCATTGCTACCTCTTATCCTGTCATTCTGCAGCAATGGCTTGATGAACATCATCTCAAAGCTGACATTCATGTTATCACCGGGTCGGTCGAAATCAGTCCGAACATTGGCCTTGGTGATGCAATCTTCGATATTGTTAGTTCTGGTTCCACACTTGTCAGCAATCGCCTCAAGGAAGTCGAAGTTGTAGTCAAGAGTGAAGCTGTATTGATTGCCAACAACCAGCTTGACGAAGAAAAGGAAGAGATTCTGAAAGAACTACTCTTCCGCTTCGATGCTGTTCGTACAGCAGAAGACAAGAAGTATGTCATGATGAACGTTCCTGATTCTTCGTTGGAAGAAGTGCTCAACATGCTTCCTTCGACCAAGGCACCCACTGTCATCAAGCTTTCGACCGAAGGGTGGCACGCTGTGCATACCGTTATTAGCGAAAAATTGTTTTGGGAACTCATCAGCCGCCTGAAAGCTGCTGGTGCAGAAGGGATCCTCGCGTTGAATATTGAGAAGATGGTAATGTAAAGATTATGACAGTATATCAATATCCTACGCGTGATACCTGGGCCGAAATCATCGAACGACCCACATTTGATAACAGCCAGCTTCGCAGTTTGGTAGCCAAACTCCTTGACGACATTCGTCAGGAAGGCGACAAGATGATTCGTCAACTTGAAGCACGTTTCGATCATTGCGAGCTTGCTGATATTCGCGTTTCGAACGAAGAGTTTGACGAAGCCGCTAAAATCATCAGCGAAGATTTGGCTTTCGCCATTCGACAGGCTGCACATAATATATCCTTGTTTCACGAGTCACAGCGTAGCTCATCCTATAAAGTAGAGACACAGCCTGGTGTGACTTGCTGGCAGAAGTCTATCCCCATCGACCGCGTCGGACTTTATATTCCAGGAGGTACAGCACCCTTGTTCAGCACTGTGCTGATGTTGGGCATTCCTGCCAGGATTGCGGGATGCAAAAAGATTGTTCTTTGCACTCCTCCCAATGCTGAAGGGAAAATCAATCCTGCCATTCTTTTTGCTGCACAAGTGGCTGGTGTCACCGAAGTCTATAAGTGTGGAGGTGTTCAGGCCATTGGTGCAATGGCCTATGGTACAGAAACTGTTCCCAAGGTTTATAAGATTTTCGGCCCGGGCAATCAGTATGTCCAGATGGCCAAGCAACTGGTTTCCCTTCGCGATGTTGCCATCGATATGCCTGCTGGTCCATCCGAAGTAGCTGTCATTGCCGATGCTTCGGCCAACCTTGAGTATGTGGCTTCTGACTTCCTTAGCCAATCGGAACATGGTGCCGATTCGCAATCGATACTCTTTACCGATAGTGAAGAAGTGGTGAAGCGTTTCGAAGAAGTTATGAACCTCCAACTTGAGAAACTCAGTCGCCAAGCTTTGACCCGTCATTCGTTGGAGTATAGCAAGCTCGTTTTACTACACGACCAGCAGGAGATTATGGAATTGGTCAACGAATATGCACCCGAGCATCTCATTATCAACACTGAGAACTATGAGGAGTTGGCCGATATGGTACGCAATGCAGGTTCTGTATTCTTGGGCCCCTACAGCCCGGAAAGTGCAGGTGATTATGCCAGTGGCACCAACCACACATTGCCAACCAATGGATATGCCAAGGCTTATAATGGAGTCAATCTCGATTCCTATATGCGCAAGGTTACTTTTCAGCATCTGACACGCGAGGGATTGAGCGGTATTGGACCCATCATCGAAGTCATGGCCGAGAACGAACAACTCGATGCACACAAGAATGCTGTCACCCTTCGCCTTCAGGATATGAAGAACGAGCGTTTACCCTTCGTTCAACGACTGAAGGAAACCTTCAAAAATACGTTCTGACATGGATTTGTCAAGAGTCATTCGACGTAATATTCTGGCACTTGCCCCATACTCTTGTGCTCGCGACGAGTTCAAGGGAGAGGCAAGTGTCTATATCGATGCCAATGAGTCGCCTTATAACAATGGAGTCAATCGTTACCCCGACCCCTTGCAACATGAGGTTAAAGTTCTTTTGGCAGCAAGAAAGGGAGTGAGTGAAGACCAGATTTTCCTGGGTAATGGCAGCGACGAAGCCATCGATCTTGTTTATCGAATCTTCTGCGAACCACGCATCGATAACGTAGTAGCTATTTCGCCTTCCTACGGCATGTATCAGGTTTGTGCCGATGTGAACGATATCGATTATCGTCCGGTAAGTCTTACCGACGACTTCCAGCTTGACCTACCTGCTATCGCTTCGAAAGTCGATGAACATACCAAGGTTCTCTGGATATGTTCGCCCAATAATCCCTCGGGCAATGCCTTCGAACTTCGGGAGTTGGAATCTTTGGTAAAGACATATCGTGATCTCATCGTCGTTGTAGATGAAGCCTATATCGACTTTTCCGATAAAGGTTCGATGCTGACTTTATTGGACCAATATGATAACCTGATCGTTCTTCAGACCTTCAGCAAGGCTTGGGGACAAGCTGCTATCCGTTGCGGTATTGCATTCGCCAATCCAGAGATCATCAGGTATTTCAATCGCGTTAAATATCCCTATAATATCAACGTGTTGACGCAGCAGGCTGCCATTCGTGCACTGAGTCATCCTGAGGTTCACGACCGTCATGTCGAGGAGATTCTTGGAGGGCGTGAGATACTTCGCATCCTTCTTGGTTCGCTACCCTTTGTCGAGCATGTCTATCCGAGTGATGCCAACTTCCTGTTGGTTCGCGTGAAGCTCGATGGTATGGATAACGGCCAATCGGCTGATTATATCTATCGCTATCTGCAAAACAAAGGAATTATTGTTCGAAACCGCACACGTGTACATCTATGTCAGGGTTGCTTGCGTATTACTGTGGGCACATCCGACGAGATTGCGTCTTTATACGAAACCTTAAAAACAATCTAATTATAAATGATTAATTGTTAATTGTAAATTATTAATTATTAATTCACAAAATCATGTCAAATTACAAATGGAAATTTGCACGCATCGGTGGTGTCACCCGCGTGTACATCAGTTCTGCCGAGGACATCAAGCACCTCGATGAACTTGACAAGAAGATGTGGACAGTGCTGTCTTGTCCAGTGAGTGGTCTCGAAATTGACGAGCAATCGCTCAAGTATATGGACACCAATGGCGATGGACACATCCGTATCGATGAAGTTATCGGTGTTTCCAAGTGGCTTTGCAAGGTTTTGAAGGACCTGCAGCCCGTCGTTGAAGGAAAGGATACGCTGCCACTCAGCGCTATCAACCAGGAAGACGAGGAAGGCAAGATGCTCTATGATGTAGCTGCCGATATCCTCAACCAACTCGGAAAAGAACCCACCGCCATCTCTTTGGCCGACAGTAAGGGTTGCCTCGATGCCTATCGCAAGAACAAGTTCGAAGCAGCTCTTGAGGCTGCAAAGAAGGAAGCTGAGGTGGCTGCTCCATACGGCGACAAGACGGCTGACATTGATGCTGCTTACAAGGCTCTCGATGCCAAGGTGAAGGACTTCTTCCTTCGTGGAAAGCTCACCAAGTATTCGAAGGAGAGCGCTCCAGCCCTTGATGTGCAGGTGGCCAGCATCGAAGGCATATCACCTGCCAATCTGACCGACAAACTTGCCGAGATAGCTTCTTATCCTATCGCTCGTATCAAGGAAGGTGTAGAAGCCATCGCTCTCGACGAACCCATCAACCCGGCATGGGCTGCTCAGTTCGAAACCGTTAAAGGTGCGCTCGATCCGAAGGCCAAAAAACTTACCGAAGCCGAATGGAATGAGATTGGTGCCAAGTTGAAAGCTTTCGAAGACTATCAGAAGAGCATTTCCATCACAGAGGATGACATCACTGTTGATGAGGAACAGGCTGCCAAGCAGTCGGTTGACAAACTCTTGCACCTGACACGCGACTTCTTCACACTGCTTCGCAACTACATCACGCTGCAGGACCTCTACAATACGCAAAAGTGGGCCATCTTCCAAGTAGGTACCCTCGTGGTTGATCAACGCACATGCGACCTTTGCGTACGTGTAACCGATGCTGCTGCCATGGCTGCACAAGCTGCCAAGAGTGGTATGTATCTTCTTACTTGCGACTGCGTCAGCAAATCGACAGGCAATACTATGAAGATCATTGCTGCTGTCACCGTGGGTGAAGTAGGTGATCTCTTCGTGGGCAAGAACTGTATCTTCTACGACGTATATGGTGTGGATTATGACGCAAAGATTGTCAGCATTATCGATAATCCTATTTCCATCAAGCAGGCCATGTGGAGCCCTTATCGCAAGTTCTCGAACTTCGTCAGCGAGCAGGTCAGCAAGTTTGCCGCTGAGAAAGAGAATGCTGTGATGGCTGATGCCACTGCCAAGTTCAACGCTAAGACTGCTGAAGTGAAGTCAGTTGACCTCACCAATGCAGCTGCCGCCAAGGAGGCAGGCAAGACTGCCGCTGGAGGATTCGACATCGCCAAGTTCTCTGGTGTGTTTGCTGCCATCGGCTTAGGACTTGGTATGTTGGGCTCTTGTTTGGTTGCAATTTTCAGCGGTTTGGTAAAACTCAGCATCTGGCAACTTATCCTCGTCATCCTTGCTATCTTCCTCATCATTTCCGGTCCATCGATGTTCATGGCTTGGCTCAAGCTCCGCAAGCGCAATCTTGCTCCAATTCTTAATGCACAGGGTTGGGCTATTAATGCTGCTGCCAAGATCAATATCCCATTCGGCAATGTATTGACGCAGGCTGTGAACTTCCCCGCCAAGTTTGATGTGAAGGATCCATATCCTGAGAAGACGCACCGTATTCGCAACTTCTTCCTCATCCTGTTGCTTATCCTCATCATTGCTTACTTTATATGCAATGCCCTTGGTTTCGACTGGATGGCATATTGCAAGGGATTATTTACAGGTTCTTCAGCTCCTGCCAATGTGAACTGATTAATCAGATATTATTAAAGGTTAGTATTTAGTATAATTATTATTGCGTCCAATTCACGATTGTGAATTGGACGTTTCTGATCGTATGTGTCCAATTTACGATTGTGAATTGGACGTTCCCGATTGTATGTGTCCAATTTACGATCGAGAATTGGACGTTTCCGATTGTATGTGTCCAATTTACGATTGTGAATTGGACGTTTCCGATTGTATGTGTCCAATTTACGATCGAGAATTGGACGTTTCCGATCGTATGTGTCCAATTTAGGATTGAGAATTGGACGTTTCTTATTGCATGTGTCCAATTTAGGATTGAGAATTGGACGTTTCTTATTGTATGTGTCCAATTTACGATTGAGAATTGGACGTTTCCGATCGTATGTGTCCAATTTAGGATTGAGAATTGGACACATGCGAAATAAACTTGCATATTAATGGGTTTCATCTGTTTACTCCCCTATATCAACAAGTTGAGCAAAAGCGATACTTGAGATAGATTATATTAAATATTAGCACCTTTATTATGCAATTATCAGCATATTTGGATATGATATTCCTTTTTTTTGAAACAAAATTTGATTATTCACAAGAAAATACATATATTTGCAACAAATAATACCCAAAAAATCTAAATCCTATGAACGATCCTAAAAACTACGAACTACTTCTTCAGCAGTTGAAGTCGTTCATCCCTGAGAACCGTATCTATACTGATGAACTGCGCACCCTTGGATGGGGCACAGACGCCAGCTTCTATCGCATGATTCCACACATTGTGGTTCGTTCGAAAGGAGAGGAGGAGTTGTCACGTATCGTGAAGACTTGTTATGATAACCACATCCCATTTACCTTCCGTGCAGCAGGTACAGCATTGTCTGGCCAGAGCATGAGTGACTCGGTGCTGATTGTTGCTGGCAAGAATTGGGAGGAGTGGTCACTCAGCGACGACCAGGAACAGATTACGTTGCAACCAGGTATCCTTGGTGGTCGCGTCAATCAGATTCTGAAACCATACGGTCGCGTATTTCCACCCGATCCGGCTTCCATCAATAGCGCGATGGTCGGCGGTATCGTCGGCAACAATGCTTCGGGTATGAACTGCGGTGTTCATGCCAACTCCGACCGCATGCTTATCTCAGCAAAGTTAATTCTCACCGATGGTACCATCCTCGATACGGGTGATGAGAAGAGTCGTGAAGCATTCCGTAAGTCTCATCCCGAATTCCTGAAGAAGATCGAGGCTTTGCGCGACAAAGTACGTGCAAACACCAAGCTTGCCGAGCGTATCAAGAAAAAGTACAGCATCAAGAATGTAACGGGCTTGAATATCCGTCCGCTCATCGCCTACGATGATCCGTTCGATATCATCGCTCACTCTATGGTCGGTGCGGAAGGTACACTGGGATTCATTGCCAGTGTTACGATGCGTACGTTGCATGAATATCCTTATCGTGCCTCTGCCATGGTCTATTTCATGACCATGAAGGAGAGCTGCGAAGGCGTAGTTGCCTTGAAGAAGCTGAAATCGTCGGACGATGACATCAAGATGAGTGCCGAGAACCTCATGGTGAAGAGTGCCGAGATGCTCGACTATCTCTCTCTCGCTTCGGTCGATGATCCTGTCTTCCTTCAGTACAAGAAAGATGTCGATGCCGGCAAGATCGATGGTGTTAAACCTGGTGATTACCACAACCTCACCGCCATCCTCACCGAGACAAAGGCCATGACGCATGAGGACCTGCAGCTCAAGATCGATACCATCAAGAAGACTTTGAGCCAGTTCCGTCTGTATATTCCTACAGAATTCACCGACGATCCCAAGATTTACGGCAAGTATTGGGCCATCCGTTCGGGCATCTTCCCGACCGTGGGTGCTATGCGTCCCATTGGCACTTCGTGCCTGATCGAGGACGTTGCCTTCCCAGTGAACGACCTTCCTGAAGCAACCGTTAAACTGCAGAAGATCATTGCTGACTTCGGATATTCCGACGGCTGTATCTATGGCCATGCCTTCGAAGGCAACTATCATTTCATTATCAACCAGAGCTTCAACGAAGAGAAGGAAATTCAGCGCTACGCCCGTTTGATGCATGAGGTCGCCAGACTTGTAGTTGAAGAATACGATGGTTCGTTGAAGGCCGAGCATGGCACGGGTCGCAACATGGCACCCTTTGTCAAGTATGAATGGGGCGAGGATGCCTACAATACGATGAAGGAGCTGAAGGAGATTTTCGATCCCGAATACCTGTTGAACCCGGGCGTTATCTTTAACGACAATCCGAATTGCTTCATCGAGCACCTGAAGCATTTGCCGGAATTGGCATACAATTTCGACGAAGTGCCTGATGGCGCCAAGTATCTTGCCTATATGGGCAAGGTGAAGTCTTCGACCGAAGAGATGATCGAAGGTGTCAAAAAGGCCAACAAGTGTATCGAATGCGGTTTTTGCGAGTTCAACTGCTTGAGCTGCGGTCTCACATTGAGTTCACGTATGCGTATTGCCATACAACGTGAAATATTATATCTTCGCAAGAAAGCTACCACCGAGGCAATGGCTCGTGCCAATCGCTTGGAGAAGCAATATGAGTATTATGGCAATCAGACCTGTGCTGCCGATGGACTTTGCTCAACCTCTTGCCCGATGAAGATCAATACCGGCGATCTTACGCACCTGATTCGCCAGTTGAATATGAATAAGCACAAAGGTTTGTACAACGTCGGCGAATTTGCTGCCAAACACATGGGTGGCATCGAGAATTCGCTACGAGGCGTGCTTGGCCTTGCCAATTTCGGTCATTCGATCCTTGGCTCGTCCGTGATGAGTGGCTTGTGTAATGGTCTTCACAAGATGGGTGTTCCTCTTTGGACGCCATCGATGCCAAAGCCGAATCGTGTGGATATTAAACGACTCATGGCACAAGAGGCCAAATACGACAAGACACACCAGCAGGCCAAGAAGGTGGTTTATTTCCCCAGCTGCCTGAATCAGACTTTGGGATTGGCCAAGGGCGCTCCAATCAAGCAGAGTGTCGTCGATGAGATGGTACAGCTTATGAACAAGGCAGGCTATGAGGTGATTTTCCCGAATGGCATGAACAAGATGTGCTGCGGCCAGATTTGGGAGTCGAAGGGAATGCTTGATATTGCCGACCGCAAGAGTGCAGAACTTGAAAAGGCATTATGGGAAGCAAGCAAAGAAGGCGAATATCCCATCCTCTGCGATCAGAGCCCATGTCTGCACCGTATGCGCAAGGTGATGCCACGACTTAAACTCTATGAACCAGTAGAGTTCATCCTCAAGTTCCTCAAGGATAATCTCAATTTCAAGAAGCTCGATCGCACGGTTGCAGTACATATCACCTGCTCAACGCGAGAATTGGGTTTGGGCGACAGTCTTGTCGAACTTGCAAGTATGTGTGCCACGAAGGTTATTGTTCCTGAAGGCGTTGGTTGCTGCGGTTTTGCTGGCGACAAGGGCTTCACGCATCCTGAGATGAACAAGTATGCTCTGCGTAAATTGAAACCAGCAATCGAGCAGAATCATGTGACCTATGGCTACTCCAACAGTCGCACCTGTGAGATTGGCCTTCAGACACATTCTGGTGTTCCCTACATGAGCATCGCTTATCTTGTTAATGAAGCTACTACGGCTAAACATGATTAAAATATAACAATGAAACACTACTTACGTACATTATTGGTAGCACTTGTTGCAGTAATGCTATTAGTTTCCTGCAAGTCGAAAGAGGAAAGGGTTTTGGATCGTCTCCAAACCATGAGCGAACAGATCCAGAAGAACGGCGATAACTTCTCGAAAGAAGATTGGGAGAAGTTGTATAAGGAGTATTCCGACATCCACGCCAAGATTCTCAACAAGGAATACAACTTTACCGACGAGCAGATGCGCGAGCTCGGCAAGTTGGAAGGCAAGATTGGCAAGGCGTTTGTCAAGCATTCCATGTCGGACTTCGGCAAGGCTGCCGATGAATTGATCAAGAAAGGCTCGGAGTTCTTGAAGGGCATTTTGGAATCTGACGAGGATAAAGAAGAATAATTGCTATCGATAGCACAAACTCATGAATAAACTATTATCATTATTTGAAAAGCCGGACAATCTGAAGGTTAAAACAAGCTACAAGCTTGAGCCATCGATACAGATCGAGCGCCAATTGGCAGAGCAAATCTACAATGCCCTGCAAGGGCCCGTTGTGGAAGAGGTGATGCGCAAAATCCGCATATCCAGCAGCGATGCCTATTGGCGCAGCAATATGGAAGGCCATAGCTTAAAAGTTGATGAGGAACTGCTTCCCGACATCTACGCTTTGTGCCATGAAGTGAAGAATAAACTGGGCTTCGAAGGTAAGGTGGATTTCTATATTACCGGTGATTCAACGGTCAATGCCTTTTCTGTTGCTTCGGAAGATGAGGATGAACCCAATATCGTCAACATCAATTCGGGACTCTTCGACCTTATGTCGAAGGATGAGCTTCGTTTTGTGATCGGTCATGAATTGGGCCATCTTATCAATAAGGATACAGCCTTAGCTCGTCTTATTACCTTTGTTTTCCCGCCTGAGACAAAGTCGCCCGTATTGTTGCAATATAAGATTCGTTTGCATGACCAACTTGCCGAACTTGTAGCCGATCGATATGGATATATGGCCATCGAGGATTTAGGCGTTTGTGTCACAGCGTTCTTCAAGATGGCTTCGGGTCTTGACCTTGAGAAGATGAACGTAAGCATCGATGCGTTGATTGCCGACAATCAGAAACGTCTGGATTATTTCTTGCATGATAAGGGTACCAGCCGTGCGTCGCATCCCGTGAACCCCATTCGTGTGCAGGCTCTTAACCTTTTTGCCACTTCAAAGACACAAGAGGAACTGCAGAAGGGTATGGACGAACTTATCACAATCCTTTTGAAGGTGGGCGATAGCGAACTCGATGAATATACGGCTCGATTTGTCGCAGCCGCAGGTTTGATTGTCGCTAATGCCGACGGTGAAATCAATAAGGATGAAGTCGATGATATATTGACCGAACTCTCTTCGCTGAAGATCTTCCCGCGTCAGTTCCTCGAAGATATTGCCAATGGTGATGTGGGCGAGATTTTCCATGAGTCAGTAACCAAGATGATCAACATCAACCCTGGTCTTCGCGAGGCCATGCTCAATTACCTTATCACCATCGTGATGAGCGACAAGAGCATTACCAAGGAAGAAATTGATCTTCTCTACGAATTTGGCGAAAGCATCGCCCTCAGCGAAATGGAAGTCGCCCAATCCATCGCCGCCCTCATCCAACAGCGCTTCATCCCAAGCCACGAACTTCTCTGCTGATTTTTTGCCTCCACACAGCTGAATCATATTACTGAGTTTATATATTTTTCTTAATTTTGGTAATGTAATTGTCTTTTTGATTGTCACTATAAGAAAATATATATAGAATGATTACAACATCCGAGTTCGAACAGCTTTTCCGTACATATTTTGATCAGCTTTTCAAGTTAGCCAATTTTATGCTCGATGATGTAGAAGAGAGTCGTGATGTTGTTCATGAGGTCTTTGCTCAGATATGGGAGAAGCAGCCTCAGATTGAAGCCGAAAAAATCCGCGAATACCTTTTACGAGCTACCTATAACCGTTGTTTAAACAGTATCAAGCATAAAGGTATATTTGATGCCATGCAAGAGTCATACCTCAATGAGTTGAGGTATGACTTGTTAAACAATGATTTTGACTGGGAATTATGGAATCAGATTCTACAATTCATTCAAACTGAAATACCACCCAGGACACGACAAGCCCTTGATTTATGCTTTGGTGAACAATTGAGTTATAAGGAAGCTGCTGAAAAGATGAATGTTAGTATAGAAGCCATCAATAAACATATTGTAAAAGGCCTTCGTATGCTGCGTGATAGATTCAAAAAAAACTAAGACTATGACGGATCAAGACTATAAAACGGCTTGGCAAAATGAACCTGATGCACAGGAGTTGTCAGAGATGGCCAATGATGTAAGGGGTGCATATGCTCATAAAAATCATGATGCTACTACTCCAAATATCGATGTAGAGAAGGAATGGAAACAATTCCAATCAAAGCATCTTCAAACAAGTCCTGCTTTCGGTTGGCGCAGATGGGTCGTTGCTGCATCTATGCTCCTTTTGTTCGGTATCGGTATTGCTTTGGGATGGCCCTATCTGAAAGAGTGGAATCTTTCGAAGCGTCAAAATATCGAAAACCAAGCTAATTCAACGCTATCGGAGCGTTCAACATTTGATGATTCGACGCAATTTGTCTATGAGAATGCTGAATTGAAATCTATCCTAAAAGATATAGCTGAATTGCATGATGCAAAAGTAGATTACAGATGCAAGGAAGATATATTCCTTTATGTAAAGCTTGAAAAGTCCTGGAGTTTGAAAAAATGTATTGACTTCCTGAATCACTTCGAACGAGTTAACCTTTCATTGACCGAAGACAATACAATTGTGGCACAATGAATCCACGCATCTTTCTGATAATATTTGGATTCTTATTACATCCAGCTGTCTCACTCATGGCACAGCAGGAAGTGCTTCGCTTTCAAAATGTGTCGGTGGCAGATGCCTTGACCACTATTAACGATTATTTTCCAGACAATAATATCCACTTCGTTCGTAATGAATTGGACACTTTATTGGTTTCCAATATTACATTAAAAGGACAGGATGTTCTCGAAGATATTACTCGCGTCATTAGTGGATATCCTATTTGTATCAAGATTTTCGGAAATCATATCTTTGTTGAGTATCAACATCAAAAACTGACGTTTGTTAATTATCCTAAGCTTATTAAAGATAATGATGATGATATAGCTTTTTCGCGTATTTTGCATGAGGTGATGGTCAAGGAGGAGTATCCTGTTCTTGACTTTGATGGATCTATTACCAGTTTTCGAATTTCTGGCACTCCACTTTCTGTAACAGGTTCGGCATACGATTTACTATTTTTTATACCTGGATTTCAGATAGGAGCTACAGGTGCTGTAATCCGTATCGATGGTAAACCAGTTAGCAGCTATAGTGAACTGACCGAACTTGATTCGGGAGATGTTGACCGTATAGATTATAGCGATCAACCTCAATTCAGTTCCCGACAAAATATTATCATCGATATTCGAACCAATCGGAAACGTGAAAACGGTTACGGCATACACACAGCTTCACAATATAGTCAGGGAGAAAGAGGTCGTGCTATGCAACTCGTTAAGACCAATCTTCATCAGGATAGAATGGATTTGCAAGCAAGCGGTTGCTATCGCTATGACGGAATAGACAAAGACCTTTCTGTCAACCAGTGTTCATTTCAAGACCGATATGAACAGAATTCGTTTCATCTGAATTTGGGAGGCGAATACAGATTATCAAATAAGTATTCTATAGGCATACAATACCAGAACTATGCCATGCTCAATAATATTCGACAAAACCGTGACAATCTCATCTTCGACTTCGATTACCACAATATAAAATGGGCCAATAATGAAGCGAATTTGAAAACGATGATGAGTATTAATGAATGGCAACTTGATTATAAGCCGATGCATAACATGAATATATATTATGTGTCAGCCTTCGATAAATGGAGTCTCAATATGGTTGCCAGTTTTTATCACGATGGAGTAAGAATTAGCGAAGACAATCGCATTGAATCCGCTTTTAATGAACCACGTTATAATGAAGTGAAGAATACATTGTGGGCAGTAAAAGCCGATGCTCATCGACCACTTTGGAATGGGAGATTGCATGTGATGACCGAATATGCATATACGGGACGTGAAGACTTTTATCAACGCGGAGATTCTGCATTGTCAAGTCTCCTTCGCAAACAAAAATGCTGGAGTGGCAGCATTTCCTATCGCAGGAGACTTGGATGGACTGAAGGAACCTTGGGTGTGCTTCTTGAAGCAATTGATGCCGCTTCGGACATCAAGAAAGCATATCCATTTGCTAACCTGAGCTTTATTGGCGAAAAGCAGAAGCTTTCTTTCTCCTATGCCATGAGATCATCTTTGCCCACATACGACCAAACCAATGGATTTACCTATCATAATATTGAAATGCTTGGTGTCGAGGGAGAGCCTAATCTACGACCTTCTATCAGTCATCATTTGCAGTTAAAGTATCAAAAAGGTAAATTTTATGCTGTAATTGGCTGGCAATATGTGTCGGATTATATAGCTCAAACTGTGGAAAGCAAGAATAATGAGTTCTTCGCTAACTACAAAAATATAGATTCAGCTAAACTTTTTTCGGCTACAATCAATTATCATTATTCATTACGCAATTGGAGAGCACAAGTCATTTCTACATTACGAGGGCAACAGATCGAATTTGATGGCCAATCTTATAGTAATCCTATTCTCGAATTCAAATGGAACAATCAGGTTCAATTCCCTTATAGCTTCATTGCAATGCTAAATGTTTCTTGTCATACTTCGGGGAATGATGGAATAACTTGGCAGAAGCATTCTGGTCAAGTTGATTTTTCTTTAACCAAAGAAACTAAAAACTGGACTTTGCAACTTAATGCCGATGACTTGCTTCACACCGGTGTCTCTCGAATCATCTATAATGGAAATGAATTAGAGTATTCACGTAAATGTTATTCAGACAATAGGCGCATTCAACTCACTTTCCGAATCAATCTTGGAACACTTTCGCGCCATACCTTACGTTCTCTCAGAGCAGGTGAGAGTGAGCGGAAAAGATTGTGATTAATTTACAAAAAAAAAGACGATATTTAGGTAATGAAATATTAATGATGATTGTCATTAGTATAAAATTATTTAATATGGTTTTATACTGCCTACAACCAGGATGTAATTGTTCGTAGAATATATTATAGAGAAATTTGAACTACATTACTAACAACTAAATTGATTATTTATGAAAAATCAATTTTTATTTCTCTTCAGTTTCGTTCTATCCCTGAACACATCAGCACAGCTTACGGTTGATGTCAACGGTAACATCGGTATTGGTGATACCATCACGAGCTACAATTCTCAACTTAGCGTCAATGGAGCAGGACTTAATTATGCGACAGTTTATGTCCATACGGGAAACCGAGATTATGGTATTTATTCAGAAAATATTGCTACTAATAATATTCCTGCTTCTACTCATGTTGGTGTTTTTGGTAAGGCTACAAAAAATTATGCATCTAACACGGGATGTTCTATTGGTGTTTATGGAACTGCTTCTAACTCAACTAATGGATTAAACTATGGAGTACTTTTTAACAGGAACGGGTGACTTTGAAGTAAATCCCGCCCAAGAAGTTCAAATCGCCACCAATGGAAGTTGTGTAATAGAGTACTCGCTACCAGATGCAGTCAAAGCAGCAAGGCTCTATATCTACAGCATCTCTGGCAGACTCATTGAGAGCCACCACATTGACGTTTTAGGCAACGGTAAACTATCTGTTGATACAAGCAAGTTAAGCAAGGGTGCCTATATTTATACCTTGATAGCAGATGGTCAACCCGTCAGTTCAAGGCAGATGATAGTTCAGTAACTCATGATTATGAAATCACGATGAGTTTTGTTAAAAAAATTTTTATTATCAATTAATAAATTCCAATTATGAAAAAGATATTGTTTGCTTTATCATTGATCCTCATCGGCATGCAAGTGATGGGAGAGAATAAATATTTTCCAACGGGAACGTCATGGACTGAAGTGACAAGAGGCTATTGGTGGGAAGATTGGGACACAACTATTTACGTTGTGAAAGATGTAGTAGATGTAGATGGCATCGTTTACAACGAAGTGCTCGCCAATGGCAAACGGTACTGCCTTCTCAGAGAAGAGGGACCGTTAGTCTATATTTGGTTATCTGAAAATGAAAAGGGACTCTTGTACGATTTTGACTGGTGGGAAGGGAAAGAGTACACTGCATGTGAATTCGCTTACGATGGATTCCATGATGTGATTACAAATATAGAAGAGAAAGTACTTGAAGATGGTCAAACATGCCAGATATGGGCACCCGAGCAACTATTTGGTGATTATATCATTTGTGGGGTTGGAGGAACTAACAGTATTCTGAAATACTATTTTGGAGTAATTGAAGGCAGTAGTCAAACCATCCTTTTGGAGTTCACCAGAGAAGTCCAGTTATATAGCAAGGAAAATGGACAAAATGTAATCAAGGTTATCAGCGCGGATAATCAACGGGAAATGCGTCCCATACGTCTGAAGAGGAATATAACTGGAGGATATGACCTACAGATACGGAATGAGGTTGGTGTTTGGCAAATGTTGAAATAAAAAAGAGAAAGATATGAAATTTTTTATCCTTACCATTTTTATTGTATTATCAGTAGAAATGTTTGCTGCTACTCATCGGGCAGTCGGAGGATATACTTTAAGATCAGATTTTAAATTCAATGGAGTAAATGTTTCATTCAGTGATATGATTGTTGTAGCCACACCCTATTAATATATGAAACCTAATTATCTATCTCTAACTTTCTCGATTCTTTCGTTGTTTTTTTTATTCCTGTCTTCTTGTTCCAAGGAAGTAACTCTTGAAACGGGAGAAGATGT
>JAFYZW010000155.1 GCA_017548545.1 Bacteroidales bacterium | reverse complement strand
GTTCGAAGGGTTTGAAGGGTTTGAAGTGTTCGAAAGGTTCGAAGGGTTTGAGGGAGGCTATCCGTCTGCTCAACGAGTGTCTCGACTATCCGCATCATCTCGGTGAAGGAAAGCTTTATGGCGCACAGGAGAACGACTTCTACTATCTGCTTGGTTTGGCTTACGATGCCATTGGCCAAGCGGAGAAGGCCCGCCAGTGCTGGGAGGAGGCCACAAAGGGTCCGCAGGAACCGGCTGCAGCCATGTACTACAACGACGCCAAGCCCGACAAGATCTTCTATCAGGGATTGGCATTGTATAAACTGGGTCGCGAAGGGGAAGCTCATGGACGCTTCTATCGGCTGATCAACTACGGTAAGCAGCATATCTTCGAGAAGCAGGTCATGGATTACTTTGCCGTGTCGTTGCCCGACCTGTTGATCTGGGACGATTCGCTTGATACGAAGAATGCTATACATTGCCGATACATGCTCGCCCTCGGTTACTACGGTATGGGAGAGAGAGTAAAAGCCTTGAAATATCTGGACGAAGTTGAGGCCCTCGACAACAATCATCAGGGCGTCGGACAGCTGCGGTCGTTGTTTTCCTTGAATCTTGTGGGCGACATGCCCATGACCTTCGAGAAGAGTCGTGAGAAGTAGAGAGGGTCGTCGAAACCGACCTTGTAGCAGATCTGGTTTACGCGGAGGTCGGTGGTTTTTAGCAGGTGGCAGGCATGTTCCACCTTCAGACGATTCAGATAAGAGAGCGGACTTAGCCCCGTCTTGCGTTTGAACAGGGTCGAGAAATGGCTTTGTGAGTAACCCACATAGTGCAGCACGTCGTCAATTGCGACGTGCTGCTCGATGTTTTCACGCATATAGTGGATTGCTTGTTCTACGATGTCGATGGGGGCGGGAGATGGTTCGGAGGTATGGTTGGCCCTGCGGAATTGCTTCAGGTAACGCATCGAAGCTAGGAAGTAATGCAGCAGACTCGACGCATAGCGCAAGTCTTCCACTCCCTCACCGTTGTGCAGCGTGTTCAGGATTTCGTCGAAGAGGCCGATACGATCGCTGATGCGCGAATGCATGCGCACGTCGATATCTTGAGGAATGTCGGCTCCCTCGGCATAGATGTGGGCATGTTCGCCTCGGAAGTGCAGCCAATAAATGGTCCAGCTCTGACCTTCGGTTGCCCCGTATTCATGGGGTCGGCCTGCGGGAAGGACAAAGAACTGGTTCTTGCCCACCTCGTGACGCGATCCATCGACCACATAGAATCCACAACCGTCCACGCAGTAGATCAGCACATATTGGTCGATGCCAGTAGCGCGCTGCCTGTAGTGATGTTCCGCCTTCGGATAATAGCCGATGTCCGTGATGAAAAGACTTTTGCACAACTCGTCGCGCTCTTCCAGCTCCACCAACAACGGAGGCAGCACCACCGACTGTTCGCCTTGGAAACCTTCTTTTATCTTGATCATACGCACAGCCTTTCAAATAGCCATATTAGAGACCGCAGATCTTCTTGATTTCGGCCAGTTTGTTGAGGGCCTCCATCGGTGTCATGTTGTTGACGTCGAGACCCTTGATTTCGTCACGTATCTGGCTGAGAACGGGATCGTCGAGCTGGAAGAACGAGAGTTGGTAGCCCGCCTTGCCGTGTAGTCCTTCGGCTGTGATGTTCTCGACGGGAGCGGCGGGTGAAGATACGTTTTTCGAGCCTTGCTCGAGCGATTTGAGCACTTCGTCGGCACGATTCACCACTTCGGGCAGCATGCCGGCAAGTTTGGCTACATGGATGCCGAACGAATGCTCCGAACCGCCGGGTTTTAGTTTGCGAAGGAAGAGTACCTTCCCCTTGTCCTCGTGTACCGAGACGTTGAAGTTCTTGATGCGTGGGAAAGTCTTCTCCATCTCGTTCAATTCGTGGTAATGTGTGGCAAAGAGCATCTTCGGATGACCTTCGGCACGCTCATGGATATGCTCCACAATGGCCCAGGCGATGGAAATGCCATCGTAGGTCGATGTGCCACGACCCAGTTCGTCGAAGAGCACCAGCGAACGCGGGGAAATGTTGTTCAGGATGTTCGACGCTTCGGTCATTTCGACCATGAACGTCGATTCGCCCAGTGAGATGTTGTCCGAAGCACCGACGCGCGTGAAGATTTTGTCCACAATGCCGATATGGGCGGCTTCAGCGGGCACAAAGCTGCCGATATGTGCCATCAGTACGATGAGGGCCGTCTGACGCAGCAGAGCTGATTTACCGGCCATATTGGGGCCCGTTATCATCATGATCTGGGGAGGGTTCGAAAGGTTTGAGGGGTTTGAAGGGTTCGAGAGGTTTGATGGGTTCGAACCCTCTTCCGAGCTTAGGCAGACGTCGTTGGGCACATAGCTCTCGCCTGCAGGCATCTGACGCTCGATGACGGGATGGCGGCCCTGACGAATATCGATGACCAGCGAATCGTCGATGTCGGGACGCACATAGTGGTACTTCGCAGCTACACGACTGAACGACAGCAGACAATCCAGACGGGCCATCAGCTGAGCATCGACTTGAATAACCGGGATATATTCTTCGAGTGCCTTGAGAAGGTCGAAATATAGCTTTTGTTCAAGGCTGCCGATACGCTCCTCGGCATTCAGAATCTTCTCTTCGTATTCCTTCAGTTCCTGCGTGATGTAACGCTCAGCTCCCACCAGGGTCTGTTTGCGTATCCATCCTTCGGGCACTTTGTCGCGATGCGTATTGCGCACTTCGATGTAATAGCCGAACACGCTGTTGAAGGCCACCTTGAGCGAGGGAATCTCGTGTTCCTGTGCCAGACGCTGCTGCAGTTTGATGAGGTAGTCCTTGCCGCCGTAGGCGATGGCGCGCAGTTCATCGAGCTCGTCGCTCACGTGCTGGCGAATCACCTGGCCTTTGCCGAACTGGATGGGCGGTTCGGGCTCGATATCATGGCAGATGCGTTGTGCGATGCTGTCGCAGGTATTGATTTGCTCGCCGATATGCTGGAGTTGCGGGAGTTCCGATTCCTCGCAAGCCCGCTTGATCTCCTTGAGCGAACGTAGGGCCACGCTGAGCTGGATAATCTCGCGCGGATTGGCTCGTCCTACGGCAATCTTGCCGACGATGCGCTCCATGTCGCCCAGTCGTCCCAAGCCTTCATCTACCGTCTCGGCAAAGTCGGGGTCGCGGAAGAAGTACTCCACCACGTTGAGGCGTTCCTTGATGCTCTCGGCATGGATGAGTGGGAACAGCATCCATCGGTGCAGCAGACGGCCTCCCATCGGCGTGGTGGTATTGTCGATGACGCTGAGCAGGGAACGACCGCCCTCGTTCATGGTGCTGATCAGCTCCAAACTGCGTACGGTGAACTTGTCGAGACGCATGTAGGCCTCGTTGTCGATACGACGAATGGAGGTGATGTGACGCGTCTGATAATGCTGGGTGGCTTCAAGGTATCGTAGAATGGCACCTGCCGACATCGTGGCAAGTATCATCTCCTCGATGCCAAAGCCTTTCAGGTTCTGGGTGTTGAAGAGATTCAGGAGCTGGCGACGTGCATTCTCGTAGCTGAAGTAGAAGTCGTCGAGCTCATAGCAATAGGGTTGGCTGGTGAATTTCTCTTGATAGGTCTGCTTCATGCCCTTGACGTAGAGCATTTCCTTGGGCGCATAGTTGTTGATGAGCTTATCCACGTAGTCGTATGTGCCCTCGGTGCAGAGGAATTCGCCCGTCGAGATGTCGAGCAGGGCGATACCGCAACGGTTCTTGTCGAAACTTACAGCCGCCAGAAAGTTATTTTCGCGGGCATTGAGCACATTGTCGCCCATGGTCAGGCCCGGGGTGATCAGCTCGGTGATGCCGCGCTTCACCAGTTTCTTGGTGAGTTTGGGGTCTTCAAGTTGTTCGCAAATGGCCACACGTTTGCCTGCCCTGACGAGTCGGGGCAGGTAGGTGTCGAGTGCATGATAGGGGAATCCCGCCAAAGGATTACCCGCACGGGCCGTTAGCGTGATGCCTAGGATGTCGTGTGCCTCCTTGGCATCGTCGCAGAACGTCTCGTAGAAGTCGCCTACCCTGTAGAGTATGATTGCGTCGGGATGCTTTTTCTTCAGCTCAAAGTATTGTTTGAGCATCGGTGTATCCTTCGGGTCTGCATTACTTGTTTTTGCCATTCTATCCTTTTATTTCTATCACGAATTTGCGAATTTAAGAATTAATTTAATCATTCGTGATGACTACGCCTCCATTGCAAGGAATCGTGAGGGTAATCTGCTGCTTCTTGTTCTGGCTCACGGTCTTCACGCTTCCGTTCAGCTGTGCATCGTCGGAATAGACACTCAGGGATGTGCCTTTTTCGAACATGGGCAGGGTGATGGTTTTCTTCAATGTCTGCTCCTCGGCATTGATGCCCACCACAAACCACTTGCTGCCCGTGTGTCGTGCAAGGATGATGTATTTGCCGGGATAACCGTCGATGAAACGCACCTCATCCCACGTTGTGGGTACCTGCTTCATGAATTCAACAGCCCAAGTGGGAGCATCGGTCAAGTTGTTGGGAGCCATGGCGAAGTGCTGGACAGCGCTTTGGAAGAGCACAGCTGTAGCCAGGGCATATACGTCGCTGGTGCGACGCACCGTGCCGCGTTTGTTGTCGGCACTATAGAATTTGTTGAGCGTCGAACCGCCGAAATCCATCGAGCCTACAGTGTTGCGAATGAAGGGATGAATACAGCCGTTTTTAGCCTCGGCATCGCAAGCTCCCTGTCCGAAATGCAGGTTCTCGCTGGCAAGCACGGCTTCTGAAGCCACGTAGTTGGGGTACATCCGCTCCCACCCTCTTGGAAGTGTGCACCCATGGAAGATGCACATCAGGCCGAAGTCGTTGGCATCGCTGAGGATGTCTTCGTAGAGCTGCATCATCGGCTGCTTGTCGCCGCCGAAGAAATCCACCTTGATGCCACGTATGCCGTTGTCCTTCATCCACTTCATCTCCTCACGACGGATGCGCGCATTGTTCAACTTGCCGATAGGTGTTTGGGGAGCATCGTTCCACGTACCGTTGGAGTTATACCAGAGGAACAGACCCACGCCTTTCTGCTGGGCGTAGCGCGACAACTCTGCCATGCGCTCATAGCCGATCTGCTGGTCCCAGAAGGCATCGATGAGCACACTCTGCCAGCCCATGGCGGCCGAGAAGTCGATATATCGTTTCTGCTCGTCGAAGTTACAACTCGGGTCCATGCCGATGATCCACGACCAACTGCCCTTGCCGTAGATATACTCCTGCGAAGGCTTGTATTTCTGTTCCACCAGATCGAATGGCACGGTGGTCTCCACGATGTTGGCCAAAGGGCCTACGGTGATGGTGCGCCACGGTGTGCTTGCGGGCAAAGCCATGGCGGGAGTCGGCTCGCCGACACCATTCATTTCTCCCTTTTGTGGGAACCCGATGCTATAGGTGCTGCCCTTTTCGTTCACCAAGCGACAACCCACATATCCGCCATCGGTGCCTGTCTCACTGATTAGAATCCACAAGTCCTCAGCATTGCCCTTCGAACCTTTTGAACCCTTCGAACCATTCAAAACTTCTTGTCTGCGGAACAGGCACGGGAACGTGTAACCTTCGCCCCAACCGTTGCGGCCCGCAGGTTCATCGAGGGTGTAGGAGGTCTCGTAGCTGGGAGTTGTGCGTGCAAAGCCGCCCATCGGTTTCGATTGCGGACAGAGGAATGTCGTGGTGCCATCGGGCAGTGCGAAGTTGCTTACCTCGCGCTCTACTACGCAGACACGGGTTTCGCCTCTTGGGTGCAATGTATAGCGGAAGGCCACATCACGATTGCTCACGCGGAAAGTGATGTCCATCGCTGGCTTTTCACCACGTTCATAGCGAACGATGGCCTCATTGGCCTTGTAATCCACATGGCTCTGCTTGATGTTGGGCAGCGAATAACTGTCACTCACCATTTTGGTCTCAAAACTCTTTTCGACAAGAGCCATTGTGTAGTCTCCTATGTTCGTCACCATACCCAGAGCCGACGGAGCTATCACCACTTGGCCTTTATATGCCACACGATAATGTGGACTACCATTATCAGTACTAATTGTTACGACGATGTTTCCATCGGGACTTGCAATTTGGTTGTCTGCCATGATGGCAAACGACGACAGCAAGAAAAGACAAAGCAAAACACTTCTTTTCATAGTTTATAAAGAATTATTGAAACTCGATGCGAGTGCAAATATACGGAAAAAATCGGAATATTCGTCAATTGAGCCCCAAAATGTGTGATATTTTCGATGATTTGACCATTTTCTTCCTAAAATACATGGCTTGACTTGCATTATTAGTTTTCTCATACAATACCATGACCATTCTTGGCCAAGATTGGTTATAGTCCAATCGAAGAATAACCATTTTCGGCCAAGATTGGTTATGGTCCAAATCGAAGAATGACCATTCTTGGCCAAGATTGGTTATGCGCCAATCGAAGAATGACCTTTTTTGGCCAGGATTGGTTATGGTCCAACCGAAGGATGACCATTCTTGGCCAGGATTGGTTATGGTCCAACCGTAGAATGACCTTTTTCGGCCAAGATTGGTTATGCGCCAATCGAAGAATGACCATTCTTGGCCAAGATTGGTTATGGTCCAACCGAAGAATGACCATTCTTAGCCAAGATTGGGTATGGTCCGACCGAAGAATGACCATTCTCGGCCAAGATTGGTTATGGTCCAATCGAAGAATAACCATTCCTGGCGCAAATTGGTCATACTGCACTTTGACAAAGGTAAAGTCGGCAGGAAAATGTATGAAGTTCATTTAAAAGTCGGCTGTTCTGAGGCATCCGGAAAAGTATCATGTCACGAATGCCCTAAAACCGGGTGACTACAACATCGGAAGGAAGGATCAACTGCCGACCTTGCCCATGTATCTGGCCTTTTTGCTTACAGAGGTATAAGATATTTATGAAGGCGCACCATCATACGATGCCGCGCCTCCAGATGAATAGTTTGAGCGAGAAAAGACAGGTTCTTTATGCTTCGATGTGGATATGGTCAAGTCATTTCAGGACAAGACATTCTTTATTCACTGCGCCTTTATTTACCAAAACCCTTCTTTCTCAAAAGAAAAAGAATTATCCTTTATCTTGTACATGCAATAGTATGGATCATATTCTTGATGGTAAGAAAATGAGTTAATATATCTATTAATATAAAACTCGGCATCAAGATACTTTATTCCCTCCAAAAAAGATGGTATCTGAGATTCTTTCCTTCCTTTTAATCCATGCATCCGGCCTCCAGTCCAGTCAATTGCTACATAATACTTGCCAACTGAGGCATATCCAATAAATCCTTGATGTGGTTTGTCATCTGAATCCAAAAGAAAATGTTGCTCATGATCGTTCCCTGATACTTCTATATAGTAGCAACTATCTTGAGCTAAAATTCGCAAATTGAAATAATAGACGCTATCGTCATCTTCCCTATCGGGGTGATGCAGTTTGTCAAAATACAAATAATGGTTAAGTATTTCTTCAACCATAGTTTTAGGCACTGTGTCTTCCGTAACTATTGTCTCCTCCGATGGAGCAGAATTTTCCTTAATATCTCTCTTCTGTAAACTAGTGCAAGAGAAAAATATTATCAAAACACAAAAGATAAAGATTATTGTTTTCATAAGACTATATTATAGTTTTATTTCAAAGAGCTTATACCACCTGAAATAGGAATGCGCCCATTATTACCATTATATTTGAAATATGTTTTTATTTTCCTATGATAAACATAGGTGTTTGGAGTTGATCTTTTATAAATATTGTGAAATTTATTATTTAGATCAATCCAATGCTTTTCATCACCATATGGCTTAATGTCATCATAGCCAGAGCCTCCGGGCGTACCACCCTCACCCCACATCTGGGAATGAGAATGTACATTCCATATCAAATCTTCTTCTCGAATACCTTCCTCTATCATATCAGCTTTGCTATAGAACAGTTCAGTTTTATTCTCCTTATTTGAAGTCCCCAATAAATATTGAGTTTTATCATTGTTGTTAAACGCTGATAATGTCCATTCATTGTTGGTAACATCGGCAAAAAATTCAAATAATTTCTTAGCTTCTGGACTTTCCGATAGAGCATATTTGTCTTTATTTGCCTTTCCATTAGTTTTTGATTTATATAAAGAAGTTATTGTTGATTGATCCGTAGTCTGGATGTATTGCAAATTATCATTCCCGTCATAGCCAATTATATCATCATACTCATCGTCTGTGAGTAATAACATCAATATTTTACCAGATTTTGTTACCATGTAAATACTTTCTCCATCATAATCGCCCAAATTCACCGGATCTCCCCCGCAATAAACGTATGGACTAATCCCATAGTACTTCTCTGCCAACGGATCAATCCTATCCCACATCGTAGCCATGGCGAAGTACTGGCGCGCATGGATGTCATAATAGTCCAGTCCGAAAGTGCGGTCAAGTTCCTTGCCCTCGAACTTGTAGGCTTTGAATACTCTCATTTGTGCTGATGTCACCAATTACACCTCCGTAGGGATAGTAGTGTGTCACCTGCTCCACCGTGCCGTTCTTATTAACGACCATTCGGTTATTGCCCATATAATCTTGGATGTAGTAGTGCCATCCGTTGACTGCACCATTGGTGTTGAATGTGGCGTAACCACCATCGAATAGATACATCGAAGGCTGGCCGTCTGATTTGATTGCCATTTCTACAGCTTCGCTAAGCCATGTCACATGGGGATGGCATGCTTTGACAAATGATGTTGTCTTAGGGATCTCTTGTGTTGTTTTGTTCATATTTTTCGATGCAAATATAAAGCAATTTTAGTTTCGACAATCATAATTGACCAACTTTTTTCGTTTTTCTCGTCTTGGTAATAGAAATTGACTTGTGAAATCGATTATCCAATGGGGATATTTCCATCGATAGGCTTTGTCGGTAGAATTGAGAATGAAAGGGCTGACGAATTCCTACATAACAATCTTTCAAATCTTGAACTTATAGCCTAAAGTGATGGAGAGGACGCGATTGTGCATGACCTCTGAGTCCTCCACATTATTCATATTCGTGAGGCCGAAGTAATATCGAGCATCGAGACAGATGTTCTTGTATTCATACGATAGACCCACAGGGATGCCGAAGTCGATGCCTTTGCAGAAATCTGTCATTTTTGCTCTTGTATGACTACCATCTTCCTG
>JAFYZW010000154.1 GCA_017548545.1 Bacteroidales bacterium | reverse complement strand
TATAGCCGAGGAACATCACCTTGAGGGTGGATTTCTCGGGAGCCTGGATGACATAGTTGCCATCCACGTCGGTGATGGTACCTGTGGTGGTTCCCACGACTTGAACGGTAGCGCCGATGATGGGTTCGCCCAACTCATCGACCACAGTGCCCTTGACTGTGCGTGTGGCCTGCGCCATGACAGAGAGTGTCAGGAGGCTGCAGGCGACTGCCAAAAGAATTCTTACTGCTTTCTTCATAATCATTCAAAGTATCGTGGGTCACCATACCGCTTGGCAGCGGCAATGCCCTTGGTTGGGGTAAAATAGGACTTCAAGCCGTAGTATGGATCATTGAAGTTGATTGCCGAAGTGTTGGGCATACTGAGCCCGGGGTCATCTTCGGTAGCATACTTGGCCTTGTCGGTGGCATCGACTTCGTTCGAGACACCCCAGATCACATTGTCATCGGCTGTGAAGTCAACCACGTTGTTGCGGATAGCCTTCTGGATGAGATAGGTGTCGTAGAAGATATTCCTCTTGAGCGAGAATGTAGTGTTGCTGTTGGGGTAGTTGTTGAACCAATGCGTTCCCGAGAGCATACGCACGAAGGTGGTGTTGAACACGGTGACACCGCCCTTGCCGGCATACGCGGGACCGTAAATCTTCTGCGGCGTGGCATTGGAGGCATTGGATAGACGCAGGAAATATCCGCTGGAGTTCTCCTGCAGGTTATAGAATGTCGAATTGGCGATGATGAGGTTGAGGATGGTTCCAGTCGAAGCGCCATACATGCTGATAAAGGCCTCGTTGGTAGCGTAGTCACCCTCGACGATGCAGTTGTTGATGCTGAGGTTGGTAAGGGCCCAGTTAGCCTTGCTGCCGCTGAAGAAGCTGCCCTTGATCTCGCGGAAGATGCAGTCCTTGAGGATGATGTCGCCGTCGATATAATAGCACTTCTGTGTGCCGCCGTACTTGGCTTGCCATTCAGGCTGGTCGTAGTAAAGCGAGGCATCGGGATTGGGGTCGAGGCTGATGGGCGGAGCACTGGTGTTCTCGCAGTCGAAGTTGAGGAACTTCACTGTCAACGGTGCCTGTGTGGTGACACATGCCTTTTCCTTGAAGACGATGGTGGCATGCGAGTTCTTATCACTGCGAAGCTGTACGGGCTGCAAGCCGAAAGCAACTGTGTCGCTCACCTCGTAGGTGGCACCCGCTACGAGCTCGAAAGCCTGTATGTCGGTGGTGCCGGTCTTGAGGTTGGCCTTGACGAAGGCGGCGAGGTCCTGACCAACGGGCACGGTGACCGCAGCCACAAGAGTGGTGTAGTCGTTATAGACCAACACCTCCGAGGCGGTGTTGCCCAACTTCTCGTTGGCCATGGTCTGAATCGAAATCTGATACTTGGTGTCTTCCTGTTGTACGAAGGTGATCGAGCAGCCATCGACAATGCTGTCGTTGACGACGGCAATGGGGTTGGACGGGTCATCGACGATATCGACATTGACCAGATAACCACCGGCGCCATAGACCACAGGCCACGACATGACGGTGTAGGTGGCATCGGTGCTGTTCTGCGTGGTGAAGCATGAGGCATCCAATTGAGGAGCACTCAGCTGCTGGTTACGCACGCCGGAATCGTAGCTTTCGAGCTCTACACCATCAGCGCAGGAAGTGGCTGCCCATGCCAAGGTGACACAGGCTGCAGCCATAATAAACTTCTTGGTGATGTTCATAGTGTGTGAAAGAAATAGTGTGTTGTTAAGAGGGAAAGACCCTTGGCAAGGGCGCGTAGGTCCTGCCAAGAGTCTTTAATGGTTTTTGTTGGAAGATCAACGGATCACCTTCTTGCCGCCTACGATGTAGATCTGGCCAGGAACCATCTCGTTGACACGCTGACCACGGAGGTTGTAGATGACAGCGTCGGTAGCGATGTCGTTCACGATGCGGGTGATGCCTGCGCCCTCGGGAACGGCAAGACGGATGCAGTAGAAGTTGATGGCACCCTCGGGATAGGTGATGAAAGCAGTACCGTTCTCAACGTTGCACTCCTGAACGGGGAACACCTTCTTGGCTGCACCTTCGATCTCAACCTCGATGGCCTTGCTGTCGTCAAGAGGAGCATTCAGGATCTCAACCTCGTTCTGGGTAACTACAACGGGACGAACCGAAGAGCTGGATGCGGAACGTGCCATAAGCAGGAGCTTGCCAGCTACAGGGATGTTGACGGTGATGAAGCTCTTTTCGCCGCTCTTGCCTCCGGTCTTCAAACGTGTCTCAAACTTCTCGTAGTTCTTGTCATCGCCAAAGTACTGGGAGTTGGCATCCACAGCATACTTGTCATTGCCGTTAGTAATGGTGATTGAGAAGTCTCCATCAGCGTATGACTCGGTCAATTCGGGGAAGGTGAGGGAGTAATAGGTGTAGTTTACCGGAGGTTCTTCCGAGCCCTGGAAGGTGAACTCATAGCCACCGAAACCGATCTGTGAAGAATCCTGGAAGAGCCAGTAGGTCTTGCCGGCCTCAACCTGCACGGTGAGATAGCCCCAGAAAGGCTGGTTGCCTGCACCGATGACGTAAGGAGCAGTGTCAACGCCTTCCTCGTTCACCTTGGAAGCATTGTGGATCTCCTGAATCTCCTCAGCGCTGAGGAAACGCTTGGCATTGTAGGTCACGGTCTCGCCGTTGATCACGGCTTCCCTCTGCTCGTTCTGGCCATTGATGTAACCCTCGGCAGTGTAAGCCACGGGCTGCTTCGACGATTCCTCGATGACGAAGGTGTTGCGGTTGCCCTTGTTCGACCAAACAGCAAGCTTAAGCGTGCCATCCACTTTGGGAGTGAACTTGTAATACAGACCCTGGATAGGCAGCTGGTTCTTGTAGGTCTTGTCGCCGATAACGGCATCCTCGGGACCATAGTAAACGTATGTGGCGCGATATTCGCCTGTGGGCTCGCCATCGCGGATGATCTCCTCTACTCCCATCTCGACACAAGGATTGCCAGTGCCAAGCACATAATAGAAGTAAGGCATTTCGAGACCTTCCACATTGTCCTGAAGGTTGGTGTTCTTGGGCTGCCATGTGATGGCATTCCACTCCGTAACGGTTCCATCAGCCTGGATGGTCTTTGGAGTAGCGCCACCTACGGCAACAACGTCCATGTTGGCGGTGCCGAAAGTAACAACCGAAGAGCCATCGGTGATTTCTTCAACGGGGAAGACTGGAGCCATGGTGCTTGCATCGATAGCAGCAACGTAGCTCTCGGTGTCAGCCATAACTGCGCTGCCGGTCATGAGGGCAGCTGCAAAGAGGAAAAATTTCTTCATGAGATAATAACGTTATTATTTGGTTAGTAATGTATGAATGAATGCATTGGATAGTGGCGCTTTCACGGCGCAAAGATACTATTTTTATTTGAATAATTACGATTATTGTAGGATTTTTATCGAAAAATGTGGAATAAACTGCATTTAGGGGGTAAAAAACTACGTTTTTTGCGTATTTTTTCTAACGAACCCGGTAAAGCGGTATGCGTTAACGGAGGCCGTAGGCAGCCAACGTATCGTAGTTGTTGGAAAGGTTACGCCAGTCGATGCGGCTGGTTGTCGGAATGCCGTTGATCCACTTCTCGATGTTGGTGTAGCCATCGTCGTTGATGTCGCCATTGGCGTCACTTGGGTCATTGGGATTGAGACCATTGGCCACCTCCCATTCGTCGGGCATGCCGTCGCCATCGGAATCCTGGCGTGGTTCGCCGGAATACTGTGGATAACCGCCCATCTGTGCAGGATCGACAATGATGCCCAGCTTATAGCTATCCTTGTCGAGGCGACGGTACTTGAACGTGCCGTCGTCGGCCTGCGACTTGGGCGAAAGTCCCGACACATCGCCCATGTATTTATCGGCGTCCTCAACATAATAGGGCTGCTTGGTGCGCACCTCGTCGATGATGCGCTGATCGACGATGTCGCGACATGGGATGGTAGCACCTGCATTTTCGAGCACAAAATCGTAGGCCGACTGTGCCGAGAGGATGCGCAGGAAGGGCATGGCAGCGGGGCGATACTGGCGCATATAGGACTCGTGACCGCCACACCCGTCAAGTCCTTCTACCTGTATGCCACCGGCCCAGTTGTCGGCTGTGATTTCAGGGAAGCCTTCCACCACATTTCCTTCGGCAAAGACACGACCATAGACATGATGGTCGAGCTTGGAACGCCCCGACTCGGGCTTCAGGATGCGATGGCTGATGGGGCCTTCAGTAGGCGTGGCAGGACCTGGGCGATAATAGTTGTTGATGAAGTTGAACTGTGCGGAATAATCGCCGCCATCGGCCGTGCGATGCACCCAGTTATAAACTACATTGTTGATGAAATTGAAGATGCCATTCCACCCTATCGAAGGATTGCGTCCGCTGTTGGAAGCCCAAAGATTGCGGATGAAGGCACAGTTCTCGCCACCCAGTGTCGAACCGAAGGCATGGTTGTAGGTGTCGAGAGCCTTGGCCGAAATGGAGTTCTGGATGGTTATGTTGACCGTAGGATACTTATTGGGTGTAGTCTTGTATTGTCCCTCCGACTCATCGTACATGTGACGGTAAAACGAGATGTTCTCGTCCAATCCCCACTCGCAGGAGCAATGGTCGATGATGATGTTGCCGATAGGGTTGCCTCCAAAGGAATCCTCACGATGCTCGACACCCGTCTCGCCACGACGAAAACGCATGTGACGCACAATCACGTCGTGGGTATTGACAGCGAACGACTCCCCTGCGATGCACACGCCATCGCCTGGGGCTGTCTGTCCGGCAATGGTGATGTAAGGTGCCCGAACGTTGATGGGCGTCTCGAGCCGTATGACGCCCGACACGTTGAAGACTACAATACGTGCACCGCCGGCTTCACATGCCTCACGGAAGGAGCCTGGGCCGCGGTCGTTGAGGTTGGTGACAACATAAACCTTGCCTCCTCGTCCGCCACAAGTGTACATGCCGCCACCCTCAGCTCCCGGAAAAGCAGGAATCTCGGCCTGTGGCAGGTCGTAGGGACGATGTGCCCATTTGACGTAGGGACGACGCCCTAGACGGGCTTCCTCCTCGATGATCGGGAGTGCCTTCTGCCAGGCGATATTCGACATGGAATCCTCATAGTGGGCCTTCGCCGCCCATCTGGCCTGCGCTTCAGAAGTCACCTGCGGATACTGTGCAAACAAACACAGAGCACAAAGGGAAAAAGCAGGAATCAGAAAAGTTCTTTTCAACATAATTCGGTGTGTGATTTATAGATATTGGTTGGGGGTGCCTATTAGGGCTTTCTCTCCTTCTCCACCTTACGACGTTTCACATAGTCGGAGTACATCTGTCGCCAGTTGCGCCCATGCGTGTTGAAATACAGCTCGCACTTGTCCTTGGCGATGCCGAAGATCTCGGAGATCTCCTTCATCGACTTATAGTCAATGGCCATCTCGCGTGCTTCCTTCAGGTAGGTCTTGCAAACGCTGTCCTCCACAGCCGTCATTTCGGGCACGATGTCGTGATAACCCTTGAGCGTGAAAGCCACCTTGCCGATGGTGTATTTGTCGAGAATCTGCTCGACCTGCTCTTCGGTAAGCTCGCGACGCAGGCGTGCCATGATGCTGTCGTGGTATGCCTTGGGCTGAGCGCCATCGGCAATGATGTCGAGATCGACGGGACGCAGTCTTTCGCCAGTGCGTGGGTTGATACCATGAGGCACGGTGGTTTGGCCCGGGTGGTCGTTGTGCCACTTGGTCACTGCCACCAGATGCTCATAGATATAACCACGCACCCGCTTGCTCTTCTGCTCGTCGGCGAGGTTCAAAGAGGCGGTCCATTCGTCGGCCTTCTCCTGAAGTCCTGCGGCCCAGCGCAGGTCAAAATAGAGCTGCCTGCCCTCGTTGTCGAAGTTCTTCTCGACGAGGTTCTTGACATTGGTCTCGAAGTTGGCAGGTGCCGTTTCGCCTGTCGGATACCATTGACCCTTTTCGTTTTGTGCTCCGCCGAAGCTGAAGAGTTTGTCGTAGGTCTCGATGGTCACAAGGTCCTCGTTCAGATTCTCGGCAGACAGGTTCCACACATCCAGGAAGAACGAATAGACAGCGATACGCTTCTTGAGCTTGAAGTCATGCTTGCCGTTCGTCTCGAAAAAGAACGACACCTGGTCATCGGCTCCGTAGAATCCGTAGATGCGACGAATGTAAGGTTCCTCGATGGTGGGATAGGTATGGGTCCAGTCGCCATCGTCACCCACCAGCCGCATGGGCTTGGGTGCGAAGGTGGCGGCCAGCTCGATGTTGCACGTTCCTCCCTGGCTGTACTGGATAGGCATTCCGCTCTCGCAAGGGCATCCGCCATCGAAGTGACTGCACACCGATGCCACAGGACAAAGCGCCGTGAAACGGTCGTCGATAGTGGCCAACAGCACGGCATGGGTGCCACCGCCCGAACCACCATTGGCACCGACACGTGAAGCATCGACGTCCTTTCGTGTCAAGGCATAATCGAGCAAACGCACGCCGCAAAGAGCCTGATAGACGTGAGCCAGCGAACTCTGATGCGCCTCCTTTCCTACCTGAAGCTCCGACTCGCCCCAGCCGAATGTGTCGTAGCTGATGCAGATGGCACCCATGCGGGCCAATGTGGCAAAGCGCACCTGAAGGTCCCTGTTGTAGCGCCCATCGGCCCAATGTCCATTGGGGCAGATGATGACGGGATAACGTCCGTCCTTGGTGGCAACAGCCTTCTTGGCCGTTTTATTGTCAGGCACGTAGATCGAACCGCACACATAATAGCCCGACAGCGTTTCGAGCGCAATGTTCTGCACCGTATAGCCATCATATCGGCGTGCCTTGCCTAAAATCGGACGGATAGGCACACACTTTTCGAGCAAGGGGTCGATGCCGAGACGTTCGCGTACCTCGCGGCGCAGTGCCACACGACGGGCTTCCCACTCCTCCTTGTTGTTATAGAGCGTATTGAGGTAGTTCACCATCTTCTCGCCATCCTCGTCATATCGGCGCGGGTATTCGTAGGGCTTGATCTTATACACACCCTTTCCCTGGTCCCATGCCTTGAAGTCGAAAACCGAAAGGATGTTGCGCAAAGTTTCGTCAAGACTGTAGGAACGGATGCGTGAGTCGGCATAGTTCAAGATAAGCCCCGTGGTATCGACATTGTACTTGAATCGCACGCCGAATTGCTGCTCAACCCGATTGAGCACCTCACCCAGTGGACGCGCCATCTTGTTATCAGAAGCCATCGGCTGTGCCTGTGCTACTGACAATGTAAGGGTCGAAGCAAAGAGAAGGGAGAATAAGATAGTTTTCATGTGTGGGAAGGATAGTGAAGAGTAATAAAAAAAGCGGTTTTTCGGAGTGCTCGGAATATTCCGAGTAATCAGAGTCTTCCGAGCACTCCGAAAAACTTATTTCACCGTAGCCAGGAAGTAGTTCTTCTTGCCCTTTTGAGCCACGATGTACTTGCCCTGCAAGAGGTCGGCATCGGTGAGCTGCTGGTCGAAAGCCGTCAGCTTCTGCTTGTTGATCGAGATGCCGCCGCCCTGAACGAGCTTGCGGAACTCACCCCTCGACACGCCCATGCCTTCAGCAAGGACATCGACGGCCTTGCCCGAGGTCCAAGCCTCACTGCTTACCTGGAACGTAGGCACCGACTCGAAGATCTGGAGCAGAGTGGTCTCGTCGAACTGACGAAGCTGCTCGGCACCGCCATTCGAGAAGAGAAGCTCCGAAGCGGCTACAGCCAGCTCCCAATCCTCCTGCGAATGTACCATGATGGTCAGCTCCTTGGCCAGACGCTTCTGAAGCGGACGGAGGTGCGATGCCTCGGCCTGTTGGCGCTCAAGCTCCTCAATCTCCTCGCGTTCGAGCGAAGTGAAGATGCGGATATATCGCTTGGCATCGTCGTCGGCCACATTGAGCCAGAACTGATAGAACTTGTAGGGAGAGGTACGTTTGGGATCAAGCCATACGTTGCCCTGTTCGGTCTTGCCGAACTTCTTGCCGTCGGCCTTGGTGATGAGCGGACAGGTGAGGGCGAAGGCCTCGTTGCCCGTCACCTTGCGAATGAGCTCTGTGCCTGTGGTGATGTTGCCCCACTGGTCGGCACCACCGAGCTGCAGTTTGCAGTTCTTGTGCTCGTTGAGGTAGAGGTAATCGTAGCCCTGCAGGAGCTGATAGGTAAACTCGGTGAACGACATGCCCTCGGCACCGTTCTCGCCCGTGAAACGACGCTTTACCGAATCCTTCGACATCATATAGTTGACGGTGATGAGCTTGCCGATGTTGCGGATGAAGTCAAGGAATGTGAAGTCCTTCATCCAGTCGTAGTTGTTGACGAGCTCTGCATGGTTGGGAGCATCGCTCTCGAAATCGAGGAACTTGGCCAGCTGCTTGCGGATGCACTCCTGGTTGTGTCGCAGCATCGGCTCGTCGATGAGCACACGCTCCTTCGACTTGCCCGAAGGATCGCCAATCATACCCGTGGCTCCACCAATCAGTGCGTAAGGCTTGTGTCCGCAACGCTGAAAGTGACGCAGCATCATCACACCTACGAGGTGTCCGATGTGCAGGGAATCTGCGGTGGGGTCAATACCAAGGTAAGCCGAGGTCATCTCCTTCTGGAGCTGCTGTTCAGTGCCGGGCATCATGTCCTGTATCATGCCGCGCCATCTGAGTTCTTCTACGAAATTCTTCATCGAATCAGTCTATATTGTTAAATGTTATTGTTGTTTATTATTTAAAATGTGTGCGCAAAGATAGTGTAAATATCACAAAATACCAAATTTTTGCACAAAAATAAACCCTTTGCATCACATTTGACATAAAAATAACACCAACTGTCAAATTTATTTTGTATCTTTGGCGCGTAAAATCGATAAATTTCACAACACTTAATTGTTAATTATTAATTGTTAATTGTTAACTTAAATATGAAACATCTCATAACTGCCTTAAGCCTATTGATGCTGAGCATGCCCTCCTTCGCACAGGAGGTTGAGGAGATCCACGTCTATGATGCCATCTCGTTTGTACATGCCCTACGCAGCAATCGCGTCGTCGTTGTGGAGAGCAACATCGACTTCGAGAACGAACTGGAAAACCTGGCCAAGTACAATCCCGACGAAATCAAGATCTATCATGATTATTATGAAGAAGAAGCCCGGGAGATTGCCCGCCTGCACAACCGCCCCTTCCTCACCGAACAATTCGACGGCATGCAGCTCAACGTGCGTGAGGTCCACAACCTGACCATTCGCGGCGCCAAGGGTTCCAAGCCGCTGCTGCGCATCCAGCCACGTTATGCCTACGTACTGCGTTTCACCGATAGCGACAACATCCGGCTCGAGAACCTCGTCATGGGACATACCGAAGGTGGTTATTGCGAAGGTGGCGTGGTGTGTTTCGAGGATTGTCGTGACGTCACCATCGATCACTGCGACATGTATGGATGCGGCATGGAAGGCATCAACTTCACACGCAGCATGGAACTCAAATGCACCAACAGCATCATCCGCGACTGCACCTATCAGATCATGGACATCAACACCAGCCGCGATGTGCTGTTCGACAACTGCATCTTCACCCGCAACAAGGAATTCACACAGCTCATCCTGCGTGGCAGCGTAAACATCCTCTTCCGCAACTGCCAAATCCTCAACAACGTGGGCTCGCTCATCAGCGTATCCGCCTGCGAAGATGTCAAGATGGTGAATTGCAACATCTGCCACGACTTCAGCCATCTCGGCGATATCGATGATGTCCAGCTTATTGACTGCAGCCTTTGGAACAGCTATGGCGCAAAAATCCTTGTCGATGATTGATCAATAATATACCGAATGATATGAAACAGCTTATCACTCTCGTCATATCTTTGCTTTTCACCTGTGGAGCAACAGCCCAGGTGAAGGGACATGAGTACTACTGCTGGACGGGCTCCCTCGCCAAGGACATCAACTGCGAGATTCGCATGGAGCATGACAACGACCAACTTGCCTTGGGCGAGATCATCTACTTCCGCAAGAACGGCAAGACGTCGAGCATCTCGCTCTACGGCACCATCAAACAGACGGGCAAGGGCCTCAACGTCGAGCTCTTCGAGTACCTGCCCAGTGGCAAGAACACCGGCGTCATCAGCATCACAATGAGCAAAGGCGAACCGCAGTTCTTCACCTGGAGCAGTCCCGACAGCAAGTTGCGCTATAACTTCAACATCAAGGAGAAACGCGACTTCCCCTTCGACGAAGTGCAGACCTACTTCCAACCGCTGAAGGAAGGAGAAAGTGCCGACGGCATCTATGTCAGCACCAATCGCTTCGACGCATCCATTCCCGCGCTCACCCGATTGGAGATCAATCCCACCGGCGTGTTATATTATGCCCTCAATTTCGTCAACCCCGACACCGAGGACTATTTCCTCACGACAGCTACGCGCACCAGCTCAAGCCGACTGTATGTATCGCCGTCCAACGACATGCGACAGACGACGATGGAGGTGCGTCTCTTCCGCAATTTTGTTTATACCTACGTCTTCTCTGACCCCGAGAAGGAGTTGGGCAAAGTGGGACAAATCAGCAACTTCTACTTCCCCATATCGGGCGAAAAGGTCATCAACTGGCCCGCATACCATGACGATCATTACGAGAACATCACAGCTGCTCGTCTCAAGGACGGTGTGGTCAGCATCTACAACAACCCTGCCATCGTAGTGGGTGGAGCCTACTTGCAGGAAGATGACATCATGGCCAACAAGGGGTGGGTGAATCTCGAAAATGTGACTCCTGGTGTGAAGGACATCTTCGTCGGCGACATCGGACAAGACACCAATCCCGTGCTTGGCATCCTCAACGAGGATGGAACCGTACAGATTATGACGCTAATCAATTCGGCACCTAAAGGCCACACTTGGGTTTCCCGCCCGCTGCCCGACCAGAAGGACATCGTGAAATTCGCTTTCACCGACCCCAATGCCGACGAAGAGATGGATTACTGTACGTTCTATGGCATCGACAAGGCTGGAAATTATCATGAGATACAATATTGCCCCTTCGATGGCGACTGGGAGATGAGAGGTATTGTCCGTGAAGACGGCACCCCTGTCGGAGCATGGATCTGCATCTCACCCGAATGGAAGATCGACTTCCATGATGATGTCAATTCCGACAATGGCGGCTATATCCACAACTACTATGGCACCATCTGGCACACCGATGAAAACTTCGTTATCTTCGAATATCACTTCACCGAGCAGAACGACAGCCGCGACAACTTCAGGCAAATGGAATGCGACGTCAAGGGCACCTTCAAGATTGAGATGGAATATGACCCTGAAGAGGGCCTCTACCTCAAGCTCACTCCTCTCACCGGTCTCGATTTCGAAGTTACCAAAGGCCAGTCAGGCAATTTCAAGAGAATTCACGTTGTGGGATAATAAAGATCTTTACACGAATTACCGTATAATTGTCATGAATTAATTCTCAAATTCTTGATAGTGATGGCAGCGGTTTAATTGTACCACCCAAAACGGTTTCAAATGTACCACCTGTAGCGGAATGAAATGTACCGGGCATAACGGTTTCAAATGTACCACCCGCAGCGGAAACAAATGTACCAGGCATAGCAGTTTCGAATGT
>JAFYZW010000153.1 GCA_017548545.1 Bacteroidales bacterium | reverse complement strand
TTCACAGAAGGCCACATCACCATAAGTCTTCAAGTCGATGGGAGAATCGCTGTACAAAGCATATCCCGTATATGCCTCAGACCCAATAACCGGTTTGTCGTAAAGCAGCGAACTGTGGACAGGATAAATGAAGGTTTTGGAAGGCCAAGGATTGTAGGTGTAAGGATAATCATTGGCTGTAACACGTGCCCAAAACTCGGTCATCGGTACATCACAATACTTATAGGTCTTCAATACATCCACAGGGGGATTCTTCACCTCCCCATAAATTCCTTCAGAATACATCTTCACACCATTACGATGACAAAGGTCAGCCATATGTTTGAAATAATATTCTTCAACCAAGTCACCAATGGTTTGTCGAAAGTCGAAAAGGAAGGCATCAGTATGACGACTGTCAATGAGCGTTTCCTCACAGAGTGCAGGTATCCAAGGGCGAATGTCGTATCCTCGACGACTCAAGAATTCTTCGGGAAAATGTTTCGTCCAAGTCTGTGGCCCCGCCTCCCAACTATCAACGAGAAAATACCCGAAGACCCGAGGATTAACTTCTTTCGCCAACTGAAGGACTTTCTGAGGATAATTGGAGAAATGAACGTTCAAAGCTGTCGTGTCCATCTTGTCACATTCCAAGCCGCGTCCCTCCCACGTAGCAGGGTTATTGGTCTTACCAGTTGTCGTATATCCAAACCGAAGCACCGTCCATTCTCCCGGTCCAAATGTCCATCGCAACACACCATTGATGTCAACATATCTCGTCACGTCAACTATCTCTCCTATGTCTATCACATCCTTATCTGGATAAACCAAGACGCAGACATCACGATAATAATCCATCTTACAAGGAGGGAGTATTAACGGCACTTCAGATACCTTTTCTTTCCTTTTGCGCGCGTAAGAGCCACGCGAGACCTTGGTCTTGCTATAAGTATAATGCTTCATAGATAGCTCTGGCGAAATCCAAGGGCCACCGCTTTCGCTCCAACCATCACAGTTCGCTGCTCCCATGGTCATGTCCAAACGATCGGCTTCTTCCATTGCATAACGCAACATGCCCCACCACTCAGGGGTGCCAAATCGCACCTTGTTAGGTACATCGGCATCAGGCATGTCGCGCCAAACGTTCAGTACCGTGGCTTGCGTAATACCCACGGCCTTCATAGCCTCCAGATCGCGTGTGATACCTTGACGAGTAATATTGCCGTTGAGCCAATGCCACCAAGCTATGACATGTGTCTGAGGTTCGGGATGCTTAAACAACGATGGTTCAATCTGTCCTGTTGCCTCACTCATTGTAAAGGCAAGGGCAATAGCAAATAAAAAGTTTGTTATCCTCATGGACTGCAACAGATGTGATTACACGGCAAAGATATGTAAAAAATCCAACACTACCAAGGAAAAACGAATATTTGAGGAAAAAATTATAAAAATGAAGACGATTGTGCATGTTTTAGATTCAGAATGTCCAATCCATACGCACAAACATTCTGTCGCTCAAGATAGTACTCTCGCCCAAAATAAAAGAAGAAATGCGCCAACCCTTTCCTGTTGGCGCATCCCTTATTCATTTTATTGAAAATGGAGCATGATTATTCATTAGGAATATCGTAACCGTTCCATACGTTGTAGCCATTGGGACTGGCCGACGAGTCACTCTTGCCCGACTGGAGAAGCGACTCTTTAGGAATGGAGTGGAAATAGAGAGGCACGTCGGTGCGCTCGATGCCAGAAAGCATGTTATAGTCCCAAAGCTGATCCTTTTGATTAACCATATCGATACCCCAAACTGTCTTGACATAACCATCGGCCTCAAGAGCCTTGGCTTCGTCGCCATTTGGATCGATGTATTCGAACAGGCCCTTGATAGCAAGGTTGTGGTCAGTACCTTTAACCTTTGAGGCAACGAGTTCAATGGTGCTGTAATCATAAATGCCACGCCAACCAGGAGTGAGAGCAGGATCGCTGTCATCACGATCGTAAACAAGGCAACCGGGCACCTGAACCTTTTTCACCCAAATATAGTTGGAAATGGTACGGCCATTTGAGAAAGTAAAATAGCCATTCGACTCAAGACCAGCGATGACAGTCTTCAGTTCAGCACGGACAGCCTTGCAACGCTCGGTGAATATGCCCGTACGAATCTGGGTCCAGCGGATGTCGCCTTCGCCAAGGGTCTCACGTCCAACCTCGGCCACCAAGGTGTTTACATCGACACTGGAGAGACGATGGTTGGTGTCGCCGAATGCTCGGTCACGCAACTTGTTGAGCAAACTGAGCGCTTCGTTATTGTCACCCAAAAGGATGTCGGCTTCGGCAAGCATAAGCAGATAGTTGGTATAACGACGCAGCTGGTAGTTCATTCCAGAGTTACGGCACTTGATGACATAAGGAGATGACATCTTGCTGATGTCCCATTTGTTGATACAGATACCTCCGGCAAGCTTAGAACCCGATGTGAGGGTTACCATGGTCTCGTTGCCTGCTCCGTCGGAACCCGTAACCACTGCGCTGGCATCCCAACGCGAGTCGCCATCCTCGAAGCCTTCATAATAATAGGTAGGCATGACGCGAATGCCGCCGAATACCTTACAAGGACAAGCCTGCGTTGTAGCACCATTCGACCCACGGCCCTGTGAATATGGACGCTCGGACTGGAGCGGTGCCATGTTGCCGGTCTCGAAATAGGACTCAGGAGAAACCTCCATATCCATGATGTACTGGAAGTTGCGCTGGAATGGGTTGTTGCACACGGTGCGATCGTCGGTAGTAAGGAACTTGGCCGAACCATTGCGCTCGTTGATAGCCTTGCGAAGCCAAGTCTGAGCCTTTTGGATATACTGCTGATAATCGTTGCGACGAGCATAGGAATACTTGGCGTCGGTGTATTTCTTTTCGAACGTAATGCCATCGTAAAGGCCAGGATAATCTTCGCGAATGGTCTGATAGGAACCGGCATAAAGGTTGATTTCACCAATCATCGCCACGGCAAACGAACGGCTCATGCGCTCGGCGGTGAGGCCACCTTCACCCAAATCGTACATCAGTGGCTCGACGTCGGTGAGCATGCTGTCGAGCTTAGCCCAGATGGTCCAACGATTGGTGAGGGTGTAACTGTTAACTATGGAGTTCTCGATGCCAAAAGGCACATCGCCTTGATGACGGGTGAGTTCGAAATAACACCAGCTGTACATGGTCACACATTCGCCATAAAGCTGGGTCCAGTCGTTCTTCTGACCTGCCGACTTGGCCGACATGTACTCATCCTTCTGCGAAATGATGCCAGCGATTCGCGAAGCACGTGCAAGCACCTCGTAGAAAGTATTGAACAGACCCGAACCATTATCGACGCCCGACTCCTCGGGATGCAGGTATCCGATACGTCCGTTGTTGGAGTTAAACTCGGGATAATACTCGGCATCGGACTGCGAGTCGTTCCAGTTATAGTTGCCGCCACCGGCATTGCTGCGCAGACGGTTATATCCATACTCGATGCACTTCAGGGTCTCGGTTATCGTTGAGGTCACGAATGCATCGTCGGTCTTATCAGGCGAAGACACGGTGAGGAACTCGTCCTGATTGCACTGAGAAAGAAGCAGGATGGCACCCAGGCCTAACACTGCACGATATATCTTTTTCATATTGTCTCGTTTATTTTTGATTCATTAGAAGTTCACATTCAGACCTACGACGAAGGAACGTGCACGTGGATATGCACCCCAATCGACGCCAGGAGTAGGATAAGTGGCGTTGTTCAAATTGCCATTGGTGCTGACTTCGGGATCCAAACCGCTATAATCGGAAATTGTGAGCAGGTTATAAACGGTGCCATAGACACGAAGGTTGGAGATATGAAGCTTCGACGTAAGGGTCTTTGGCAAGGTGTAACCGAGGGTCAATGTACCCAAACGGAGGTAGGAACCATCCTCAATGCCCAAGTCAGAAACGACACCATTCTCGTTATAGCAGAGAGGATACTGGGCATCAGTGTTGAGAGCGTTGAGCTCTTCGGGAGTATTATAGCGAACGAGAGTGTTATTGACCACATCATAAATCTGGTAGCAACGGTTCATGAAAGCCATGTGGTTCTGGTAAACGCCTGTCTCCTTGTAACCCATGAGGGATGCCATGCGGTTGATGTTATAAATCTCGTTGCCATAGCTCCAGTTGAAGTATGCGCCGAGGTCCCAGTTCCTATAGACGACGTTGACATTGAAACCACCAGTGTGAGTGGCGTTCATGTCGCCGATGACAGTGTAGTCAGCACTATCGACGGTGCCGTTGCCATCAGTATCCTAATATTTGGCCATACCAGGATAGGCGTTCTGTCCCGAAGGAACATTGTTGGCAAGACCGTGCATTACGCCGGTAATGGAGGCGCTGACATCCGGCACACCTTGCTTAAGGGTATAGACGCCCGTCGATGGATCGAAGGTAAAGTCGTCAGTGCTATACATGCCTACATATTTCAAACCGCGCACACGTCCCACAGCCTCACCCTCTTCGAGGATGAAGTCGTTGCCTGGGTTGCCGCTCGAGAACCAGCCGGTGCCGTAGATACCTGTGACACCCTCGGCAAGTTCATCGACGTTGTTCTTGTTGAAGTTGATGTTGAAACCGGCACTCACGGTCCAATCCTTGTTCTGGAAGATTGTGCCATTGAGAGAAACCTCTATACCCTTGTTAGAGGTTTGACCAATGTTGGCATATGTAGTGGTGAAGCCAGTGATACCAGGCAATGTGGTAAGCATCAGCAGGTCCTTGGTGGTGTTCCAATAAGCATCAATGGTACCATTGAGACGTCCATTGAGGAAGCCGAAATCGAGGCCGACATTGCGGGTGATGGTGGTTTCCCACTTGAGGTCCGGATTAGCCATCTGTGAAGATGCTAGGGTATAGGTTGGCTGTGTGACACCATCAATAGTATAATAGTTGCTTGAGCTAGCTGCGGCCCAATACTGCTGCCACTGGGTTGCATCGATACCATCGTTACCTACCTCACCATAAGAGAGACGAAGCTTGAGATTGCTGATGGCATCTACATCGCGGAGGAATGCCTCATCCTTGATACGCCAGCCGACAGCGGCTGCGGGGAAGAAGCCCCAACGCTTGTTGGGAGTAAACTTCGAAGAGCCATCAGCACGCATAGTGAACGTGAAGAGATAGCGATCGAAAAGCGTGTAGTTCAAACGTCCGAAGTAAGAGATGATGCTCTCGGGTGTCGTTGTGCCAGTATAGAACGGTGCAGTCACCGAGTTGGCAGATGCATCATACTGATTAATCATCGCAAAAGCATTATCCTTGGTAAAGTTCGAAGGATAGTGGTCAGCACGCATGGTCATGCTGTTGCCCTTTGAATAGGCAACCTCGTGACCGAGGAGCACATTGAAGCGATTGTTCTCATTGAACTCCTTATTATAATTAATGGT
>JAFYZW010000152.1 GCA_017548545.1 Bacteroidales bacterium | reverse complement strand
GTGCTGGCATGGTACACAATTGTCACCATTCTCATCTCATGGTTGGCCTTGACACTATTTGCAGGAGGTGTGTTGATTCGGCAGATTTTCAGCATCCCCATGTGGATGTCGGCTCTTATTCTTTTGGCCATCAGCGCCTTTTTTACTATATTGGGAGGCTTGCGTGCCGTGGCTTACACCAACGTCTATCAGATGACGATGCTCATCATCGTGAGCACCATCCTCACGATTGCAGGTATCTGGAAGCTGGGAAGCGGTTCGTTCTTCGAAGGTATTGGCGTGCTCATGAATCCTGAGGTTGTCCCCAGTGGCTATTGGAACCTTTTCCAGCCGCTTTCCGACCCTGATTATCCTTGGCTGCCCATCCTCTTGGGTTATCCCGTGATGGGCATTTGGTTCTGGTGTACCGATCAATCAATGGTACAACCGGTGCTTGCCGCCAGGAATCTGCACGAAGGGCAGAAAGGAGCAAATTTCTGCGGTTGGTTGAAGATTCTCGATGTGGCCATTTACATCATCCCGGGCATCGTCTGCTACGCGCTTTGCAAGACGGGTATTTTCACCACAACGCCCCATGCCGACGATTCCTACCTCTTCATGGTGACAAACATCTTCCCGATTGGCATGGTCGGATTGGTGATGGCTCTGCTTACTGCCGCCCTTGTTTCGACCATCGGTTCTTCGCTCAATGCGCTCTCCACCGTCTTCACCATGGACATCTATGTGAAGAACATCAAGCCGCAAGCCACCAGCAGCGACATTCGCCGTATGGGTCGAATGGTCACCATCATCGGCTCGCTGATCAGTATCGTGATTTGCGTGGCCGTGGATTTGATTAAGGACATCCCGTTGTTCAATATCTTCCAGTCGGTACTCAGCTTCATCGCTCCTCCTATGGCATCGGTGTTCGTGATGGGTGTCTTCTGGAAACGCTGCTCGGCATCTGCTGCCAAGATGACCCTCACTTTCGGCACGGCCCTTTGTCTGCTTGTGGGTATCCTCTATTATATGATGCCCGAAGGAATAGCCTTTGGCATCAAATGGCCGCACTTCATGCTGCTGTCGTTCTATCTGTTCGTCTTCCTGCTGCTCTGCATGGTGGTCGTGAGTCTTGCCGACAGGAATCCTCGCGAAAACATCGTGCTTCGAAAGATTCAGGAACCCATGAAGCCCTCCGTCCTCATTGCGTGGTGTGCGCTCTTTGTTGTAATGATTTCGCTTTATGTCATCTTCAATGGCCACTGATTGTAGGTTGTCTTTACGGCTCTTAGCCATAGTTGCATTGTTTATTCTCCTGTTCGGAGCGTGCCATTCATCGCGCCCTTCTCCGACCGAGGATGTCGATCCTGAACGTTATGACGAAGCAAGAGCCATGAGCTTTTTTCTCAGCGATCCAGCATATGCCATGACGCTCCTTGATTCGGCATATATTACCGAGAATATCTCCAATGTCGAGCGTCAGTATCTGAAGGCCATAGTCATGTATAATGGCTTCTCTCATCCCGACAGCAGTTTGCTGATGTGCCGTCATTTGGTGGAAAGTGACGAATGGAATGAAGTCGAGGACACCATCATGCTTGTCGATGTCTATAGCCTGATGGCTACTGTGGCAGGCACCTTGAATCGTCATGCCGATGTGATCCATTATGCGCAGTTGGCTTCGGAACTCGCCCATGGACATCCCGACCTGAGTTATCAGGAAAGCGATTTGTTGAGTCGAGTGGGGCGCACGATGGCCTTCCTTGGTCAGAAGGACGAAGGATTGAATCTGATAATGCGCGCTTTTGACGAAGTGGATAATGCAAAGGATTGGCCCTCGTTTATGACCTACATCAATATCGGAAGGAAAGTAGCTGTTACACAATTGGAAATGGATCAAGCCGACGATGCGCTAAAGACATTTCGTGGGTTACTGGAGAAATTGGAGTATTTCAGGAACCATTCCCATGAGTTCGAGGATCTTCAGGCAAGTATGCAACAAACTCCTGAGGCTGTCGATGGATATGTTAATTATATGAGCGTACGCTGCTATGCTGGTATGATCAATTGCTTTGCTTCTTTAGGTGCCCCTGATTCTGCCTTACATTGGATGAAGGTGATGGATAATTATCCTGAGTTGCAGGACCAGTTCGTAAAATTTGGTATGATTCCATCACTGGTGAAGCTCCATTTCGATGACTTGGTGCGAGAAGATGTTGATAAGCTGATTAATACCTTGGGTTCTGACACCTTGGATTTGGATTATGTCCGAATGCTTGAAGCCATGTCGGAGTTGGAGCGAAACCACAACAACTGGAAGGCGTCGAACAATTACCTTGTTCGAGCATTGGCCGTAAGAGACAGGATAGAGCAGGAGAGTTTCCGTAATCAGTTGACCGATCAGCTGACCCTCTATCAGTTGCAGGATGAGCGTTTCAACCGCATGGATGCAGAGGCAAAGAGCCGACGTCTGTACTTCATTTCAGCCTTGTTGAGCTTGTTGTTGTTGTTTCTGACAGTGATTGGTATAACAATGAGCGTCGTGCACAAACTCAAGACGTTGAGGCGTGTACACGACGATACGCAAACAGAATTAAAGGAAGCTAAACATAAAATCGAGAAACTGTCAAAAGGATACGTTCCCGAGTCGCCCGAGCAGCTCTACCAGCGTATCATGGACGTGATGGAGACCAAGAAGCCCTATACCGACCAGGACTTCGACATCCCGCAGTTGGCTTCGATGGTGCATTCCAATCGCACCTACGTCTCCAAGGTCATCAACAGGCAGTCGGGAATGAATTTCCGTACATGGTTGGCTCAGTATCGCATTAACCTTGTAAGAGAGTACATGAAGGAAAACCCTGATGCCAGCCTTGATGAATTATGCGTCACCGCGGGTTATGCTTCACGTACGTCATTGTTCCGTCATTTCAAGACTATCACGGGCTATACCCCCATCGGCTGGTTGAACAGC
>JAFYZW010000151.1 GCA_017548545.1 Bacteroidales bacterium | reverse complement strand
GCCCGACCATTGCTTGTATCCCGCCACATGCTGGGGCGCATTGCTGTACATGCGGGGAAACAATGTCGTGTAGTCGTAGGCATACTCTGGGGCACGGTCATATACGTAATAACGATCAGACTCAGATTCATCGTTTTTGACCACTTTGGCATACAGTTCCTTGCCTTTGCCCTCCGACTCATCGCGGATCACTTCGGAGGCAAATGTCTGCCCATAGAGCAGCGGCGCGCTACCATACTGCTCACGATTCAAATAACGCGACAGCGAGAAGATGTTGTCGGGCGCATTTTCGTTCATCGGAAGACCCGCCGACGAACGGATGAGGATTTGCGCGAAGGTGGAGAATCCCACCAAAAGCATCAGCAGCGAGAAGACGGCATTGTAGGCCAACCTTGACTTGCCTTTGAAAACAACGCCTCGGCAAACGAGGAACAGCAAGGCAACCAATGAAACAAAGACCAGCACAAAGCAGGCCAAGGTTCCCGAATTGTAACCGAAGCCCAGCGTATTAACAAAGAAGAGTTCGAAGTGCTTGGCAAGCCACACCATCCCCGGAATAAAGCCGTAGAGTATGGCTGCAATCAGCAGGAACGAGGCCATCAGGACAAGTACTATGCTGAGAAGACCCGGATGTCCGTTGCGTCGGAAATAACAGATAAGGACAATGGCCGGCAGGCAAAGAAGGTTCAGCAGATGCACGCCAATCGAAAGGCCGACGACGTAGGCGATGAGGATGAGATATCTGTCGGCAGAGGGGTTGTCGGCGCGCCTCTCCCATTTCAGGATGAGCCAGAACGTCAGCGCCGTCATCAACGACGAGAAGGAATAGACTTCGGCTTCGACTGCCGAAAACCAGAAGGTGTCGGACCACGTATAGGCCAACGAGCCCACCAGTCCGCTACCCAACACCGTGACGACCTGTGCCGAGGAGATTGCTCGGTGCTCTTTCCTTATAATAATACGCGAGGAGAACGCGGTGATTGTCCAAAAGAGGAAAAGGATGGTGCCTGCGCTGAAGAGGGCAGACATGCGGTTGACCCAAAGGGCAACACGCGTCATATCATTTCCTGCAAAGTTAGCGAAGAAACGGCCTGCCAGCAGGAAGAACGTGTTTCCAGGGGGATGACCAACTTCGCCCTTCACGGCACACGCCACATATTCGGGACAATCCCAAAAACTGATACTCGGTTCGACGGTCAGCAGGTAGGAACATGCTGCAATAGCGAACGTGATCCATCCCAGCAGATCGTTCAGTCGTTTAAAACTCTTTGTACTCATTGTCATCTATGTTTGTAATTTCGTTCCTTGTTGAAAAACGCTTCTATATAACAACAAATGCTTTCATTGATATTTAGGTGAAAATGGCCTCGTCTCTGGCTTCAATAGCCGAGACTCTGCCGGAAAATTGTGACCTCCAATAGGTTACATAAAATTGCACTGCGTGCATAAAATAAAGCTCGTCCAGATTGCTAGAAATTCAGCGTACAGGGGCCGGATGGATTTTATGCGATAGCAATTTTATGTCGCCATTGAGGCGACAATTTTCCGGATTGTGAGACGGGCTATTGAAGCCCACGTCTCAAATCCATTTTTGCCTCCTTTTCTTGTTATATTCCGCTTTTGTTTTCGACTTGTCGAAATGGATGCTGCAAAAATAATGACAATGGCCGAAACGCACAAAAAAAGAACCTGACAATTGTCTGACATTTATATATCGACCCTTGTCAGGTTTTCTATTACCTTGAATATCAGTTGATGTTACATATCCTCCAGAACATATCCCTTCCCACGGTCGGAAGTGATTTGCAATCCACCCTGTTCCTCCAGCACGGGCTTCAAACGTTTGACGAGCGTATATAAGGTGTCACTGGCATCGGGTTTTCGTGGCCAAAGACTGTCGCAGATCTCCTGCTTCGATAAGCTGTGGTGAGGAGCTGCAAAGAACAGCTTGAGTAGTTGTTCCTGCATCGGAGTAAGATGAACGGGTTGGCGATGCGCGTTGTAGAACCTGTCCTCCACCAGGGAGAGATTACCGATGGTCATCGCCGCCTCTATCGAGGTGTCTCTTTTGAAATAAACTGCCGAGGCAAGCACCCAAAGCAGGGAGAGCATCAGCAGCACCGTAGCCCATCGCTGATCGGAAAGCCGCAGGATGGTCAGAAACGAACAGGAAGCATAGCTCCGAAACTCGCAATCGTCGATGCCATTGCTCCATCGCATCCGATGACTGCACAACAATTCCCTGCGGTCGTCCATCGCGTAATATACGAACGACTGCTCCCGCAACTCGGGCACAGTTAGATTGGTCAGATAGTTTCGAATCGTATCTGGTGTGATCTCTATGGATGTCTGCTGCACGATGGTCTTCTCCAGCGCCTGGTTCATATCGGCAAGCAATACTTCCTTGGTATCGTTGTAGTTGCTCCATCCCGAGTAAATGCAAGGGCCGAGCAGCAGAAGGAGCACAATCAAAGCATGATACTGTTTCATAGATTCTTTATTTACACGAATTATCACGAATGACCATTAAGTTTGTCATCAGCGAATTATTTGCTGCAAAAATACGTAGAAAAAGAGTATTATCGTCTCTTCGTTTTGAAAAATTAACAAGAAAAGTGGCATAATTCATTTTTTTTCATTATCTTTGCACCGAGAAAGCTGATTTATAAACACCACCATCATGAAAAAGCAAGTCTTTTCCTCCTATGTTGCTCTGCTCCTGACGAGTGTCGCCATCCTTTCATGTACCCAACAGGCCACACAGTTAGTCCCCTATCCCAACGACGGCGTACTGACACCCCACCAGCAGGAGGCTGTGGGCAAGATGCCTCGTGTCGTGGTGATGACCGATGCTGAGGTCGATGACCGCTGTTCGATGGTCCACTTCCTCCTTTATGCCAACGACATGGAGGTGGCGGCCATCATCCAGAGCAATTCATGCTACCAGCGTCACGGATGGAGCACGGAGCCCTGGCTTGCCAAGCAGCTCGACGCCTACGAGAAGGTCTATCCCAACCTCAAGGTGCATGACGCCAATTATCCTACGCCCGACTACCTGCGCAGCGTGGTCTATATCGGTGACGAGAACCCAGACCACGTGCAGCTCAACGGCAACATGACACGTTACCTGCTGCCAGGTGCCGATCCAGTGATCGACCCCACCGACTGGCCCGACACACCTGGCTCGGACCGCATCGTCGAGCTTCTCACCGACGATGACCCACGTCCCGTCTTCATGCAAGCTTGGGGCGGCATGAACACAGCTGCCAAGGCGCTCCAGAAAATCAAGGCGCAGTATCCCGACAAGTACGACATAGCCTGCCGAAAGGCTGTGATCTACTGCATCTGGTACCAGGATGCGGGTGGCAGCTACATCGAACGACATCATCCGGGCGTAACCATCCTGCTGAGCCATCATTTCTCGGGTTCGTGGGACTACGGCACCATGACTTCGTCGGACAACATCGTGCAGCAGTATATGCACAATGGCAAGAACCCGCTGGGTGCCTGCTACATACAACCGTTCATCAGCGAGGGTGACTCGCCTTCGTTCCTCTACAGCCTCAACAACGGCTTGCGAAGCTACGAGGATCCCACCTATGGAGGTTGGGGTGGCCGCTTCTACAAGGTCGATGGCTACGAGAACGTCTATCGCGACACGGGCTTCGGCGAACTGCGCGAGTGGATGGAGAACTGCATGCACGACTTCGAGGCACGCCTCACCTGGTGCTATACTCCCCGACGCGAGGATGCGAACCATGCGCCCGAAGTGACCGTGGAGGGACCATTGGACCGCACCGCACACAGCGGCGACACCCTTTGGCTCAAAGCCACAGCCGTGGATAATGACCCTGTGAACGTGGATGCACTATGGAAACTCTACGGCGACATGTGGGAACAGCACGGCCTGAACAAGGATCAGGTGAAACGCCAGATTGCACAAGATCCTTCGTCTGCTGCCCGCTTCGGAGGCACCAGCAACGGATGGTACATGTACCGTGGCGGCACCTACCAGGGCATCATCGACCTACTTTTCCAAGAGGATGGTAGCTGCAAGATTGTGGCTCCCCAGGTGAACCGTACAGAAACCTTCCACGTGATCCTCGAGGTCACCGACAAGGCCGTGCCACGTCTCGCCACCTACCGCCGCTTCATCATCACTGTGGAGCCGTAGAAGGATTGATTTAGCAGAAGTCCAGTGACAATTATCGTTGAGTAATTGGGACGAAATGAATATTTATTGCAAAAATTCTTCGGAAAATTTGGATTTATTCAAAAAATCAATTATTTTTGCAGCGTACCTTTCGATAATTCGAAAACAAAAACGGATAATAACAAAAAGGAGGTGAAAATGGATTTGAGACGTGGGCTTCAATAGCCCGTCTCACAATCCGGAAAATTGTCGCCTCAATGGCGACATAAAATTGCTATCGCATAAAATCCATCCGGCGCCTATAACGCATTTGTTGCACAATCGGGACGATCTTTATTTTATGCACGCAGTGCAATTTTATGTGACCTATTGGAGGTCACAATTTTCCGGCAGAGTCTCGGCTATTGAAGCCAGAGACGAGGCCATTTTCACCTAAATATCAATGAAAGCATTTGTTGTTATATAGAAGCGATTAATAAATGGGAAACGCAACAGTGTTCTATAATAATAATTTGATAACAAGAGTATTACTATGAAAAAGCTACTATTGGCATTTTTGCCACTGCTGCTTTGGAGCTGCAACGAGGCTCCGAAGCTCCCTGCCAATCAGGCACAGACAGAATGCGGACTTGTCGAAGGCGTCTATTCCGAAGATAGTGCCATCGTAATTTTCAAGGGCGTTCCATTCGCAGCTCCTCCTGTCGGAGAACTGCGCTGGAAAGAGCCTCAGCCCGCTCTACCTTGGGACACCATCCGTCCCTGCTACGAGTTTGGCGATGACCCAGCTCAACCCAATCTTTTCGGCGACATGAACTTCAAGGGCCCGAAGAAATCGGAGGATTGCCTCTATCTGAACATCTGGAAACCCGTCAATGCAGAAGGATGCCCCGTACTTATTTATTTCAACGGAGGTGGTCTGATGGCCGGTTCAGGTTCGGAGCCCCGTTATGCTGGCGATTCGCTGGCCCATCATGGCATCGTGAGCATCACGGCCAACTACCGCGAGGGCATCATCGGCTTCCTGGCTCACCCCGACCTGACTGCCGAATCGCCCAACCATACTTCGGGCAACTACGGCATCCTCGACCAGGCAGCTGCCATCAAGTGGGTGTATGACAACATCGCAGCCTTCGGCGGCGATCCCAATCGCATCACCATCGTGGGCGAATCGGCCGGATCGTTCTCTGTTTCAGTGCTGATGGCTTCTCCCCTTTCGCGTGGATACCTGGCTGGCGCAATGGGTTCGAGCGGCGCTGAAATGAAGCCCAGTTATGCGAAGCCTCTTGCCGAAGGTGAAGCAGTCTGGAGCAAGGTTCTGGAGGAAAAAGGTCTCACCATCAAGGCCCTTCGTCAGCTGTCGGCCGACAGCGTGATGGCACTGGTGCCCATGCGCGGTATGCCTGGCATGCTTGTCGATGGCTATCTGCTACCAGCGACCGTCGATGAGATCTTTGCTAACGGTGAACAGGCTCAAGTACCCCTGCTGGTGGGTTGGAATTCGCTGGAGGGAAGTCCACTTCAAAACTTCAGAGGGCAGAAACCAACCATCAAGGCCTACCGCACCATCCTCCAATCAACATTCGGCAACCGTACTGACGAGGTACTGAATGCTTACGGACTGAAGAAGGATCAGGACCTCTTCGGATGGAATGCCATCGAATTGGCCGGCGCCATGTTCACCGCATTCCCCACCTGGAAGTGGGCTGAGGAACATGCCAAGTCGGGGCAGCCAGTCTATCGCTACTTCTACACCCATCCACGTCCAGAGATGACTGCGAAATATAACGGCATGGAGGCGGCTTTGGCCGGTGGCGTGAAGAAGAAGGATGACAAGAGCGCTACAGCAGCTCCCACCGCCCGCATCATGGGTGCCGTTCATTCGGCTGACATCGAATATGCCATGGGCAATCTGGGCACCAACGATGTTTTCGCCTGGAATGACGATGACTACAAGGTGCAGGAGACATTCATGAACGTCTATATCAACTTCATCAAGACGGGCGATCCGAATGGTCCAGGCATTCCCGAATGGAAGCCGATCAATGGTGAAGCCGTGGCACCTGTTCTCCAGATTGATGTGGACAGCAAGGTGGTGGCTGACGAAAAGCTCGAAGCACGTTACAAGCTGCTCGATGATATCCTCGAGTAACTTCGCACAATCGACGAAAAAGTGGCGGGACCTGACATCCGGGTTCCGCCACTGCTTTTACATAATAATATTCAGAAAAGTTATTCGAAAAGCCTACGATAGAATACAGCCTTCTTATCCAATGCCAAAGGATAAGCACGAGAAGTGGATGGCATGCGAAACCATTCCAAATCGCGATTGAAGGCATGGACCTTGGTGGATGACCCGATGGCGGGCAACGCAATTGGATGGGCCATATCCATGCCCGATGCCAACGTAAGCTGCTGCTGGAGCAACTCACTTGCCTTTGAGCCTGTCGTAATCAAACGAGTACAGTCGGGCATCTGAGCAAGCAACGCACCGATATCGGTAGGCTCAATAATCGACAGATAATTATCGCTGGCATTGTCCTTGAGCCTTTGAACCTTAGTAGCGGTGTCGAAGAAGGCGAGGCGTTGCTCAAAGGCAAAACTGATGATACGCTGCTTGTCGAAACGTTTTTCGCCCTTTACTTCGAAATGGTGCTTGTCGTCGAAGAAGATCAATCCCATCACACGCCAGAAGTCGTTGATCCAATTGGGATAGAAGAAATCCATCGACCAACGCGCCTTGGGCGGAGGAAAGCTTCCCAGGAAGAGCATACGTGCATCGTGGGGCAGGAACGGGGGTAGAGGATGAGATTCGATAGTCATTGGTCAAGTGGAAGTATTTGCGAGAACTCGCGCCAATAGGGAGCACGGCGATAGAGTTCAACACTCTGACGAGGCACATACAGCGTACGCTTCAGTCCGAGAGTATCTCTGAAGACATTGGT
>JAFYZW010000150.1 GCA_017548545.1 Bacteroidales bacterium | reverse complement strand
GCCATGGTGAAACCATCCTTCTTGGGCATCATCACGTCGAGGATACAGAAGTCATAGCGACCTTTCAGATAAGCCTTATAGCCAGCATCGCCATCCCCATAGAGATCGCAGAGATAGCCTTTGGCCTGAACGTACTCGCGAAGGAGCATACCGAGGTTCTCATCATCTTCGCAAAGCAGGATGCGAAGTTTTTCAGGTTGTTGTGTCATAATAAAAAAGTTTATAAGTTACACATTAATTATCTTCTCTCATAAGTGGGATGGTGATGATAAAAGTAGTACCCTGTCCGTAGGTGGATTCTACCTTGATGTCACCTCCATGATCTTTCACTATTTTCCAAACATAGGCCAGACCGAGACCGAAGCCTTTCACGTTATGCACATTTCCTGTGGGTACACGGAAGAACTTCTCGAAAATGCGCTTCAAGTCTTCTTTCTTAATGCCTATACCATTGTCCTTCACACGTAGTTCCAACTTGTCTTTACCGACATTACGAGTGCTAATGACCAAATGCAGAGGAACGTCCTCGCGTGAATATTTATAAGCATTATCCATCAAGTTAAAGATGACATTACCAAAATGCATTTCATCGACCATGCAGATGTCGTCTTCTGCATCGAGGTGCGTTTCGATCTGTCCACCTGCCTTCTCGACCTTGAGACGGAATGTTGAACAGGCACTCTCCACAATGGCGTTCACCGGGATGTCCTGAAGTTTCAGGTTAGTCTTCTGACGGTCAAACATCGACATTTGAAGAACCTTCTCGACCTGGAAGCGCAGTCGCTTGGTCTCATCAGCTATCACTCCTGTGATATGCTTCACCATTTCGGGTGACTTCGAGACCGCCGGATCATTGAGCATCTGTGAAGCGAGCGAGATGCTGGAGATGGGCGTCTTGAACTCATGTGTCATATTGTTGATGAAGTCATTTTTGATCTCGCTCAGTTTCTTCTGTCGGAACACAACATAGATGACAAAGATGAAGAGCATCAGCATCACAAGGGTGAACACGAACGATGGTATCATGAAGTGTACACCATTATTCATGAGGAACTTGTGACGTCCGGGAAAATACACCTCCATATAACTGATACGCGATGGCACCTTGCCATTGTCTTGTGCCATCTGTGATCTTGGGAAAAGCATCTGCATATAGCTGCCCTCCTTTGCCGCCTCTTCAGCTTTGTAGCCAGCCGAGCGATAAGCTATCGAACCATCGCGTTCAACAATACAAAACTCGTAATCAAGATTGTAACCTGCCGACTGCATCTCTTCAGTCAATGTCCGACGAAGCTGTTCCAAGTCGAGTCGCTCCATGATAGGCTTGTCGTTAGTCTGGCTGATGATACGGAAAACCACATCGTCCAACAAATTGCGCTGATACATATACTGACCAAGCAACATGTCCTGCATCGCTCTCTGACGACTTTGAATCAGCCGGTTGCGCCCTGGCTCCATCTCAAAATGATGCTGCTGGGTCAGCGTGTCTCCACTGATGTTACTTTGAAAGTTGAACGTACTGACAGATCCGTCTGGCCCTTGCACCGAGATGCTTCCGCTGGTAGTTACACCAGTATTGGAATTCTCTTGGTTCAATTGGCTCAAAGCCTGCTTCTCCGTATCATCGTAGTACTCGTCAAGATATTTCCGTGTCTCCTGACGCTCCAGTTGACGCATGGTGCCAAACAATGCACGCTTAGCAGCTTCGTCAAACTGTTCTTCACGAGTGCTGACAATTTCACTCAAATAAGAGAACTGCATGACAAGCAAGCCTGCAAATGCTATTAAAAGCACAATTCCGATCAACCAAATTGTCTGTTTTCTCATTGATTCTTTTGTTAAATCCGCCGCAAAATTAACTTAATTCGTTAAAACCACCAAGGAAAAAGTAAGAAAAATGCATTTGATTTAACATAATTAACTAAAAAAGGGCACTTTGTTAATCAAAGATGCCCCATTTTAAAGAAAAGTATGAAATAAAGTTACTATTCGTAATTCATCATCTGGTTATGAATAGTAATCAGATAACGGACATAATTGATTTCGCCGGTATCTGAATCGAATTGTTTGATTCGCGCGGCAAGTTCCGCATCCAAGGTCTTTTCGCTACTATCTGGCAGTGTTACCTTCATCGAACCCGTACAATAGGTGCCATCGGGATAATAGTATTTACGCAACTCGTAAACACCTTCTCCAATCTCGGAAATGTCAAGCGGATTGTCATCACTTTTCGTAAAGACAAACATCAGCGTGCTTGTACGAGGATCAATCAGATATTCAGTCACTGTAACACGAGCAGCCCAATTGTATTTCACACGAATAAAATACGGTGACCATACCGAGACGCCAAACTCAGGTTCTTCATCGGAAAAATCTCCGGAATAGTAGTCAATCTTATAATTCTGCATGCCGCTTCCCCCAAACATTCGTCGCATCTCAATGTGCATCGAATTATCCAGGTTGGGCTCTTCGATAGCCTGCAGCATCATCTCATGTGCTACAGCGTAAGCACGACGAATTTCTATCAGTCGTTCCATCACTGATTGTGCCGAAAGAATGGTAAACGAAAGCAAGAAAAAAATTATGGAAATAATGCGTTTCATATGGATGGTAGATTATATAGTTATAGTTGAACCGAGCCTATTTTTCGTACAAAGATACATATTATATTTTAAAGAAAGGGCATAACGATTCAAGAAAATAACAAATCAGAACAAGTCAATGATGATTTGTCACTTGCACCTTACAAATTACAAACTTTATCGAAATAAATAAAATTTTTCCAATAGTTTTGTTTGATTTATCGATTCTTTTTCGTATTTTTGCACACTATTTTTCGAAAGGGATAACTATGTCCCAATCTCAAAAAAGAAGTAAGAAACAGATATGCGCCAAATCAAAATTACGCAGAACATCACCCGACGCACTGAAGAGTCGATCGAGTCGTACCTTACCGCCATCAGCAAGGAGCACATGGTAACCCCAGATGAAGAAGTGGACCTGGCCCAAAGAATTCACAAAGGCGATCAACAAGCACTCGACAAACTCGTACGCGCCAATCTTCGTTTTGTGGTGTCTGTCGCAAAACTCTACCAGAACCAGGGGCTCTCACTGTCGGATCTTATCTCGGAAGGCAACGTAGGTCTTGTGAAGGCTGCGGAAAAGTTCGACGAAACCCGTGGTTTCAAATTCATCTCTTATGCTGTATGGTGGATTCGTCAGTCCATTATGCAGGCGCTTTCCGAACAGGCCAGAATGGTCCGTCTGCCAGGCAACCAGAACAATCTCATCCGACAGATTCGCGTCATTCAAAACCGTTTCGAGCAGGAGCAGAACCGCCCCGCCACAATCGAAGAAATTGCAGAGGAACTGGATGTAGCCCCCGAAAAGGTTCGTGAGACCATGGCAGCCAACAATCGCGGTGTCAGCCTCGACTCGCCGCTTCAGGACGATGAAGACGGAACGTTGCTCGACATCACACCCGACACCAAACTCGATGCCACCGATTCCACGCTCAACAACGAGTCACTTCACATCGAACTTGACAATCTTCTCAAGTCAATGCTCAAGGATCGTGAAGCACTCATCATCAAAGAGACCTTCGGCATCGATTGTCCAGAGAAGTCACAGGAAGAAGTTAGCCAGGAGCTTGGTCTTACTCGTGAGCGTGTACGCCAGATTCGCGAACGTGCTCTCCTGAAGATACGCAAGTCGCCCAATGCTAAGCTTCTACTTGCATACCTCTAACCAAATTTTCAAACCATTCTTTAGGGAAAGGGAACGACGACAAGGCTTCAGCCTTCGCTCGTTCCCTTTCTTTTTTGTTTTCCATTTCGTTAATAGATATTACATTTTCGTCATTTCGTCCGACATTACAAGTCAAAAACGCCGCATTTTCAGGTCCAAATTTGCAATTATGAAATAATTTATCTATCTTTGCGCCCAAATTATATATACTACCAACCAAAAATGACAACAATTATGGATAGTTTAGAAGTAGCTGTTGAGAAGAAAGCTTCGAACTTCGTCGAAGAATTCATCGAAGAGGACATTGCAGCCGGCAAGGTCGCTGCATCACCCACCCATATCGTCCACACACGTTTCCCACCAGAACCCAACGGATACCTTCACATCGGACATGCCAAGGCAGTCTGCATGGACTTTGGTGCTGCCGAGAAGTACGGCGGACAGTGCAATTTGCGTTTCGATGATACCAATCCCAGCCGCGAAGATACAGAATACGTAGATGCCATCAAGGAGGACATCCACTGGCTCGGTTTTGACTGGGGCGATCGCCTCTATTACGCCTCCGATTATTTCCAGGAGCTGTGGGACCTTGCCGAAGAGATGATTCGCCGAGGTCTGGCCTATGTCGATGAGCAGAGTTCGGAGGTCATTGCCCAGCAGAAGGGCACACCCACCCAACCTGGTGTTGAAAGCCCATTCCGCAACCGTCCTTGGGAAGAGAGTCTCGACCTCTTCCGCCGCATGAACAAAGGTGAGTTCGAAGAGGGTACCATGACGCTGCGCGCCAAAATCGACATGGCCAATCCCAACATGCACTTCCGCGATCCCATCATGTATCGCATCATCAAGTATCCCCACCACCGCACAGGCACCAAGTGGCAGGCTTACCCGATGTATGACTTCGCCCATGGTCAGTCCGACTTCATCGAGGGTATCACACACTCTATCTGCACTCTTGAGTTCGAGGTACATCGTCCACTTTACAATTACTTCGCCCAAATTATGGCCGACATCCGTGGAACCGAATACAAGCCACGACAGATTGAGTTCAATCGTCTCAACCTTACTAACACCGTGATGTCGAAGCGATATCTCCGCAACATGGTGGAGACTGGTGTAGTGCGCGGATGGGATGACCCTCGTATGCCAACCCTCTGCGGCCTGCGCCGTCGTGGTTATACCGCACAAGGCATTCGCGACTTCATCACCACCATTGGTTATACCAAGTACGATGCCCTCAACGACATCAAGCTTCTTGAGAACGCCGGACGTAACGATCTCAACAAGATTGCAACCCGTGTGATGGGTGTGGTCGATCCCGTCAAACTCACCATCACCAATTATCCCGAGGATCAGGAGGAGATGTGCGAGATGGAGAACAATCCCGAGCAGGAAGGCAGCGGCACTCACCAGATGCCATTCTCCCGCGAACTCTACATCGAACGTGAGGACTTCCAGGAGGTGGCTCAGAAGAAGTTCTTCCGCCTTACCATCGACAAGGAAGTGCGACTCAAGAGCGCATATATCATCAAGTGCACCGGCATCGAGAAGGATGCTGAAGGGAATATCACCAATATCCTTTGTACCTACGATCCAGATTCGAAGAGTGGCATGCCTGGCTCCGATCGCAAGGTGAAAGGCACGCTCCATTGGGTAAGCGCAAAGCACGCCATACCTGTGGAAGCCCGTCTCTACAACAATCTCTTCCTCGACGAAGAGGCAACGACCGATTCGGAACGTAATCCTGAGAGCGAGGTAGTAGTAACCGCCTACGTCGAACCTTTTGCGGTCAAAGATCTCGAGGTCGGCAAGAAGTTCCAGTTCCAGCGCATTGGATACTTCTGTATCGACAAGGATACTACGCCTGAGAAAATTGTATTCAACCGCACCGTTTCGCTCAAGGCATCCAAGTAATTATTTATTATTCGTTCGACAACAATTAAAAAGTGCAACCGAAAAAAAGCCGCGCCTATTATCAATATATGCTTGACCTGACCGACAACAAGGTCAGCTACTACAGCTCCGACGACATCTCACAGATCATCTATGACCTTCTGGATGACGGCGAAGCCGAAGAAGCCATGGCTGCATGCCAACGAGGTCTTGACCAACATCCTGAAGATGACTATCTTGAACTCGTCGAGGCCAAGATACTTCTACACATGAAACGATATGACGAAGCCAAGAAACTGCTGAAGAGCAATCCTGACGAGCAGTCACCTTTTGGCCTCGGCATACGTTTCGGTATTGATGTCATGACAGGCGACCAAAAGGAGGCCTTTGAAACCCTCTTTAACCACCTGCAGAAAGAACATCTCACAGGGCTTGAGTTTGTCGAAATCATCGACGAACTCTTCGACCGTCTCCCCCATCACATCACTGCCGAATACCTCTCCAAGGCCGCCGAGATTGTATATGACAGACCTACGAAAGCCGAAGAACAAGATGCCGAAGCCTTGGGCCGTATGGGAGCATTGCTGATGGATTGCAATTGCCATCGCGATGCCATTCCCGTGCTTGAGCATGCCCTCGACATGGATGCCTACGACGTCTATTCCTGGCAGGATCTCTCTCGAAGCCTGTTTGAGCTACGGATGTTTGATGAATGCCGCAACTCGTGCGAAATGGGTATCGCCATCGATCCCAAGAACCCTCTGTTCAACTTCGCTCTCGGCTACATCCTTTTCCAAAAAGGTGAGAACGCCGAGGCTGTCGAACATCTCGAAATAGCGCGTCAGTATGCTGAAGGCAAACTCCAACACGAAGCGCCACACGTTGACCAGCAGGAAGCCGAAGAGCAGACGAGCATCACCTACGATCTGCTCGCCTCAGCATACATGGCCTTGGATGAATTCGACAAGGCACGCGAATGCTATGAAATGCTTGTGCAACGCATCCCCAAATATGCTGATGCCTATTATCAGCTCTCTTCATTAGCGATAGACAAGGGTAATTCACCAGAGGCAATCGACTACATCCGTAAGGCGATTCAAATAGAGCCCGACAACACTACCTATCTTAGTTTCTATGTCACTTTACTGACCGAACTACATAGGTTTGACGAAGCTCTTCAAGTGCTGGACAAACTCATCGAACTCGAGCCGAAGTCCAAAACCTACCTGCTCGCAAAGGCCGAATTGTCGCTCAACCTCCGCCATTATGAAGAGGCCGACAAGGCATATCGCCTGCTGCTCAAACTCAAACCCAAAGACTCTACGTCCCGCGAATTGATGCGTGCCTATTTTGAAGCCATCGGCGACAATGAGGCTCTCAAGAAACTCAACAAGTAAAAATGGAAGAATTATATAACTGGATAGCTCAGAACATGAGTTATGGTGTCATCACCCTGTTCATGGCTATCGAGAGTTCATTTATCCCTTTCCCCAGCGAGATTAT
>JAFYZW010000149.1 GCA_017548545.1 Bacteroidales bacterium | reverse complement strand
GGCTTGATTGATGTGCTGCATCCCGACGGTACCATCTGGACTATTACCGATCTTTACAGCGCGCCTATGCAAGGCACCGACAAGACCATCAACGCTGCACGGCAACAGGAGGGGCTTCTTTTTGTATCTACGGCCTTCGGCTTCGTCGTAGTGGACCTCTGGCAGGAAGTGATTCTCGAGACATTCAATCTGCATCTTTCGGTACGTTGTGCATGGGCATACAACGGTGACTGGTATTACAGTACCGACAAGGCCTCTTTCTATTGTCCGCGCAGCAGCAATCCCTTCGCACCCAATGCATGGAATAAGTCGAGCGACCATGCCATCGACCAAGTCGTCGTCCTTTCGGGTGGCGGTGTCTCGCAATGTTGGCAATTGGGACACGACCAAAGTCTGCGCAAGCTCATCCCCTCAACACGATCCTCGCAGCGCTGCACGCCATCCAATACCATTCAAGGGCTATGTCGGGCCGATCGTTTCATCATGGCAGTATCCACCGACAGTCTCATTCTCTACGATACACGCTACGGCCATTGCCCCTCCTTTGGCAAAGCTCCCCAGCCTGGCCAACGCCTCACCGCAGCAGCTCGCGGTCACCTGTCAGGCAGCACAGGTCTCTGCTCGCTCGTCAAGGATGGCAACGCCTTTGCTTTCCTACATCCATCGCGCGGCATCTTTGCCGACACGTTGTCCTACCCCTCACCATATTCGGTGAAGGTCAGTCCCCTTTACCATGAGGGCCTCACCATCGTCAACCACCAGCAGAGTGCCGACTTCAACCGAATCACCTATAGCCAAGGCGAGGTAGGCATGACCTGCATCCTGCCCCTCATCACTAATTACGGCATCATGATGCGAACCCCTGGTATGCTCACTACTGTGGATACCGACAACGAGACATGGAACAATTACACGGCCTCGGTCGTTTCACCCTATATCGCCAAACAACGTTTCTCAGGATTGGCCGACATGGTGGCCGACCCGTTCCATCCTTCACGATACTGGTTCTCTACCCTCGAAGACGGGATCATTGGCATCGATCACGGCAAGTTCCTCTGCACCTACAACCATAGCAACACCGACCACAAGATCCAATGGTGTGAACCCAACGTTGCGCGCGTCACTGGCATGGCTTTCGCCCCCGACAGCAATCTCTGGTGCTTCAACGAGGGTGTCGATCGCGCATTATGCGTATTGCGCGTCAAGGACAGCACATGGTACAATTTCCAACTCCCAGGTCTTGAGAAGAGTTATGGGTTCACCCATCTTTGCCACACGTGGCATAACGGACGGCATCAGGTTTGGGGATACCAGCATCTAAAATACGAGGCCACCAACATCTTCGTCTATGACTACGGCAGCAGCCTCACATCGACCTCCGATGACCGTTTCACCTATTTCAAGACACTGACTCCAACGTCGGGAGTTGCGTTCACTCCCTATTACGGACGCGGTGTGTTCGAAGGTCCCACGGGTGCCATCTGGCTGCTCAATACCTCTGGTCTCTATATTGTCGATAACCCGTCTGGCGTCTTTCGCAATCCTGGTGTAGTGCGTACTGTCATCGAAAACGTCATCCCCAGCAGCATGGCTATCGACAACCAAGGTCGCGTGTGGATAGGAACCGAAGGAAACGGACTCTATCTGTTCGATAGTGAAGGTCGCAAGCAGATTGCCCAAATCACCTCGTCGAACAGCATCCTCAAGACCGACGAGATTCTCTCTTTGGCCTTCGACAACACCCATTCCGACCTCTGGATTGTCACTGCCGGGCAGATACTGCGCTATCATTACGACGATGACGAATACGATGTCTCCAGCGACCTCTCCACCGTTGCCTATTGCTATCCCTCGTCAGTCAATGTTGGCAGTCGCGCTGTCGTCAACGTCTTCGGACTGAAGGACGTTACGGAGGTAACTGTCGAAAACAGTCAAAGCCGCACCCTTCTGAAGGGCACGGCTTTGGGAGGACTATTCTCGATCGACACCTCAACTTTCCCGGTCGGAATCTACTCGGTCATCGGCACCGACACCAATGGAACTCGTGGCACGCTGCTGACCTTCACGGTAGATGAGCCATAGGACAAGGACCATCGATACGATACTTACGATAACCGTTACAGCTCCGAAATGCTCCAACATTCTCGGGGCTTCTTTCATCTCGATCAATGCCCAAAGGTTATTGATGGCATGGGCAATCACACCAGGCCAGATGGAGCCCGTCCAATAGACAAGATAAACAAAGCATGTGCCGAGAAGCCAGCGTGGAATGAATCCGTATGCTTCCAAGTGTATCAACGAAAAAAGCAAGCCGACAAAGACGGCTGCCCAGTGCTTGTTGTAACCCTTGAAACAACGTAACAGGGCACCACGGAACATCCATTCTTCACCAATGGCTGTTCCGATGCACATCAGCATGATGAGTTCAAACCATCCACCAAGCCCCGATACATCCAACATCGTATCTATTGTCAATTGCTGGGCTTCGGCATTGTTCTTTGCCCAAGAACCCAAAGGCTCTGGCAGCGGCAAAGACTCGCAGGCCGAAGCCAAAGCATCGAGCGTCGGCAAGCTGACAATCATCAGCACGACTACTAACCCTACCACTTTCCACGAAGGCCGATGTGTATGCATCACCTCGCTGACGCGTTCCTTTTTATATAGCATGGTCCAAAGGATAGCCGGCAGGAGCATCATCAGCAGGGTCTGTCCCCATTGGACGAGATGCAGCATCAGCGTGCCATGGGTAAATGCGGTAATAGGAATCATAGCCAAAACCACAATGATGGCTCCTGCAAAGGCGAACACCAATAACCAGAAGAAGTCGGTCCAGAATTTTCTTTTCATTTTTGTGTAGTCAAACTATCAGTTTTTCATCAATTCGGCTGCAAAGATAGAGAAAAACGAACAAAATACAAAAAAAATCACCGTAAAATTTGGAGAAGTCTGCAAAATTAGCTATCTTTGCACCCGCAAAACTGAAACAAACCACAGTTTCGCGGTCTTCGAGACATGCCCGGATGGCGGAATCGGTAGACGCGCTAGTTTCAGGGACTAGTGGCCGTACGGCTGTGTGGGTTCGAGTCCCACTTCGGGTACCTCCGTTCAAGGAGCTCTAATCAATGATTAGGGCTCCTCATTTTTTTACACGAATTACCATGTAATTTCCATTAATTGGGATACTGATTGATCATTGGTAAATAATTCATGATAATTCGTGATAAAGAGAATCAAGGTCATCGATGATCATATTGGGACAAGCCGACAATAAGAGTTCGTGCGAATGGTTGCCCCAAGTGACAGCACAAGTCTTGCAACCTGCACGATTGCCCATCTGGATATCGAAAGTAGTGTCGCCCACGACAAGCGTTTCCGTGGCCTTGATGTCCATTCTTTCGAGCAAAGCAAGCACCATATCGGGCGCAGGCTTAGGAGTCAGCTGATCATTGACGGTCACTACGGTCTCGAAAGACTTGTCGATGCCATTGTTTTGGAGTATCAGATCCAACGAAAGACGGTCACGCGAGGTGACGATGGCCATTCGGATGCCACGTTCCCTTAATTGCTCCAGCATCTCTGCTACTCCTGGGAACATGCGGATATTTGGAATCTCATACTCCATGAACAACCTTCTGTAGATCTCTACGGCCTGAGATGCTTCTTCGTCGGTCATATTGCCCAGCGTCTGGAAGGCTTTCCACAACGGCACACCGATAGTGGCCACCATCGCCTCTTCAGTTGGAACAGGTCGCCCCATCTGGATAAACGATTGCCGCAGTGTCGTCACGATGCCCTGCGCCGTATCAGCCAAGGTCCCATCGAAGTCAAAGAGAATATTCTTTATCATTTTACTAATTCCTATTATAATAACTCATGAGAAGAGCAATGACGGTGGAATAGCTTTTCCGGCCCTCCTCTATCCGATTGTGTCGCAGATAATAATCGTAAATACTGTCCTGCATCTTTCCCAATTTATTGCTGTAGAGGGCACGCCAATGCT
>JAFYZW010000148.1 GCA_017548545.1 Bacteroidales bacterium | reverse complement strand
TGGCAGATCTCCTACTCCGAGCTTTACTTCACCCCCGTCCTTTGGCCCGACTTCCACCACGAACAGTTCTACGATGCTATTGTGGACTATCAGTCACGTGAACGTCGATTCGGCAAGACCAGCGCCCAGGTGCAGGCGGAAGCCAGTGCCAAATAACTCTGTAATTACACATTATTAAATTAATGATACGTAAAATCACGATACTGCTCCTCCTCGTAATGTCATTTGCGGGCATCACTTTGGCCCAGGAGCTTCCCAACGATACCATCTATCACCCGACGGTCAACCAAACCGCGCAGTCGGGAAAGAAATATACCATCCGTGGTATTGAGGTCACCGGCGCCGACAACTACGAGGACTATGTCCTCATCGGTTTCTCGGGTCTCTCTATCGGTCAGACCATCACCGTGCCGGGCGACGAGGTGACCAACGCTGTGAAGCGTTTCTGGCGCCAAGGTCTCTTCAGCGACGTGACCATCACCCTCGAGAAAGTGTATGAGAACGACTGCTGGCTCAAGATTGCCTTGACTCCACGTCCTCGCATCGCCAACATCGAATACGATGGTGTCAAGAAGTCCGAACGTGAAGACCTCGACGCTCAGATCGGTGTGGCCAAGGGCAGCCAGGTGACTCCCAACATCATCGACCGTGCCAAGACCATCATCAAGCGCTACTATGATGGCAAGGGCTACCAGAACGCCGACGTTGAAATCTATCAGCAGGACGACTCCACGCTGCAGAACATGGTGAACCTCACCATCTATGTCGATAAGCACGAGAAGGTGAAGATCAAGAACCTCGTGATCAACGGCCTCGACACCTGGGACAGCATCGGCCACAAGAAACTGCTGCCTCTCAAGAAGAACTACATGACCTACCGCAAGGCCAACGCAGCTCTCAAGAAGACCAATGCAGTGAACAAATGGTACAACGCATTCCGTGCCAAAAAGTTCGTGCCCGAGACCTACAAGGAGGATAAACAGAAACTCATCGACAAATTCCACGAGTTGGGCTATCGTGATGCACGTATCCTGAGCGATAAGCAGGAACAGTATGATGCCAAGCACATCAACCTCACCATCGATGTCGAAGAGGGGCAGAAGTACTACATCCGCCACATGTCGGTTGTTGGCAACACCGTCGAATCAGAGGAACGTCTGCTCGCATTCCTGCAGTTGGAGCGAGGCGACGTCTATAACCAAAAGAAGATCAAGAAGCGCATCGACGAGGATGAGGACGGCATCGGCACCCTCTACATGGACCAAGGCTACCTTTTCTTCCACATGGATCCCATTGAGGTGAACATCGAAGGCGACTCGGTGGATCTGGAATTCCGCGTTGTCGAAGGTCCTCCCGCCCACATCAACAAGGTGGTCATCAACGGCAACGACCGACTCTACGAACACGTCATTCGTCGTGAGCTACGTACCCGCCCTGGTGAACTCTTCTCGAAGACCGACCTCATCCGTTCGGCACGCGAGTTGGCTCAGACAGGACATTTCGATCCCGAGAAGATGAATCCACGTCCCGTGCCCAACACCGAGGATGGAACCGTAGATATCATCTACGACCTTGAGTCGAAGGCCAACGACCAGGTGGAGTTCTCGCTCGGCTGGGGTTCCACAGGTCTTATCGGACGCGTTTCGCTCAAGTTGACCAACATCTCGATGAAGGACCTCTTCCATCCTTCACGTTATCACGGCATCTACCCCTCGGGCGAAGGCGAAACGTTCACCCTGTCGGTACAAACTAATGCGCAGTACTATCAGTCGTACTCGGTGTCGTACATGAATCCCTGGTTCGGAGGCAAGCGTCCCAATTCGCTCAACCTCTCGATCTATTATTCCCGCCAGTCAGACATCAATTCGCGCTACTATAGCAATACCTACTATAACAATTACTACAACGGCTATTACGGAGGCTACAGCCCCTATGGCTACGGATATGGTGGGTATGGATATGGCGGCTATGGTTACGGCTACGGCAACACCGCTTCATACGAATATGCCATCGACCCCGACAAGTCGATTCAGATGATTGGCGCCTCACTGGGCTTCGGCAAGCGTCTGAGCTGGCCCGACGACTACTTCCAGTTGCAGGCCTTGCTCAACTACCACGTCTATATCCTCAAGGACTGGCAGTACTTCCCCGTCTCGAACGGCACATCGAACAGCCTCTCCGTCGAAGCCATCCTTTCGCGTAACTCCATCGACAACCCCTACTACACACGTCGTGGTTCAACCTTCACCCTCGATGCAGAGTTGGCTCCACCCTACTCCCTCTTCCAGGACAAGGAGAAGCTTGCTGCACAGGAGAAGTATTCGCAGGACAAGATGCGCTGGCTGGAATTCTGGAAGATCAAGTTCTCGACCAAGACCTTCACCCCCATCGTCGGCAACACCCGCACGCTCGTGTTCCACACCCGCTCCGACTTCGGTTTCCTAGGCCACTACAACCCCAACAAATTGTCGCCCTTCAACAGCTATTACATGGGTGGTGACGGAAACTCGTACTACTCGTCGAGCTACATCACCGAGTACATTCCGCTTCGCGGCTACGAGAACGGCTCGCTTACTTCAAGCTACAATGACGTAGCCACCTGCTATGCTCGCCTTGTTGCCGAGTTGCGCTATCCGTTCATGCTCGAAACCTCATCGACCATCTACGGCCTCGTATTTGCTGAAGCCGGTAACGCTTGGACCGACATCAAGTACTTTAACCCATTCTCTCTGAAACGCTCGTTGGGTGCCGGTGTTCGCATCTTCCTCCCGATGATCGGTATGTTGGGTATCGACTGGGGTTACGGCTTCGACAACACCTTCGGCTCGTCAAGCAATTCGGGTTCGAACTTCCACTTCGTCATCGGCCAAGAGTTCTAAATGCTCACCGCCTATTGCAAAAAGATTTAAACTTCATCGTTTTTGTAAAGTCTTATAAGCAAAAAACAACTCTAAATTACCTTTTGCTATATGAAGAAAATCATCATCGCATGCGTAGTCGCCCTCTTGGGCAGCGTGAATGCCTTTGCACAGAAGTATGCACTTATCGACATGGATTATATCCTGAAGCAGATTCCTCAGTACGAAATGGCTAACGAGCAGCTCAACCAGATCAGCAAGCGCTGGCAAGCCGAGGTTGAGACATTGGCTTCAGAAGCAGAACAGATGTACAAGCAGTATGAGGCCGACATGGTCTATTTGACCCAGGAGCAGAAGATCCAGCGCGAGAACGATATCCTCGCCAAGGAGAAGGAGGTACAGGACCTGCGCCTCAAGTACTTTGGCCCCGAAGGTGAACTCTATCAGAAACGCAACAGCCTGGTCGGACATATCCAGGATGATATCTACAACGCCGTGAAGGAAATTGCCGAGAAGAACAGCTTCTCGATGGTCATCGACCGCGCTTCGGCCGAAAGCATCATCTATGCAAGCCCCAAGGTAGATATTTCGAAAGAGGTGTTGCAGAAGATGGGATACTAGACAACAATCTATAGAAATCAATAAAACAAACAAAAACAAACACCAAAACTATGTTCAAAAAACTCTTTGTAGCAGCCATCATTGCTGCCGCAAGCATCACGTCTTATGCTCAGACACTCAAGATTGGTACCGTC
>JAFYZW010000147.1 GCA_017548545.1 Bacteroidales bacterium | reverse complement strand
CGTTGCCACCGAAACGGCCATAGTGTTCAACCGGCATCTTGCATTCAACGGCAAGTTTCACATCCTCGACCATCTGGCCGGCGTTGAGCTCAACGCACAGGATGCCCTTGACGTTCTTGGCGGCCTCACGCAGTTGCTTCTCGGGGAAAGGCCACAGAGTGATGGGACGGAACATACCCACCTTGATACCCTCGGCGCGGGCCAGTTCCATCGTCTTCATGGCGACGCGTGCGGTGGTGCCGAAGGCGGTAATCAGGTAGTCGCAGTCCTCGGTGTCAATAAGCTCGCAGCGAGTCTCGTTCTTCTCGATTTCGCGATAGCAAGCCTGGAAACGCCAGTTATTCTCCTCCATCTTGTCGTCATCGAGCTCAAGGCTGGTTACGACATTGCTGGGACGCATGCCCTTACGACCGTTGACCGCCCACGGGCACTGCTCGCGGATCTCGTCATCGGTGCGGCGCGGACGCTGTTCGGGCAGCACGACTTTCTCCATGAGCTGGCCGATGGTACCATCGGCGAGAATCATCGACACGCAGCGATACTTGAAAGCCAGGTCAAATCCCAGGGCGACCATGTCGGCCATCTCCTGTACACTGCTGGGAGCCAACACGATCATGTGGTAGTCACCGTGACCGCCACCCTTGCAAGCCTGGAAGTAGTCGGCCTGTGAAGCATGGATGGTACCCAGACCGGGGCCACCACGCTGCACGTTGATCAACAGTGCGGGAACCTCGCTGGCAGCGAGATAGGATACGCCCTCCTGCATCAGGCTGAAGCCAGGGCTGGAAGTTGAAGTGCAGACAGCCTTACCGGTCATGGCGCCGCCATAAACCATGTTGATGGCAGCAACCTCACTCTCGGCCTGCAGCACAACCATACCCGTAGTTTCCCAAGGCATTTCTTCCTCGAGTTTCTCAAGCACCTCACTCTGCGGAGTGATCGGGTATCCGAAATATCCGTCGGCGCCGTAGCGGATCATCGCCATGGCGAGGGCTTCGTTACCCTTCATCAATGTTACTTTATCGTTCATATTGTTCGACAGTAATTTAAATGGTTAGTCACTATTAATTCTCGGTCACGCGATAGACCTCGATGCAGGCATCGGGACAAACGAGTGCACAACTCTGGCAACCGATACAGGCCTCGGGTTGCTCCATATACGCGAAATGATATCCGCGGTCATTCACCTCTTTCTCTTTGAGGTTCAGTACATTGCATGGGCATGCCACAACACACAGCCGGCATCCCTTGCAGCGTTCCGTATTCACTACTACGGCTCCATGAATTTTTGCCATAAAAGAAATAGTTTAAAGTTTAAAAGGTTATTAATCTAAATGTTCGTCTAAGTACCCACAAAAATACTGCTTTTTGGGGACATAGCAAGAAAAAAGGTATGATTATTTACCAACAATTAGTGATTTTTTTGAAAACCTCTAAAACTATTCCTGGAATTACAAGCCCTGCATCACACAACTGCATACTAGGGCCGTGACAGGAGTCACGGCATAGGAGACATTACCACTCATAGGAGGTGAAGTATTCAATAACAAGTCAGGCGGCGGGACCGTGTGAAGTCCTGCCGCCTGACGTATTTATTGACGGGGGCTCGCGCCCTTGTTGTCGAGTCTTTTACTTCTTGTTGTAGGCGTCGATGATGTTCTGGATGGTGTCGTCGATGCGCATGCGGTAGAACGAACGCCATACGAAGTAGATAGCCACGAGGGCAAACACGATGCCGAACCACGGTGCTACAGCCTGGAAGTTGGGCGCGATAGCCATTTCCATCGCCAGCAGACCGAACAGGGTGGTGAACTTGATGATGGGGTTCAGTGATACCGATGAGGTGTCCTTGAAGGGATCACCCACGGTGTCACCGACTACCGACGCGTCGTGGAGGTCGGTGCCCTTGAGGTCAAGGTCAACCTCAACGACCTTCTTACTGTTATCCCAGCTACCACCGGCGTTGGCCATGAACACGGCCTGGAACAAGCCGAAGAGGGCAATCGAGATCAGGTAAGAAACGAAGAGCGAAACGGCGTTGTCGCCGCCGACGCTACCCGGCGATGCCAAGCAGGCGAAACCGAGAGCGAAGAAGAAGATAGCCAGGAAGATGTTGAACATACCCTTCTGGGCATACTGGGTACAAATCTTCACTACCTCTACCGACGACTTGGTGTCGGCTTTCTTCGGCGCGTTGGGATCGAGTTTGATGTGGTCCTTGATGAAGGCAACAGCACGGTTGGCACCCACGGTAACGGCCTGGGTCGAAGCACCGGTGAACCAGTAGATGACCATACCACCCAGCAGGAAGCCGATGATGGTGTAGGGATTCAGCAGGTTCAACAGGCTGGCGGGATCCACTCCGAGGGTCTTCTGGATCACGAGGATGATGGAGAAGATCATCGTGGTAGCACCAACGACAGCAGTACCGATGAGCACGGGCTTGGCAGTAGCCTTGAAGGTATTGCCTGCACCGTCGTTCTCCTCCAAGTAGTGCTTGGACTTCTCCCAATCGGGCTTGAAGCCGAAGTCACGCTCAATCTGTTCGTCCTTATCGGGTACCTCCTCGATGAGGGAGAGTTCATAGACGCTCTGGGCGTTGTCGGTCACGGGACCATAACTGTCAACAGCGATGGTCACAGGACCCATGCCGAGCATACCGAATGCTACCAGACCGAAGGCGAAGATGGCAGGATAGGACATCAGCGATGCGGGGATATCGATCGAGAAGGCATAGCCGATGAACATGAGCAGCACGAATGCCAGACCTGTCCAGAAGCCCGAGAAGTTACCAGCCACAAAGCCGCTGAGGATGTTCAGCGAGGCGCCACCATGATGGGAAGCCTTAACGACCTCGATCACATGGCCCGACTTGGGCGAGGTGAAGATCTTGGTAATCTCGGGGATGAGGGCTGCACCCAGCGTACCCATCGAGATGATGCTTGCCAATTGCCACCACAGGTTGGGATGGCCACCTACATTGCCGAGTTGCATGTAAGAAACGATATAGGTAACGGCGATACTCAGCACACTGGCAATCCAGATGAGGCTGGTGAGCGGTTTCTCAAAATCAAGGTTCTCCTTACCGGCATATTTGGCCTTGCAGAAGGCCTTGTTGATCCAGTAGGCAACGACCGAGGTAATCACCATGAGGATACGCATCGAGAAGATCCACACGAGCAGGTTTTTCTGCATCTCGGGGTCGTTGACGGCAAGAAGGATGAACGACACCAGGGCAACACCCGTCACGCCGTAGGTCTCAAAACCGTCGGCGGTGGGACCGACGCTGTCACCGGCGTTGTCACCCGTGCAGTCGGCAATCACACCAGGGTTACGGGGGTCGTCCTCGCCAATCTTGAAGACCACCTTCATCAAGTCACTGCCGATGTCGGCAATCTTGGTGAAGATACCGCCGGCGATGCGCAGCGCACTGGCACCGAGGCTCTCACCGATAGCGAAGCCGATAAGGCATACACCAGCCAGATTGCAAGGCACGAACAGCAGGATGACCAGCATGATGATGAGCTCAACGCACACCAGCATCACGCCGATGCTCATACCTGCATTCAAGGGGATGTTGAGCAGGCGCAGCGGGTCGCGGCGCAGCGAGGCGAACGCCATGCGCGCGTTGGCATAAGTGTTCATGCGGATACCGTAGGCTGCCACAGCATAGGAACCGAGCATACCTATTACGGTCGAGAGCAGGATGATGAGTACTTCCCACGCCTTCATGCCACTCAAGCCACCGAAGTAGAATGCCACTACGATG
>JAFYZW010000146.1 GCA_017548545.1 Bacteroidales bacterium | reverse complement strand
GCTCAGCTCAACGCCACCGTCAACAAGGTGCGTCATCGTTCAGGTTTTGAGGCTTTGCTGACCAATGCCTTCTGCACTGCCAACGGTTTGAGTATGCTCGAAGAGATTCGCCGCGAGCGCCTTGTGGAGTTCATCGACGAGAACCTGCGTTACAACGACATCATCCGTTGGAAGATTGCCGAAAACGTGTTGCCACAGACCATGCTCGGCCTGAAGTACAACGATGCCGACAACCTGAGCACTCAGCGTGAGAACATCCAGAGTCGTCTGACCGATGCCAACGGCATGTTCAACGGCCGAAAGGTTGCCGATCAGGAAGGCATCTACGTCATCGAGGATGCAGCCAACCGCACCTTCAATCCTGCCAAGGACTACTATTATCCCATTCCAACCTACGAGATCGCCACTTCCGAAGGCAACGTGGTACAGAATCCGGGATGGAATTAATCGGTACAATTAACAATTAATAATTAACAATTAACAATTGTTGGTTCGAACAGATTTCTACAGTAGAAGGTATAGTTTCTTTTACACTCTTTTTACTCCTTAATAATACAATAATTTGAAATATGAAACGTTATATGAATAAGATTGCGTGGGCCGTGGTCATGGTGATGGGTCTTTCCTCCCTGACCTCTTGCGAAGACGACGCATGGGGCAACGACAACCCCGACTACAAGAATGTGTTCATCGTAGGCTTTGCCGAATGGGGCCCCAAGAGCAACAACGACAAGACGTATACGGTTGCCCAAGGTAGCCAGACCGAGGTGCCCGTACAGCTTTGGTGCGAAGGTACACGCAATTTCGAGGCACAGGCATTCCTCTATGTCGACAGCAAGCTCACCCTCGGCACCGACTATCAGGTGGTCGATGCCAACGGCAATGTCCTCCAGCAGAACAGCAACGGCGCATGGGTATTGACATGGGACTTGCGTCAACCCGATACCACCAACAATCATCGTGTGCAGACCATCGCCGTGAAGGCACTCGGTGGTGCGACAGGAACCGTAACCCTGATGACCTTCGACCCTAAGGATGTGGGCGAAGACGGCAAGTTGCGCATTTCGAACGGTGGAACGAAGGACGACGACACGGAGTACTATGTGCCCAACAACAAGACAGCTGACTACGAGGTGCGTTGTCTCACCGTGAACTATAAGGTGAATGTTACCATTCAATAACAACATGACGTATGAGGATTCATAAGTTAGTTGGTTTATTCCTCCTTCCTTGGCTTGTGATGACGGCGGGGGCGCAGTCCATTTGGGACGGCGCTCACCTCGCCCAGGTCAAAGCATCATTGGAAGAGCCGGCCTACGCCACAGCCTACCGTCATCTGCTCGATGAGGCTGATCGCGAATTGCAGCGCCAGCCCCTTTCGGTGATGATGAAGGAGAAGGTGCCGGCCAGTGGCGACAAGCACGACTATCTGAGTCTGAGCCGCTACTTCTGGCCCGACCCGACGAAGCCCGACGGACTGCCGTATATCAGCCGCGACGGCGTGTCGAATCCCGAACTTGAGCGGCTCGACCGTCCGAAGCTGGCACAGATGGCTACGGGCGTCACCACCCTCTCGTTGGCATGGTATTTCAGCGGTGACGAACGGTATGCCCAAAAGGCAACCGAGCTCTTGAGGGTGTGGTTCCTGAATAAGGATACGCGGATGAATCCCAACCTGAACCATGCCCAGATCGTGCCCGGCAAGAACGACGGCAAGGGGCGTTGCTATGGCGTCATTGACTCCTATTCGTTTGTCGAGATGCTCGATGCCGTGCAACTGCTCGAAGGTTCGAAGGCCTTCTCAGCAAAAGACGCCAAGGCACTCCGTCAGTGGTTCGTACAGTTCCTCCATTGGATTCTGACCAGTGAGCAAGGCATCGAGGAGGGTAACCAGCGCAACAATCACGCCACTGCCCACGACGTGCAGGTGATAGCCTACGCTAAGTTTGTGGGAGATAAGCAGGTGATGGACGAATATCTGTCGCAGTTCTACGAGAAGCGCATGAAGACGCAGATCGAACCCGACGGACGTCAGCCCAACGAACTGCGTCGCACGCTGGCCTTTGGCTACTCGCAGTACAACATGACCCATATCATCGATGTGATGCAGCTTGCACGTCATGCTGGCTACGAGCCCGAGGGTATGGATCTGTTGGAAAAAGCTGCCGACTTCTTGGCACAGTATCTGGGCAAGAAGGTCGAGGAATGGCCCTATCAGCAGATCAGCGAATGGGACTACAAGCAGAACGAGCTGTCAAAGGACCTCTATCGCCTCTATCTGCTCAACCCCGATCGCACCGATTACCTGCAACTCTCCAAGGATAACGTGGTTCGCCGCTTCGCCGACCGATTCTTCCTGCTTTACTATACGCCCGACGACACCGACAACGCCTTTGCTCGTGCCGATGTGCAGCTGCGCTATCAGCTCGAGCAGGTCAATCGGATCCGCAAAGACCGTAAGGACTGGACGCTGATGCCACGCAGTGTGGAGAAGGACGGACAGTTGCGCATGGTGCATCAGCCCGACTGGTGCTGCGGTTTCTTCAGTGGCGAGCTGTGGCAGATGTATCAGTATTCGCACGATCCGTTCTGGCGTCAGCAGGCAGTGAGCAATACCTGGCCCATCGAGCAGGTGAAGCTCCATGGTGGCAGCCACGACCTGGGCTTCATGGTCTATAACTCGTTTGGCAAAGCCTGGGAACTGACGGGCGAGCAGTCTTATCGCGATGTGGTTGTCCAAGCTGCCAAGACGCTTATCACCCGCTACGATGACACTGTGGGCTGCATCCGAAGCTGGAGTTGGGGCACGCCCGATCGTTGGCAGTATGCCGTCATCATCGACAATATGCTCAACCTCGAACTGCTCTTCGAAGCCTCCCGTATCACGGGCGACAAGCGCTACTACAATATTGCCGTTTCACACGCCAACACCACTATGAAGAATCATTTCCGTGAGGATAATTCATCCTTCCATGTGGTTGATTACAACCCCGAGGATGGCAGTGTCATCAAGCGCATCACCCACCAGGGGCTCAACGATGCGTCGGTGTGGAGTCGTGGACAGGGCTGGGGCCTCTATGGATTCACTCTCTGCTACCGCTACACGCACGACAAGGCCTATTTGGAGCAGGCGCAGAAGATAGCCGAGTTCTGGCTTTCTCAGCCCGATATGCCCGACGACCTCGTGCCCTATTGGGACATGCGCGACCCGGCCATCAAGACTGGCGTAGGCCCTGCTGACGATGGAGGTTGCCCACGCGACGCTTCGGCAGCCGCCATCATCGCCTCGGCGCTCTATGAGCTGGCCACCTATTGCGAGGCCGACGATGCCGCCCGCTATCGCAGCTATGCCGACCGTATGCTCCACGCGCTCGAGACCAGCTATCAGCCCGTGCCACGCACCGCACAAGGCTTCCTGCTCCTCCACGCTACGGGCAACTATCCTGCCCACGACGAGATCGACACTCCCATCAACTACGCCGACTACTATTATCTTGAGGCCCTCCACCGAAGGGACCACCTCCGATAACTCCGATTACTCGGAATACTCCGATTACTCTGAGTTCTCCGATTACTCCGACCACTCCGACCCCTCCAATGACATCGAAGCTCGCTCTATATCTCCCGATCTGTGTGCTGGCAGCCCAAGCCAGCGCACAGATCAACTTGTCCCATTGGCAGTTCGTTCGCACCGACATGGCCAATGTGTGGGAAGTGGAGCGACCGGTCAAGGCGGGCAAGCCCGAGAGCGTTCCTCTGTGGCAGGATATCACCCTTCCTAATTGCTACAATGCCGATGATGGTGTCGATCCTGATGTAAAGTACTATCAGGGTGCTGCCTGGTATCGCACAACTGTCGAAGTCAGCAATCCTTACGCAGAGGGGCATTCCCTGTTGGAGTTCGAGGGGGCAGGGCAGAAGACGCAGGTCTATGTCGATGGTCGGATGATGGGTTCGCATGTCGGAGGCTATGATGTGTGGTCGGTCGATATCACCGAAGTCGGCAACGGGAAACACTCCATCGCCGTGCGTTGCGACAATAGCCGCGACGTCGAGATGATTCCTTCCGACATGAGCGATTTCTGTCTCTATGGAGGCCTGTATCGTCCTGTCCATTTGGTCTATCAGCCCAAGAGTTACATTCAAGACATTCGCATCGATGTGGAGGGCGACCAGGTGCGTCTGCTTCCCTTCCCATCAGATATTCCCGACATCCACTGCACCATCTTTGCTCCCGATGGACGGAAGGTCTATGAAGGCGGCATCGGTCAGCCAATCTGTATCCGCAAACCACAGTTGTGGGACGTCGATTCGCCCCAGCTCTACATGGCCCGCATCACTTGTGGTGAGCAGGTTATCGAGCGGCGATTCGGTTTCCGCAGCTATGAATTCCGCGAGCATGGGCCATTCTTCCTCAATGGTCGCCGCCTGCTCCTGCAGGGTACCCATCGCCACGAAGACCATGCTGGAGTGGGCGCCGCCATGACCGACGATCAGATTCGTGAAGAGATGCAGCAGATCAAGGACATGGGCGCCAACTTCATCCGTTTGGGACATTATCAGCAGCGCGACCTGGTGCTTGACCTCTGCGATTCGCTCGGCATCCTTGTTTGGGAAGAGATTCCCTGGTGCCGAGGCGGCGTGGGCGGTGATGCCTACAAGGAACAGGCGCACCGTATGCTCGAAAACATGATTACTCGCCATCGTCATCATCCCAGCATCATCCTTTGGGGCCTCGGTAACGAGAACGACTGGCCAGGTGATTTCTCCACAGTCATCGATACGGTTGCCGTTCGTTCATTGATGACCTCGCTCCACGATTTTGCACACCAGCTCGATTCGCTTCGCAAGACGGCTATCCGCCGTTGCGACTTCTGTGCCGACATCCCCGATGTTTATTCGCCGTCGATTTGGGCGGGTTGGTACAGCCGTCGTTTCACCGACTATCGTGAGATGACTGCCGAGGCCATCGCTCGCTTTCCTCACTTCCTGCACGCCGAATGGGGAGGCGACAGCCATGCCGGGCGACATGCCGAGACTGGCTTCGACATCGAAGCGGGCGACCGCAATGGCGACTGGTCCGAAAGTTATATCGTCCGTCTCATCGACTGGCATCTGAAGGAACAGGCCTCGATGCCTGACCTTACAGGGTCGGCTTTTTGGACCTTCAAGGACTTCTGCACCCCCTTGCGTCCCGACAACCCCATCCCATACGTCAACCAGAAAGGTGTCGTGCAGCGCGATGGCACACCCAAGGAGAGCTACTATGTATTCCAAAGCTACTGGGCCCGGCAGCCGATGTTGCATATCTATGGCCATTCTTGGCCCGTGCGTTGGGGCGAAGAGGGTGAGCCTAAGGAAATACTCGTCTATTCGAATCAGCCCGAAGTGGAGCTCTTCGTTAATGGCCAATCGATCGGCAAACGCAAACGTAATATCGCCGACTATCCGGCCCAGGGCTTCCATTGGAATGTCCCCCTTCGGAAAGGGACAAATACCATCCGTGCCGTGTCGAAAGACCTTACGGATGAAATCACCTTCGAATATCAAACCGAAAATTGGGGTACGCCCGCCGAGATTCGGCTAACACAAGTAGCTCCTGATCTGATAGAGGCCCAAATCTACGATGCAAATGGCATCCGTTGTCTCGACAGCAGCGATTGGATAGAATTCTCCATCGCAGGTGACGGCGAATTGCTCCAGAATCAGGGCACTGCCACTGGTTCCCGACGTATTCAGGCTGCTAACGGACGTGCTGCCATTTGTCTGCGTAGCCATACTGGCCCTTGTGTCGTTGCGGCCAAAACTGAAAAACTGAATAGCTCATTGATATCACTAACAGATATATTGGTAAATTCTAATCCATGAATAATAGTATGTGTGTTTATGTAGGAAGCACTCTGTCGACCGACAGGGTGCTTTTTGTTTCTCAATAGGCCGTGTTATGCAGATTTTTGTCTTTTTCCTTGTCGGTAAAAAAACTTTTTTGTATCTTTGCGCCGCAAAACGAAACAATGATACT
>JAFYZW010000008.1 GCA_017548545.1 Bacteroidales bacterium | reverse complement strand
CTTGATACGCTGGGCAAATTCGGCCACCACGTTGTTGGCATCCTCCTTGAACCATCGCGTCACGTCGAACTTCACGTAGAGAGCCTCCTTGTCGTAGCGGGTCCACCCTGGGTCGAGGAAGTGGTCGCCCACCTTCTGTCCATCCAGATAGACGTTGAAGTGTCCGAGACCACATACGTAAAGCGTGGCTCGATAGACGTTCTTCCTGGCCTTGAATTCGCGCATGAAGACGGGCATCGTGTATTCGCCTACCTTGCGGTCGCCCAACACCTGCTTGGCAAATGGTGCATGAATCAAAGGGGCCACGATGGTATCAACTTCCTCCATGCCAATCCATGCGGCAGCGTCGAGCATCCCCACGTCGGCCTTGGCATTCAGGCCCAATAATAACGCCAAAACTGTAAGTAGTTGTTTCATATTTCCCAAAGATTAAAGATTCTCCAAAAGAAGTGATAAAGTCGGAAGACAGGTTCCCAAAATCCCTCCGACGGGTAATAACAGGCAAACACGAGGTTGCGCCTCGTCTTTCGCCAATAGCGGCGCATCGAAGCCTGGCGACTCACCTTTTCCTTGTCATAGCGTGTGTCGAAGTGTCCGAAGTTGCCAGCCTGCATGATCTCGCTGAGCAAGGACAAACCTTCCTTGCGTCGTGGAGCACAGTAGAGTTCATCCTCCCGCATGCCAAACACTTCGCACATCACATACATCACTGCGCCCGCCAAGGGCTCAAGCTTCAGCGTCTTGATCATCGCTAGAAGATCGTCATATCTAGATTCTCTAGAATCTCTAGAAGTTCTAGAGTCTCCAGATCCCCTAGACAAATTCAGCCCCTGAAGGACAAAATAGTAGTCCATCATCTGCCGCAACCCGATGCCCTCCTCAAAGATATGCTTATAAATGTGGAGCAGTTGATAGAGCGCATTGAATTGGAGTGTAGGCACTGCCACTTGTTTACCGCCCATCTCTACTCGATGATTCATCTGCTCTTCACGTTGCTTCTCGTACCATGCGTTGAGCTTGCGGTTGAGGCAAGGATTGTTCAAATACACGGGCGAAAAGTGCACCTCCACTTCCGCATCATCGAAGATGGGATATTCGATATGGTGGAAGCGCAGGAAAGCATTCGGGAATCGTTTTCTGACAAACTCCACCACGCGGCGTTTGGGATGATAGGTGGGATTTTCGTGAGGCAAGGTCCAGATGTCGATATCGCCTACTTGACGATGCGACGACAGTTCGCCATAGAGCTGTGCGTTACCCTGTCCCTTCAGGATGCACGCGTCGTAGCCCTCCTGCTTCAAGTGCTCATACACCTCTGCACTTCGCTGCGAAAGCAGTTTGTTGTACTCGGCAATACGCTGTGCTTCCCAAATCCAATCGATCAGATTCTGCTCATCGGGCCACTGATCCTTGGGCAGTCGTTTCACGGCCGCATAGCATATCCCTTGCAGCGATTGCTGCTCCGAAAGCTGATACAGATGTTGCCATTCCGACGCACTCGGCATCATCGACAACCGCTCGCGTCGCCCTACAGCCACCTGAAGTAGTTCGAAGATTAGCATTTGTAGTTATTTCAGAATCTTTTTGCTCCAACCATCCGATTGCTGTACCATCCGAATCAGCAAACTAGAATGTACTGAACGCCACAGAAGCACAGCCCGAATAATCTCCCAAGCGTACGCTCACTGCCCGCTTAGTATATTTCTTTTTGCTAATGAGCTCACCGTTCTGGTCAAAGACACTCATCACCCAACCCACATTATTCGCCCCGGAGTTCAGTCGAAGCTCCCTGTCCGAATAATAGGCGCCATCGAAATCCCCTTCGGTAAGCCTTATTCCATTGATAGTGACATCGGCGCCATTCGGACTGAGCGTCATCGGAATCACCGAGCCAAGCGAGAAGTAATCGGCTATCTCCTTATAGATGTACGCAGGCCTCACCCTGCAATGTAACCTAAGCGATTCTATGCCACTGTTATAATTGCTAATCTTTCGTTTGTACAGTTTGAAGGTCGCCTTGATCTCGTCGTCAATCTCGGCCTTCATGCTTTCAAGCAGCGGTAAAGTCACCGAAGGCTTGAGAAAATCACCCAAGTAGGTCGAAAAGGCATCGATAAATGGTTCCTGGAATTCGGGAAACGACATCATCTTCTGATAGATCCTTATACTCTCCTTCACATCTTCGACCTGGACATACGAATATTCGATATCCGATTCCGAAACAGGGCCCACCAGATACTTCAGCATGCTGAAGTTGGCAGGAACACTACCTTTGACAGCAAAGCGATCCAGGTCCTTTAATATCCATCTCCATTTTCCATCGTCAGTTGCCGGTCTCCACATGAAAACATTTCTGCGTGGGAAGTCGGTATTCTCGGCAAACATTTCGGCAATCATCGTCTGCATGAAATTATCGACATCTATCAGTTCGGCCAGTTGCTCATACGTAGAGGTTGAATCGCAATATAGATCATATAGTTTATAAAAAGATGTCTGGTACCTCTCATCCGATGAAGGCAGATAAGACAAGTGCGTAGCTGTCTCAATATCTTCAAGGCCATAATTGGCCTCAACATAACTTTCATCCGATCTTTCACGCAGTCCAAATTCTCCCTTATATACACCATTGATATAAACGATAGCTGGTTCGTAAGCCTGATAATCGAGGTTCTCGACATGTCGTCCAAAGATACATTGCACTAAGGCATCGTTGATTCGAGAATGCCAGAAGGCATTGCCGCCATTTCGCACCATAAAAGATCTCGACTTGGTCACTGCAGGTTTTTCCTTCCAGAAAGCGCCATTGAACCGTTTGGTTCCAAAACGCTTGTTGGCATAGAGTTTCAGGCTCTTTTGGTCGTATTTTCTCGAATAACTTCCACCAACAGCGGTTTCTGCCACCTGATTGAACAACGGCTCATCACCAGCCACTCCCAGATATTCAGCATTGATTGGACGGCGCCAGGTTTGAAGGTAGTTGGCAATGCCATCCGAATCAACCGTTTTTGACAAGATGCCTTCCTTCAAACTGTATAGATAGGAATTGTCAGTTACAATCGATATGATGGGCAGCGTTGTTGTACGTGGATGGAAGATGTACGACTGTGTAAGCGAAGGCCTGCTCAATGCCGTAGCAGACATCAACTTGGCCCTGATGACTGTCGTCTTGCTTATGTCGAAGGTGTGCTTTTTCGACGAGGTAGATTTCAACGTAGGTTCCGAACCATCGGTGGTCACATAGATCTTGGTGTCCGAAGGCAGGTCGGCATCGGCCATCGTCACCGTAATAGTTGCTGCCGAACTCATTACCCTACCCGTCATGCTGAAGACGGGATTCGGCAACAGGATTTCTGAATGTCCTCCCGCATTGGCTTTCCCGGGTGTCGGTTTCAATTCCCAACCCCACACGTCTTGTCCTTTCTTATTACGTCCATAAGCGATATTCGCAGCAGGCATGGCAGGGTGCGACAGTTGGTCAATTAGCTTTCCCGAAGCATCAAACAGGTATATTTCCCCTGCCGTTGTCGATTGTAATCTGAAGTCCGGGCTCAGCTCAGAAGCTTTCTTGTCACACGGGATTACTAGAAAACCTTTAGCGCTAATGGTTTCATGCACTGGAAAGTGATAGGCCGAGGCGTAGGAACTGGTCAATCCGATGGCATAATCGTAGATGTCGATGTCAGTGCCTGTAGGGTTATATAGTTCCACCCACGAATCGGGGAAATCATGTTTATATAGATAGCAATCCAGATTCGATTGCATTATCTCGTTGATGCAAATTGTCTGCGCGTCGGTTCCTGCATCCCAAGGGGAAAAAACTGTTATAAGTCTTTTCAAGGAAAACAAAGCAACCAAAGAAAAGCCTATAATTAAAAAAACCGTGAAAAGTTTTTTCAAGGAAAACATGTAATTATATACTCAAAGGGATGTGCAGCCTGCGGAGGAGGGCGTTGATGAATTGGGGGACTTTCCAGCTCATCTTCATGAGCTTGATGAAGCTGGGGTTGCTGAAACCATAGTCGCCGTAGATTTTTACATCTTCTTTGAACATCCTGCTGCGGTGCTTGGGGTTGGTGCTCAATCCGCCCATTCGCATCCTGATAACGTTGAGGGGAAGATAACAGATGCGGAGAGGGTATTCGTGCAGATAATAAATCAGGAATTTCGTATCGGCGGCCATGCGGTACTGTTCGTCATAGAGCACATCGGGATTCAAGGCAGCACGACGAATATAGACGGTGGGATGCAAGGGCAACCACCCGAGGCGCACCTTCCATCGGCGGAACTTGCCGCTCACCCAAAGACGCATCACCTTCTTCGGGTTCTTCTCATCCACAAACTCCCCATCTCCATAGACCAAGTCGGCAGCTGTCAAGTCGAAGCATTTCACATATTCCGTGACGACCTTATTTCCTATCAATGCGTCATCACTATGCACCAGTCCAATCACGTCACCCGTGGCACGGCGCATACCTTTGTTCAAAGCTTCGTACATTCCATGGTCAGGCTCGCTGATGAACTTTGCCTCACGTGCATGTTTCCTGATGAGTTCGGTCTTCCCTTCAGTAGCCTCATGCTCCAACAGTTCCCTG
>JAFYZW010000145.1 GCA_017548545.1 Bacteroidales bacterium | reverse complement strand
GGCTTCCAGCACGCCACGTTCCCTTCTGGTCATCATGTATGCCTTTGTAGGCTTCATCATTGCCATCGTCTGGATACTCTTCGGTCGCGACTACCTGCATAGCATCGTCAGCCAGTACAAAGCCATCGACGCCGAAGGCGCCAACAACTGACCGTCCCCGTGAGCTACGCTATCCCATACCTCATTTTTCTACTACTCCTCGCGGTACTTGCTCTAAGTCACGACCGTCTGGAAGAGCAGCTTCGTGAGCGTATGTGGATGCCATGCAGTTTTCTTCTCATTCTTTTTTTGGGGTTACGAGGTTATGTGGGCGACGACTGGACCGGTTATCATGTCGTCTTTGAGTACGTGCAGCCGAATGATTTCCACCTCAATGTCTTTGCCAGCCATTCGTTTCGTTTCGAACCTGGCATCGCTATTCTCGCCTACGTCTGCCGAATGATTGCTGGCGGCAATGGATATCTGTTCTTCCAATTTGTGGTCACGCTCATCCAAGTAGTGCTATTGATGAACTTTCTGCGCCGCTATAGCTCCAATCTTGCCCTAGGCGTTATCATCTTCTTGATGATGAGCGGTCTGATTATGATGATCAATCTGATGCGCAACACCATTGCCATCCTTATCTTCCTCAACGGACTGCACTACATCCAAGAGCGGCGTCCTCTTCCCTATTTCCTCGTCTGTTTTGCTGCACTGATGTTCCATCTGTCAGCATTCATCTATTTCCCGCTCTATTTCTTCCTTCATCGTCCCATCAACCGTTGGGTTTATCTCACCCTCTTCATCATCGGCAATCTCATCGTCCTCTTTAGAGTGCCTGTCCTTTCAGTGGGAGCCACAATCGTTGCCCAACTTATCGGAGGTAAATTAGCAGTCATGGTCAAGGCATATCTCGAAGACCAGCACATGGCCGCATTGAGCTTCAATATCTCTATCGGTTCGCTCGAACGACTTGGCACGGGTCTCATCATTTTCCTCTATTGGGACAAAATCAAGGCGATACGTCCTGCCAATGTCATGTTCATCAATGCGTTGGTCATTTTCTTCACCTTCTATTTCTTCTTCAGCGAGGTTCGCGAAGTGGGCAAACGCCTCGCCGATCTATTCGTCTTCGGCTATTGGATCATCTGGCCAGACCTCTTCGAATGCTTCAAACAACGTTCCCTCAAGATAGGATTCGGCGTCTTCCTCACCATCTACTGCATCCTGAAGGTGATTGGCACCGTGGGCTACCCAAACACCAAATACGAGAACATTCTAACAGGTTATACCTATTATCACCAGCGACTCCACCAGCACCAAGAGGATGCCAAGGTAGTAACCAAGGCACAACAAGGAGATGGTCAATAGTTCAATTAAAAATTGGCAATTTAAAATTATTGTTGGGTCGTAAATAAAAATTTCGATAATGCTTAATTTAGACAACGAACGCCACCAAGGCCTGGGCACCATGAAGTACCGCTTTTTCCAGATCAACTGGATCAAAACCTTGTGGTTCAACTTCAAGGCGCTTCCATGGCGACATGCCATACGGTTACCCATTCTTATCTCGTGGAATGTCAAGGTGCGTTCTGTCGGGCATATCAGCATCAACGATCCTGTTACCCCTGGCATGATTTCAATAGGTGTCATCAAAATTGATCCTTGGGAGACCAACAGCGACCAGATAATCTTCTCAAACGAAGGACATATCACCTTCGGCGGGCGCACCAAGATACACCCAGGCGTTCGTCTTACCGTGCAGCCTCATGCCGAACTAAATCTTGGCGAACGCGCTCTCTTCGGATGCAAGTGCCGCGTTGTATGCGCCCGCAGCATTACATTAGGACATGACGTTCGCTTTTCCTGGGAATGCCAACTATTCGACACCGACTTCCATTTCCTTACCAATCTTAATACAGGACGCGTCCATCCCCGCCAACTACCTGTCCAGATTGGCGACAACGTCTTTATCGGCAACCGCTGCACCCTCGGAAAGGGAACCATTCTCCCCAACGGATCGGTAGTATCCTGCTGCAGCAAGGTTTCTGGTGACTTTTCTGACGAAGGCGAAAACATCCTCATCGTCGGCAATCCTGCCAAGGTGGTGGGCAAAGGCTACAACATGGGCAGTGGCTGGTATCCCGAAGCAGAAGCTAAACTTGCCCAGCAAATGGAATAGTTGCAATGCATAGAACGATACTTCTCATCCTGACTACATTCATTTTCAGCCAAGTATATTCACAAAACATACTTGAAGGTAAACGCGTGCTCTGGTTAGGCACTTCCATCCCCGCGCATTGCACTTATCCGAAAAATGCCTGTGAGGCGATTGGTATGACATGTCGAAACCACAGTATAGGTGCCTCATTCATTTCCATTCGGCCATTCGATCCTGACGAAGAGATTGAAAGTCATACAGGCTATGCACTTTCGATGTCCTCGGACGAAAAAGAAGTTCTCTACCAACCCTGGCTCCAAGAGGGACGCATCACTCGTCATCAGCTCGATGTTTGGAGATTCTCCAGCTATGACAAACGAATTATCGAATATCTCGACTCCACAGATATCATCGTCATCGATCATGGCTTTAACGACACCAACAACACGTTGCAAGCTGAATTCGAACGTGGGAAGGAAGCAGTAGATTGGAGTTCTGAAGACCGCACCACCTTTGTCGGTGCCTTCAACTACGTCTATAACCGCATCAGAGAAGTAAAACCCGACGTCATCATCGCCATCGGTGGTTATTTCCAAAACACTTGTTCGGTAATGCCGCGTGGTAACTATGTCAGCGAAGTTTCGACATGGATTGCCGAACACTATGACCTCCCTCTCCTCGACGTTTGGAATTATACCGATGTACCTGATGGGTATGTACCCAATTCCGCCAATTATCTCGAAAACCTGAACACCAACTACGGCACCGATTTTTATCCACGTTGGACTGATGAAGAAGGCAACATCTCCTATTACCAGATGTACTGTCCCGATGGCACCCATCCTTGGTCTGATCCTACGGGCCATTCTGATCGCGTGCTCGACTTCATCTTCACCGAGATAATGCCTGCACGTCTCGAACCTTACCTTCATCCTACGTCGAACCTGATGTTCAACGAACTGATGTCCAACAACATTGAGTCGTTGCTCTACAATCATCACTACCCTGACTCTTGGTTTGAGCTTTATAACCCCACCTCCCGCAAAATCAACCTCTACAAATGGCGCGTAAGCGACCACAACAATTATTCTACGGCCTATACCTTCGACCACTTCAAATATGTTCCCGCTGAAGGGTATGCCTATATCTGCTGTGATAAGCGTAACGACCATTGGGAGCACACTGACTTCATACTCGATCCCGACCACGGAGGTGCACTCTATCTGTGGGATCCCGAAGGAAACCTCGTCGATTCTGTTCATTATCCTCCAACCTTGGCACCCGACGTGTCCTATGGCAGAATCCTTGACGGTACACCTCATTGGCAGTTCAAACGTTTTGCCACGCCCGAGAAGACAAATTTATCCAGAGGAGCCACTATTCAGCTACCCGTCCCGACTATTCGGCTGACGAACGATGGCATCGAAATTTCAGTCGAAGCTTTCGATGCTCCCACCGACACATATATATATTATACGTGCGATGGCAGCACGCCCAACCTTTCTTCTTCACACGCGGCTTTAGGAAGTCCAATACTCCTTCCCGACGAGAATAGTCAAGTGGTCAAGGCACGACTCATGAGCCCCTATGCCCAACCCTCGCCTACTGTCACTCGCTCGTTTATCCATCATCCTCGGACAACAAACCTGCCCATCATTTCCCTATCGACAGATAATAATAATCTATACAGTGAGGAAGACGGTATCCTGATTGGAAGCGATTGGAGTGACAATTGCTTCAAGCAGTGGGAACGACCACTCTATCTCGAATACTTCGAATCGGCCGATAGTCTTTCATTTGAAAGTGGACAAAAGGGACAACTGCCTGCCATCAGCCAACTCGTCCAAGTCACTACTTATGGATTAGGGTCTCTTGTCTTTTCTCAAAAATCACTCCGTATAGAAGCGCTCGAACGTTACGGCAACGACAGTTTCGACACCAGCAGATTCTGGCCCTCCAAGCCACAAGTTCGTCAGGCTCGCGCCTTCCTGCTGCGCAATGGCGGTGACCGTGCAATCGATACGCGCGTTGAGGATGCCTTCGTGCAAGAACTGTTTGGCCAACATGTCGAGGATATCGAATACCAGGCTTATCGTCCCGTAATCGTTTATATCAATGGTCAATATAAGGGAATCTACGAATTGCGCGAAACGGACGACCTTGCTTGGATAGAAAGCAATAAGGGTGTCGATCAGGATGATATTTCACTGATCAAAAGTCTCACGTCCGAGGATGAGAGTTATAAACCCGTTCTTGACCTGATTGCCAACGATGAGGCCACTTTGGAAGACTATGCAAAGTTGATAGATATCCCTCTCTTCATCAATTACCTTTGTGCCCAGACATTTGCCACCAATGACAATTTTCCTCACAACAATATCACGCTTTGGCGTAACAAGAATTCGTTTACAGAGGAATCAGAGGATGGCTTCCACGCCTTGCTACGCAATCTCGATTATGTCTCCACGACCTCTAATCGTACCAACTGGCTCAACTATCTCACCTGCTTCGGCGACGATGCCGTCTCGGTGCGTAATCGCGAAGCTCACCAATTGTTCATCCGCTTGCTCAACCTCCCCGAGTTCCGTGATACATACATCGACCGCATGATGGTTTATTTGGGCGATTTCTGCAAACCATCGGTAACGCTACCCATGGTCAAACAGATGCGTGACGAGATAGCTGATGAAGTGGCCCCGACTTTTGATATCATGACCGAAAACCTCGATTGCGAACACGACTTTATGCAAGTGATCGACGAACGTCTCATCCCTTATTGCGAGATTCGTCCCCTGCTGCTCTACGGCAACCTCAATAGCACCTTCCATCTCAACGGAGTCTATTTCATGAAAGTTCAGGGAGCTGACAGCATCAACGGCATCCACCTTACCGAAGGAGATTTCGATGGTTGCTGCTTCTATCCGAGGCCAGTTACGCTCAGCACTGACTCGCTCTACGGATGGGAACTGACGGTTATGCACACCGACAGCACAAAGAACACATATCGTTACGAGTCCCCACGCATCACATTCCTCCCATCCGATTTTGGCAATGATCTGGAGTCCTTCGATTGTACTATCAAGCCACTAGCTGAAATGGCTTTGGACAAGATTCCCATCAACGAGGGACGAAGACCTATCCGCTATGACATATTTGGACGTCAAATCCGCATCTCAAACAACTTCCATATCATCGTCGATCAGGATGGAACAACAAGGAAACAAATAACAATTAACAATAAATAATTGACAATTAATTCATGAGCACACGACCTCTGCAGATGGCCAGTGGATCGTTCTGGAATACAATGGAACGTTTCAGCACAATGGGTATCCAACTCATTTGTACGTTCATATTGGCTCGTTTTCTTACGCCCAATATGTTCGGACTGATGGGCATGCTTGTCGTGTTCACGCTCATTGGAAATACCATCACCGAGTCGGGGTTCAGTCAAACATTGATACGCGAAAAGAAAGTTAGCAAGCAAACCTTGAGCACTGTATTCTGGACAAATATAGCACTCTCTTTACTCATTTATCTCATCCTTTGGTTTGCTGCTCCATTCATAGCAAGTTTCTACAACGAGCCAATTCTTGTTGATGTAAGCCGTGTCACATTTCTTGTCATTCCACTTGGTGCATTAAGCATCATCCAATTCACACTATGCAATCGAGGCTTGGAGTTCCGTAAGATGTGCATCATTTCGATTACGGCCTCAATTGTCAGTTGCACAATCGCTATTATTTGGGCTTGGCGCACCCACAGTGTGTGGGCTCTTGTCGTTCAAAATGTTGCCACCTACGCACTTCGTGCCCTTGGGTTCTGGCTTACGACCAGGTTCCGTCCGGCACTTACCTTTGCAATCGATGAACTGCGACGACTGTTTGCCTTCTCGCGCAATCTGCTTGTCATCGGATTAATAGGTAACTTCTTTAACAATATCTACACGTTGCTAATCGGTCGCTTTTACGGCGCGACACAAGCAGGCTACTTCGTTCAAGCCGATCGAATCCGTCTCGTTACATCCAACAGCATGACGCAGGTGGTTCAAAGCGTGAGCTATCCCATCCTATCCGGTATTAATAACTCCTCAAACCCTTCAACCCTTTCGAACCCCTCGAACCTTTACTCTCCCTACCGCCGCATCATCCTTGTTACCCTCCTCTTCGTGGGCTTCCTAATGACGCTACTGATGAGTGTCGGCGAAGACCTTATGCAAATCCTTATGGGAAGTGCAGAGTGGCGTGTGGCAGGACAATACCTGATGGCTTTGGGCGTAGTAGGTATCCTTTATCCGCTCCATGCCGTCAATCAGAATATTCTGCTCGTCAAGGGAATGGGCCGCACAATTCTATGGATCGAAGTGACGCGTCGTACGCTCATGGTTTTGCTCATCGTCGCAGCCTTGCAATTCGGTGTGGATGTATTTGTGTGGAGTTACGCCGTCTATTCTTTCCTGCTTATCTTCCTCAACCTCTATGTTTGCGGCCGTCCCATTGGCTATGGCCTCAGTGCGCAATTACGCGACATCGCTCCCATCCTCATGGGTTTCCTTCTGATGATAGTCGTTGCAGAATGCAGCAATCACATCCTTTCATTGCAAAATCTTAGTTTAAGATTTATCATCACGCTCTCGCTCACGCTAATCGTAGGACTGCTTTATTTCCATCGTCATCCGTCGTTCCTAGAAGCCTTTGATTTGGTAAAACAACTTCTTAAAACGAAGTATAACCAATTTCGGCAATAAATGGTTATTCTTTGAATAGAGAATGACCATTCTTAGCCAAGATTGAGTATGCTGCGTTCGGAGGATGACCATTCTTGGCCAAGATTGGGTTTGCCGAGTTCAGAGAATGACCATTCTCGGCCAAGATTGGGTATGCCACGTTCAGAGGATGACCATTCTTGGCCAAGATTGGGTATGCCGCATTCAGAGAATGACCATTCTTGGCCAAGATTGGGTATGCCACGTTCAGAGGATGACCATTCTTGGCCAAAATTGGGTATGCCGCGTTCAGAGGATGACCATTCTTGGCCAAAATTGGGTATGCCACGTTAAGAGGATGAACATTCTTGGCCAAGATTGGGTATAAAAAGATTGAAGTATGACCAATTCATGTCAAGAATGGTCATACTCCAATTTATGAAAGAGTTTTTTTAATCTAATGAGAAGAAAGTGGATCAATAGCCATAATTGTTTATTCCTGTCCAATCTTCAGTATAAGAAAGCGGGAACGACACACCTTCTGAGAAGAAATAGCCTGTATAAAGGCTGATATATCCTGCTTGTACAGGTACTTCGTTAAGAGTTCTGCTCGCAATCTCCCTATTACCCGAATCCAAAGCCGTCAGCACGATATCGCCAACATAGCCAGAGGCAGGAGCAAAGGTATAAAGATTGATCGCAAAGGTATAAAGACCTGCGTATTGCGAAACATTAAGGGTGTAGTTAATATCGGTTTCAGATTCGACTCCAGTCATTGTGTTAAGGTC
>JAFYZW010000144.1 GCA_017548545.1 Bacteroidales bacterium | reverse complement strand
GAGCCAGCAGTCGTTCTCATACACTTTCTCGAGGGTGATGGTCACGTCGCTGAAGAGACCTTGGCGCCAGAAACGCTTCACAGCGTTGGTCACCTCGTCGCCCGGCACGGTGATGGTCTGACCGATGGAGAGACCCGAGAAACCGATGAGGACATAGTCCTCGTAGTTGTCGGCGCCGGTGACCTCAATACCACGGATGGTATATTTCTTTCCCGACTGCGCGGTTTGGTTGACCGTCGGGTGATAGATGGTGTCGTTGGGAAGCTCCTGGGCCAAAGTGATGCCCGCAAAGGACATTACGAGGAGGAGCAATATCGTGAATTTACGTATCATTAATTTAATAATGTGTAATTACAGAGTTATTGGGCGCTGGCTTCTGCCCGCACCTGGGCGCTGGTCTTGCCGAATCGACGTTCGCGTGACTGGTAGTCCACAATAGCATCGTAGAACTGCTCGTGGTGGAAGTCGGGCCAAAGGACGGGGGTGAAGTAAAGCTCGGAGTAGGAGATCTGCCAAAGGAGGAAGTTCGAGATACGTTCCTCGCCGCCGGTGCGGATTAGCAGGTCTGGATCGGGGTACCACGAAGTGGTCAGGTTACGGCTGATCATCTCCTGGTCGATATCTTCTGGGCGGATACTTCCATCGACACACTGCCGTGCCAGGCGCTGCATCGTATCGACGAGTTCCCAGCGCGCACTGTAGCTCAAGGCGATGATGAGGGTGATATCCTTGCAATCCTTGGTTTGTTCGATGGACCAGTGAAGCTTGTCCATGGCAAACTTGGGTACGCGGCTGAAATCGCCGATCATGCCGAGGCGCACACCCTTGCGGATCATGTCGGGTGTCTCTAGTTCGACAGCATAGGCGATGAGGTTCATGAGCGTGTCAACCTCCTTCTGCGGACGATTCCAGTTCTCGGTCGAGAAGGCATAGACGGTAAGGTACTTGACACCTGCCCATTTTGCGGCCTCAATGGAGTCGTGCAGCGAATCGATGCCGGCCTTGTGGCCTTCGGAGCGATCCTTCCCACGCTGCTTGGCCCAACGTCCGTTGCCGTCCATGATGATGGCCACCGACTTGGGAGTGCGTGACTTATCGATTTGTTCAAGTTTTGCCATATCGTGTTATTGTATTTGTCTTTGGTCAGGATGGGATTAAAATGAATGTCATTTCCTCATCTGATTCTTCTGGTTGTGGCATTCGATGCAACGTTCCTTGAAGTCGAAGGTCACGCTGAATTGGATCGATGCCATCCAGTCGTTGTCGATGAGCGAACTAGTTTCGATGCCCTCGGGATCGACGCGTCCGTCAAGCTCATCGCTGAATGTCTTGGTGAAGAGACAGGTCACCTGTGTGTTCCAGCGTTTGGCCATCTTGAATTTGTAGCCCACACCGAAGGGGATACCCAGCACAAACGACGAGCCTTCGTCGCCACCGTTCACCAGACCGGCCGAGAGACCTGCAGTGAGGAAGGGTGTGTAGCGTTTCTTCTCTCGATAGTCGCTGCCCAGTCCGTAGTTCCAGAAGTGGACCTCTGGACGCACTTGCAGCTGCCAGTAGCGTCGGCTGAAGTTATAGTCGCCGCCTGGGAAGGCAGCATTGAAGTCGCGTGTGTCGCCCTTGATGCCAGCGCTCTGCAGTTCCGCAGCTAAAGCCCAGCGCAGGTTGAGGTTGTAGCGGTAGAGGAGGCTGTACGAAAGGGAGGGGTTATAGACAGCCTTCGAGGCATTAACGTCACCATAACCCCAACTGATACCAGTTCCAGCACCTATTTCGTAGAGGTATTCCTTCTCTTGTGCCGTCGCCGTGGATAGGGCGAAAGCCACAAGACAGGTCAACAGCCAATTCTTCATGCGCATCAACGTAGCTTATCGAACGTTAGCGAGTTCAGCTGTCCACCCCACACCGAGGTCTTGAACGTGCCATCGGCACGGCGACCGCCGAAGAAATACATCTGGTAGGAGTGGGGATCGAAGAAGGCCGAGTTGCATGCCACCTTACCTATCGGCGTATTGTCGGCATACTGGGTATAGTAGCGGCTCAGGCGATGCCAGCTCACGCCACTGTCCTCCGAATAGTACAACGTAGTGTAGTACTTGCCGAACAGTTTGTGGGTAGGCACGTCGCCCGTGGTAGTAAATCCCGGATGGAGCAGCCAGAATGTCTTCGGATTGTCGCTGTCGAGTGTATATTCGATCACCGAAGCGCCATACATGCCGGGCATTTCGTCTTGCGTGAACTCCACCCAGTTGGGGCCCTGCACGTTGTCCGACCAGCCGTCGCACGACCATGTGCTCGACACGAATTGTCCCGAAGCTGTGAGGCCACCGGTGATGTAGAGTCGTGAGGTGAGATTGCCATAGTCGCTGCGTGCCTCCGTCCAGATGGGACGTGTGAAGCCCGTCACGGGGAAGCCCTCGGGTATCTGTTGTGCCACATGCCAGCTTGCGGCATCGGCCGAAACGGCGAAACGATAGGCATCATCCATCTTGACGATGACATTCAGCGAATCCTGGTTCCAGTTTCCAAAGACATCCTTGGTGCGGTATTGATTGCCTAGGATGGCCACAAACGTATGTCCGCTGCTGGCCACCTCCCAGTGGAAACCATCGGTCGAGGTCATCAGTCGGCCTTGGGTCTTGCCGATGGCATAGAACTGACCATGCCAGTTGTAGAGGGTGGTGAGGTCGAGCAGTTCTCCCTCGGCTACGCTCACGTCGGTCATGGGTTGCCATTCCTTGGGACTGTTCTCGCTGAGTTGCGAGGTGCTTACCTTGTAGCTCTGGCCATTCTCCTCCACAAACCAGAAGAGAGTCTTCCCGAGGGTGTCGGTGCGCTGGTCGGTAATGTTCATGTCGGCCCACAGCTCGTCGGTATAATCATGCCAGACGATGGTGTCGCCCACCACCTTGTGGACGTTGACCTTGATGTGATAAGTCTTGCGGTTGCCGCCATGGGCTACGATGGTCATGCGGGCATCGGGGTAGGAGGCGAAATAATAGGCCGAGTCGGTCGAGAATTGCGCATATTGGCCCAAGGTGCCATCGAGTGCATAAAGATTCAGATAGGCACTGTCGGGCGAAGAGAAGCTGACCGAGATCTTCACCGAGTCTGCAATGGCCCCGCAAGGCAAAGAATCGGGGTTAAAGATGATGCCGTCGTCGGGAAAGAGTGCATGGATCGAGTCATCGCTCAGCCCGTAGTTGTCGATGGTGAAAGAATAGTTCGAAAGGCCGGAGCAGACCGAGGAATTGTCTTCGAGCGAGAACGCAGTTATGATGCAGTTGTATCGGTTGGTCTCAACTGTCTCCGAATCGTTCGAGCCAAAGCACGAGGAAAGCCCGAGGGTAACGATTGCCCAGCAGAGCAAACCTGATATATATCGAAAAAGTTTCATATCTCGTATTTATACCAAAAATCGTGCGCAAATTTAGTGATTTTTCTTCAATTATTGCCCTTTTTGGGCACATAATTATATTATTTTAGTGGAAATTCATGAGAAATGGCATATTTTTTAGAAATTATGACACCTTTTTATGCCATTATTTCACAAAAATACGCTAACTTTGCGCCATGCTTGACACCATAAAGATATTACGCGCGAAGCTGTCACAGGTGGTCGATTCGCAGGGATTGCCTCTCTACGATGAGCGTGAGGTGCGCGCCCTCACCGACCTGTTGCTCGAAGAGGTGTGCGGTATCACCCGTACCGATCGCCTCATGCATCCCGAACGCATCCTGACTGACGATCAGCGCAACCG
>JAFYZW010000143.1 GCA_017548545.1 Bacteroidales bacterium | reverse complement strand
GTGCCGCGCAAGACTGCCGAGCAGTTTTGCCAAAGCGTGCCGCTCTATTGGGGCGACCAACCGTTCACGGCCGGCCCCGTCTATATGGGCGCCATCATCTGTCTGCTCTTCGTCCTTGGACTCCTGATTGTCAAGGGTCCTTACAAGTGGTGCCTCCTGGCTGTCACTCTGCTCAGCATCGCCCTTTCCTGGGGAAATCATTGGATGGGGCTCACGCGATTCTTCTTCGAAACGGTTCCGATGTACAACAAGTTCCGTGCCGTCTCCTCCATCCTTGTCATTGCCGAAATCACCATGCCGCTGCTCGGTTTCCTCGCCCTCAAACGCATCACCGAGGCAAAAGAGGCTGCGCTTGAGGCTGCAGGCGATTCGTCCGAACAGTATGCCGCTTCAGCTGTGATCAAGGATTTGGCGCGCAAAGTGCTCGTTTCGGCAGGCATCATCGTCGTATTGCTTTTGATAGCCTTCGTCACCACCTCCGGCTTTGTGGGACCAAATGATGAAGGCATGTTCGCACAGCTCCCCGACTGGCTGGTCGATGGCATTGTGGCCGAACGTGCTGCGATGTTCAAGGGCGATGTGCTCCGTTCCTTAGGCTTAGTCGTTGTTGCAGCAGCCGTGGTATATTTCTACGTCAAGAGTCGCAAGTTCCGCGGCACGGGCATCCTCGCCCTCGGTCTGGGTGTACTCATCCTGCTCGACATGTGGCCTGTCGATAAGCGCTACATGAACGATGATATGTTCTCGAAGAACAACACGTTTGAGCAGAGCTACAAGATGCAGCCGTGGGAGAAGCAGATTCTCGACAACGACAAGGATCCTAACTTCCGTGTGTTCAACCTCACTGCCAACACCTTCAACGATGCACGCACGTCCTATCGTATGAAGTCCATTGGTGGTTATTCGGCAGCCAAGCTTCGTCGTTATCAGGACCTCATCGACCAGCATCTCTCCAAGATGCATTGGCCTGTGCTTAATATGCTCAATGCCAAATACATCATCTATCAGCCGCAGCAGGGTGGCCAGCCACAGGTACAGTTCAATCCCGAAGCTATGGGCAATGCATGGTTTGTGGATACGCTCCGTGTCGTGCAGACGGCCAATGAGGAGTGCGATGGATTGATGCAGTACGACTTGCATACTACCGCCGTCGTTGACAAGGCTTTCGCCGCCGATCTTGCCGGACAGGTCGTTGATGGTCTGTTGGTCAATACGCCCGATAGCACAGCCACCGTGCATCTCACGAAATATACGCCCGAATATGTCGAGTACGATGCTTCGTCGAGCAAACCCGGCACTGTCGTCTTCTCCGAGGTGTATTATCCTCATGGTTGGAAGGCCCTTGTTGATGGCAAGGAGGTGGGTCACTATCGTGTGAACTATCTGTTGCGTGCCCTCAACCTTGAGGCAGGTCAGCATCATATACGCTTCGAGTTCCGACCGGAATCTGTCGATAAGGGTAACACCCTGTCAATGATTTTCGTAGTCTTGATGTACCTCATCATCCTCGGATGCGTGGGTATGGGAATCAAGGATATACTATCTAAAAAGTAACGATTATGCTTATCCGCAGCAAGGCACCTTTGCGTTTGGGTTTGGCTGGTGGTGGGAGCGATGTGTCGCCCTACAGCGATCTCTATGGAGGGCTCATCCTGAATGCCACCATCAACCTCTATGCCTATTGTTCCATCGAGGAAATCGACACCCCCGAAATCGTGGTGGATGCCTACGATGCAGATGTGCACGAAAGTTATCCGTTGAGCGAAAACCTCCCGATTGATGGCAAGGCATCGCTGCTCAAAGGCACCTACAATCGCCTCATGCACGATTATTCGCTTCCTCTGACGGGCGTTCGTATCACGACCTATAACGACGCACCTGCAGGTTCCGGACTGGGTACGTCATCGACCATGGTCGTTGCCATCCTCAAGGCGTTTGTCGAATGGAGAGGCCTTCCGTTGGGCGATTATGAGATTGCACGTCTTGCCTATCAGATCGAGCGTATCGACTTGGGTCTGAGTGGCGGCAAGCAGGACCAGTATGCTGCCTCTTTCGGTGGATTCAACTTCATGGAGTTCCTCCAGAACGACATCGTGATTGTCAACCCGCTCAAGGTGAAGCGTTGGATCATCGACGAGCTGGAGGCTTCGCTGGTGCTCTATTTCACAGGACGTAGCCGTTCGTCGGCTGCCATCATCGACCAGCAGCGTGAACGTACCACGGCAGGCAATCAGCGCAGTATCGAGGCGATGCATCGCATCAAGCAGAGTGCCATCGACATGAAGCTTGCAGTCTTGAAGGGCGACATGAACGAGTTTGCTCGCGTCCTGGGCGAGGCGTGGGAGGATAAGAAGAAGATGGCCGATGCCATCACCAATCCGGTCATCGAGGAGGCCTTCCGTGTGGCTCTTGATGCAGGTGCCGTCTGTGGTAAGGTCTCGGGTGCAGGGGGTGGCGGCTTCATCATGTTCTTTGTCGAGCCCACCCGCAAGGTGGCAGTCATCGAGGCTTTGAAGCGTCTGAACGGATTCACCATGCCGTTCAACTTCACCGAAGGCGGAGCTCATGGATGGAAGATCTATGAGACCGACTCGGTCAGTGTTTTGAAAGGGGTCAAAGGGAAATAAGGGATATGAAGTAAAAGGACAATGGAAGAGAAACTTCATCGATTTGTAGAGGAACTCATCGGGCGCCATCCAAAGCTGCAGGCTTGTCGCTGGGATATTGTCGGCGCTTATGAGATATTGCGCGAGAGCTATGAGAACCATGGCACACTGCTTGTGGCCGGTAATGGAGGTTCGGCAGCCGATGCCGAGCACATTGTCGGTGAACTGATGAAGGAGTTCAAGATGAAGCGCAAGGTCTTCAGTGATCAGGCATGGTCGCTGCGTGCGGTCAATCCCGAGATGGGCGAACGTCTTGCCCAGAACCTTCAGGGCGCTTTGCCCGCCATCTCTCTTGCTGGCCATCCTTCGCTCACCACGGCCTACATGAATGATGCCGACTCCGACCTCATTTTTGCCCAGCAGGTTTGGGGCTATGGTCGTCCGGGTGATGTCTTTCTGGGCATCTCCACATCGGGTAACAGTGCCAATGTTGTCTATGCTGCAGTGGCCGCCAAGGCCAAGGGATTGAAGGTGATTGGACTGACGGGCCAACGTGAGAATAAGTTGCAGCCCTATTGCGACATCTGTATTCACGCGCCTGAGACCGAGACCTACCGCATTCAGGAGCTTCACCTTCCCATCTATCACATCCTCTGCCTGATGCTTGAGGAGCATTTCTTTGGTCGGTGATGGAAGCGATAGTTCTGGCAGGTGGTCTCGGAACCCGTCTGCGAAGTGTAGTTAGCGAGGTGCCCAAATGTATGGCGCCTGTGGCCGGCAAGCCCTTCCTTTGGTATCTGCTGTCCTATCTTGGAAGATATCCTGAGGTTAATAGGGTAGTGCTCTCAGTCGGTTATCTGCGCGAAGTGATCTTCGAGTGGATCAAGGTAGTGGGTGACCAGTTCCCTTTCTCGATTGACTATGCGGTCGAAGAGGTTCCATTGGGCACGGGAGGTGGCATTCGTCTGGCCTTGTCGCAGTGTACGGGCGACGATGTGCTGGTCCTAAATGGCGATACGATGTTCGACGTCGATCTACCTCATCTGCTAGCCGCCCATGCGCAGCATCCCGATGCCGCAGTCACCTTGTCGCTGCGTCATCTGCAGCAGTTTGAACGCTACGGGCGTGTGTCGATCGATGAAAGCCATGTCATCACGGGTTTCCACGAGAAGCAGTTCTGCGCCGACGGGCTGATCAATGGTGGTGTATATGTCGTTCGTCGCAGCCGCCTCGACCTTTCCGCTTTGCCCGAACGTTTTTCTTTCGAAAAGGATGTCTTCGAGCCGCATGTCCATGAGCGCGACCTTTACGGATTCGTTTCTGAGGGCTTCTTCATCGACATCGGCATTCCCGAGGATTATCGGAATGCGCAGTTCGAGTTTCTGGAGCGCTATTGCAACTACGATACGCTCCTGCTTGATCGTGATGGCACCATCAACGAGCGTCGTCCCAACGATTATGTCAAGACGTGGTCAGAGTTTCAGTTCCGTCCTGAGTTCCTACGGTGGGCACCTATGTTGGGACACACGTTCCGTCATATCTTCGTGGTCACCAACCAGCGTGGCATCGGTAAGGGTGTGATGACTGAACAGGTGCTCGCCGATATTCATAGGCAGATGTGTCAGATCCTGGCTTCCGATTACGGATTGAAGGTCGACGACATCTTCTACGCTCTAGCCATCGACAATGCCGACCCTATGCGCAAACCCCAGACGGGCATGTGGCAGAAGTTGCTTGAAGCCTATCCTTACGTACAGGCCGAACGTACGGTGATGATCGGTGACGGAGATTGCGACGAGGCATTTGCCCGAAATTGTCAAATAGCATTTGTCAGAGTATGAAAATAGTCCTTTTAGGCACAGCTTGGCCCTATCGTGGCGGACTGGCTGTCTATAACGAACGTCTGGCCCATCAGTTCCAGTCGGAAGGACACGAGGTGGAGATTTATACTTTCACCTTGCAGTATCCCGATTTCCTGTTTCCGGGCAAGACGCAATACAGCAGCGAGCCAGCGCCGACCGACTTGACGATAACTCGACGGGTGAACTCGTGCAATCCGTTCAACTGGATCAGTGTGGGCCGCGAGATTTGTCGGAAAGCACCCGATCTGCTCATCATCAAGTTTTGGCTACCCTTCATGGGACCCTGTTTCGGCACGATTGCATCGTTGGCCAAACGCAATGGCAAGACACGAGTTATTAGCATTCTCGACAATCTTATCCCTCACGAGTCGCGTCCTGGCGACCGTCCGTTCACTTGGTGGTTTTGCCGTTCAGTCGATGGGTTTGTAGCCATGTCGAAGAGTGTGCTCGACGATATCGATAAGTTCAAGGTCAATGTCGGCAAGCCCCGCGTGTTTTCTCCACATCCGCTCTACGACAACTTCGGTCAACCTGTCTCACGCGACGAGGGCTGTCGTTATCTCGGCCTCGATCCTGCCTGTCGCTACTTCCTCTTCTTCGGGCTCATCCGCGACTACAAGGGTTTGGATTGGCTCATCGAGGCATTTGCCGCATTCCTTCGCGAAACAGCTGCCGACGTGCGTCTCATCGTGGCTGGCGAATTCTACAACGATGGGTCGAAATATTTCGAGCTGGCCAAGCAACTGGGAGTCTTCGATAGTATCGTCTGGAAGACCGAGTTTGTGCCCGACCACGAGGTCCGCTATTATTTCGCAGCTGCCGATCTCGTTGCACAGCCATACAAGTCAGCCACGCAGAGCGGTGTCACACAGATTGCCTATCACTTCCAGCGCCCCATGTTGGTCACGCGTGTAGGCGGTTTGCCCGAAATTGTCCCCGATGGCAAGGTGGGCTATGTGGTCGATCCCGACCCGAAGGCCATCGCCTCCGCCCTCATCCGATTCGTCTCTGAGCATCCCGATTTCACTTCCGGTCTCGCCGCCGAACGTGAGAAGTACAGTTGGGCCACATTCACCAGCAATCTCTTCACTCTTCAAACCCCTTAAACCCCTTGAACCCCTCAAACCCCTTGAACCCTCCATTACTCCTCGATATGTCAGAAAACAACGAACAACCCAAAAAGGTGCTCCCCACACTCCAGGAGCTCAACGATCCCACCGAATTGACACGCATGGCCAAGAAGCGTCACTATTCAACCCTTCATTGGTTCGCGGTCTATGTCCATCCAGGACACGAGATGCAGATACACGATTATCTTATGGGCATCGATACGAAGAAGAAGCGTCGTCGCGGCAAGGCCAAGAAAGAAGATCTCTTCATTCCTGTCGAACCCGAAAAGGTGCTGATGGAGTGTTTCGTCCCTCTCAAGCGCGTCCATGTCAAGTACTCCGACCGCATGGTGTGGAAGGAGAAGGTGCAGACACCTGGAATCATCTTTGTGCACACTATCCTCGACAATCGTGATCCGTTGTTCCACAGTCGCATCTCCGAATACGTCGTCGGCTTCCTCAACGATCGCACCCGCCATTGGCCGCAGCCCATTCCCGACATCCAGATGCTCGAGTTCAAGGCATTGAGTGAAGCCGACTGGCTCGACTCTGTCGAAAAACCCACCTATGCCATCGGTGACAAGGTGCTGGTGCTTGAAGGTCCTCTTCGCGGACATGTCGCCTACCTCGACTCCATCCGCGAGTCGGTGAGCAAGTCGGAATACGAGACCGACCGACAGGGCAAGCAGATTCTCGACAACGAAGGCAATCCCATCTACAAGCGCAAGACCAAACTCTGTGTCCAGCTCACAGGTGTGCTCACTGCCCTCTTCGAAGTGGATGCTGACAAGGTCGTCAAGGCACCTGCTGATGCGCCTGATTACGGCGTGTACGACTAAAAAACATATCATCAGACCCCATTTGGTCGGTGCGCAACCGATTAAATGGGGCTTTTCACGATTTTTTCGACGCAAAAATTTGGAATTGTCGCCAATTATCGGTATCTTTGCAGCCTAAAACAAGGAAGCGCCAGCCTTATGGCTGACGGCCAATTATTTTGCTGAGTGATTCAAATTCTATAACAAACCTGTAAACCTGTTTTAATTATTCGATTATGGCAGAAAACAAAAAGCGCGTCTATCTCTTCGGCAATGGCAAAGCCGAAGGTAAGGCAGACATGAGAAATCTTCTGGGTGGCAAGGGTGCTAACCTTGCTGAGATGAATCTTATTGGAGTGCCCGTTCCTCCTGGCTTCACCATTACGACCGACGTTTGTAATGAGTATTACCAGATTGGAAAGGACAATGTAGTGGAAGTCCTCAAGAACGATGTGCTGGCAGCTGTTAAGCATATCGAGGTGCTGATGAACAACACTTTTGGCGATCCAGCCAACCCACTGCTCGTTTCTGTACGTTCGGGTGCCCGTGCTTCCATGCCTGGCATGATGGATACCATCCTCAACCTTGGTCTCAATGACGAGGTAGTGGAAGGCCTCTCCAAGAAGACCGGCAATCCTCATTTTGCATGGGATTCCTATCGTCGTTTCGTACAGATGTACGGTGACGTTGTGATGGGTCTCAAGCCAGTTAACAAGACCGATATCGATCCATTCGAGGCTATCATCGAGAAGGTGAAGGAAGAGTACAATGTTGTGCTCGACAAGGACATTCCCGTTGAAGGACTTCAGGAACTTGTCACCAAGTTCAAGGCCATGATCAAGGAGCGTACCGGCAAGGCATTCCCCGTTGACGTTTACGAGCAGCTGTGGGGCGCCATCTGCGCCGTGTTCGACTCTTGGATGAACGAGCGTGCCATCCTCTATCGCAAGATGGAGGGCATCCCAGCAGAGTGGGGCACCGCCGTTTCCGTAATGGCAATGGTATTCGGCAACATGGGCAACACTTCGGCTACAGGCGTATGCTTCAGCCGCGATGCTGCCACGGGTGAGAACATCTTCAACGGTGAGTATCTCGTTAATGCACAGGGTGAGGACGTTGTGGCTGGTATCCGTACACCACAGCAGATCACCATTGAGGGTTCACGTCGTTGGGCTAAGCGTGCCGAGATCTCCGAGGAGGAGCGTGCCGCCAAGTATCCTTCGATGGAAGAGGCTATGCCTGAGATCTACAAGGAGCTCGACGCCCTGCAGAACAAGCTCGAGAATCACTATCACGACATGCAGGACATGGAGTTCACCGTACAGGAAGGCAAGCTCTGGTTCCTCCAGACCCGTAATGGCAAGCGCACCGGTACTGCAATGGTGAAGATTGCCATGGACCTCATGCACGAAGGACTCATCGACGAGAAGACAGCCATCCAGCGCTGCGAGCCACAGAAGCTCGACGAACTGCTGCACCCCGTCTTCGACAAGAACGCCCTGAAGAAGGCCAAGGTGCTCACCACTGGTCTTCCCGCATCTCCTGGTGCGGCCTGCGGTCAGATCGTCTTCAATGCCGACGATGCTGAGGCATGGCACAAGAACGGCCACAAGGTAGTCATGGTTCGTATCGAGACCTCTCCTGAGGATCTCGCTGGTATGGCTGCTGCCGAAGGTATCCTCACCTGCCGTGGCGGTATGACCTCTCACGCTGCCGTTGTGGCACGTGGTATGGGCAAGTGCTGCGTATCGGGTGCTGGTGCCATCCAGGTTGATTATGTAGCCAAGACCGTGAAGATCGAGGATATCACCTTGAAGGAGGGCGACTATATCTCGCTCAACGGTTCTACTGGCCAGGTGATTCTGGGCGAGGTTGAGACCAAGGCTGCCGAGATCTCCGGCGACTTCGCCGAGCTCATGAACCTCTGCAACAAATACACCAAGCTCGTTGTTCGCACCAATGCCGATACTCCACACGACGCCACCGTGGCTCGTAACTTCGGTGCTGTCGGTGTCGGCCTCTGCCGTACCGAGCACATGTTCTTCGAGGGTGAGAAGATCAAGGCCATGCGCGAGATGATTCTTGCTGAGGACAAGGCTGGTCGTGAGAAGGCACTCAACAAGCTGCTGCCTTACCAGACCAAGGACTTCTACGGCATCCTCCTCGCCATGGACGGACTTCCAGTCAATATCCGTCTGCTCGACCCACCGCTCCACGAGTTCGTACCTCATGATCTGAAGGGTCAGGAGGAGATGGCCGAAGCCATGGGCGTAAGTCTCGAGTACATCCAGGGCCGTGTAGCTTCACTCTCCGAGAATAACCCGATGCTCGGTCACCGTGGCTGTCGTCTGGGCAACACCTATCCCGAGATCACCGAGATGCAGACCAAGGCCATCCTCGGCGCCGCTATCCAGCTCCGTCGCGAAGGTCACGACCCGCATCCCGAGATCATGGTTCCACTCGTCGGCAAGCACCACGAGTTCGACCAGCAGGAAGCTGTCATTCGCAAGACTGCTGCCGAGCTCTTCAAGGCTGAAGGCGTTGAGCCATTCGAGTTCAAGGTAGGTACGATGATCGAGGTTCCACGTGCTGCCCTCACCGCCGATGCAGTGGCTGCTCGTGCCGAGTACTTCTCGTTCGGCACCAACGACCTTACCCAGATGACCTTCGGTTATTCGCGTGACGACATCGCCAGCTTCCTTCCTGTCTATCTCGACAAGAAGATCCTCAAGGTCGATCCATTCCAGGTACTCGACCAGAAGGGTGTAGGTCAGCTCATCCAGATGGCTGTACAGAAGGGCCGTTCGGTACGTCCCGATCTCAAGTGCGGTATCTGCGGCGAGCACGGCGGCGAGCCTTCGTCAGTTAAGTTCTGCCACCGCGTAGGTCTCAACTACGTCTCCTGCTCTCCATTCCGCGTGCCCATCGCACGTCTGGCTGCCGCACAGGCCGCTGTTGAGGATCTCAAGTAATCAAAACTGATTATCACAGGTTTCCCCCGTCGTCGATTTCCGATGGCGGGGGATTTTTTAGCGGTTCTTTAAGTAATACTATTCTACTACTGTGAAATAAATGTATTCAGGGTGTTCGCCGAAAACGTAATGGACTACGTTGCAAAGCCAAGCTTCCTGATAGAATCCATCCATGTTGTGTACTTTATAAGTGCCTCCTAAGGCATTGTGGTCCACTAATTCCAATAATGGCCAACCAGGTTGTTCATCCAGGCTCACTTCGAGCGTAACGTACATTCCGTCGGTAGTCAAGAAGTCAAGCAGCGTGTCAGCTCCATCGACCATTTCAAGGTCTTCCTGTAATCCATCCCATTCTGGCAGTACGACATACCATTTGCCGTCATCCCATTTCTCAAATGATAATTCCATTGTTAATGTTTTAGTTTGACTTTTATTTGTTCGGCTCATCCTCTTATAGGGGAGCCTCCAATAATAAGTGTCAATTTTACACAAAAGTAAACAATTATATTGTCAAAAACAATCTATCTAAAAGCAAAATCAGCGCCTTTTAACCTATATACCAAGAAAAAGGCTGTAAAACAGGTAATCATAGTTCGCGGGATTGATGATTCAATCTAATTGCGTATATTGCACCCATTCCTTTCTCATACATCATCAATAGCCGGGGACGAAAAGTTCATTTAGAAAGAGGAATGATCTATTATAAATCGTGTGCGTCCAATTCTCGATCGTAAATTGGACGTTTCCAATCGCACGTGTCCAATTCTCGATCGTAAATTGGACATTTCCAATCGCGCGTGTCCAATTCCCGATAGTAAATTGGACGTTTCCAATCGCACGTGTCCAATTCCCGATAGTAAATTGGACGTTCCCAATCGCGTGCATCCAATTCCCGATCGTAAATTGGACGTTTCCAATCGCGTGTGTCCAATTCCCAATCGTAAATTGGACATTTCCAATCGCGAGCGTCCAATTCCCGATCGTAAATTGGACATTTCCAATCGCATGCGTCCAATTCTCGATCGTAAATTGGACGTTTCCAATCCCGCGCGTCCAATTCTCGATCGTAAATTGGACGTTTCCAATCCCGTGCGTCCAATTCTCAATCGTAAATTGGACGTTTCTTTAAAAAGGAATCTCTTCCGAGACTTGAAGTGGGCTTTCGCCGACCGAAATGGAACTGTCGGCCTTTTTGAGCAACCAACATCCGATGCGGCAGCGCAAGCATTTGTGGGGTTGGCAGTAGTTCTTGAAGAGATGGAGCAGAGCCTGTGTGTCCATAGCTGACTTCACGGTGATGCCGGCATCAATCCATTGCTTGATGTATCGATTGCTTTCAGGAGGCAGCTCCTCGAGCAGGTTAAGAGCCTTTTCACAGCGTTCGTCATCGCCTTGCCATTGGGCATAGGCGAGCAGGAGGGGAACAACCGCATTGATGATGAGGCTGCGCACCGTTTGCCGACCGATACCCTTGCCACTGAAAATCTTTTCCATCTGCTCCAAACTGTTTGCTTCGAGTACCTCATCGAAGAGGTCCTGATGTGTCCAAATAAGCTTTGCCAGTGCACGTAAACGGGCTTCAGGTTGTGCGGGAGGACGCACACGTCCCATTTTCCAGTAGGACCCGTTGAGAGGCGTAAGACTGAATTTCTGCCTCAAGAATGCGTATTCTCGCTGCATCAGCCGCCATTCCTGTTGGACGTTCGCTTCCTTGGAGGCAGCATCCTGCATTTGTAAGAGGCCAGCCTGACCCAATAGAAGAGCTTGGATCTGAAGTAGATTGTCCTTGTGATGCAACAGGCAGCTGTAGGGCAGACTACGTGCCAATCGCTCCATTTGGTCACTGTTGACTCCCGTGCCAAGGCTTCGTGTGAGCACCACATAGAATGCCTCTGGCCATGCCTTGAGCTGGCCTTCGACGAGGTCGCGTACTCGCTGCAGTTTTTCGATCATCCTCTGGGTGCAGAGGGCTGTAATCCAATCGTGAAGTACGACAGAGGGAATCTGGTCGAGCCGGCTTGCACAGGAGATGCAAGAATAGCTGGGGACCTGACCAGGTAGGAGAGGGGCAGACGTGCCGCTACAGAGCTGCCGGTAGCGTTCCATCAGATCATCGGGAATATGCATCACGACGGTCTTGACCAAAGTGCCATTTCGTAGCCTAACTTCGGTGTCGGGTTCCATGACGACGTGCAGGATCACCGAATCGTAGTTGGGATCGTCTTGATGATGATGGCGATACCAGTCGGATGCCTTGACGTGCATCTCCACATTTCCGGCCCACACGATGCCATCCTCCTTGACCTTGGCGTTGAAAAAGTCGGGTCCGGCATCGTAGTTGCGCAGGCCGGGGTGGAGAATGTCGAGGGACTGATGGTCGGGCGTCTCGATGGTGAGGAAGAGACGCTGCTGCCAAACGAAATACATGAGTTCCTCCATGACGAAAGAGGTTATGAGGTTATTGGATAATGAGGTTATGAGGGGGTAAGAAAACTCAAGACCTTAGGACTATATATGATAAAAAGATGTCAATTATAGCGTGCAAATATAAATATTTTCTTTGATATAGGGCGGCAAAATGGGTAAAAAATACCAAAATTAGAATAATTTTTGGTAATTATAGGCTTAATGTCAGAAAAAATGCGTATATTTGCCCCGATATAACGATATCAAATAACAATTAACAATTATCAAATAACAATTGTTGGTTCGTAGAAAGATACAATATGAAGATTGCATTGATAGGATATGGCAAGATGGGCCATATCATCGAAGAGATAGCGAAGGGACGTGGACACGAGGTGGTCTGCGCCATTGATATCAACAATCAGGAGGACTTTGAGAGCGAGGCTTTCCGCTCGGCCGATTTGGCTATCGAATTTACTACACCGAAGACGTGCCTTGCCAACGTGCGCAAGTGCCTTGACGCGGGTGTCACCGTGGTGGTGGGCTCGACGGGTTGGTATGACGAACTGCCGAAGGTGAAAGAGGAGGTGGAGAAGTCGAACGGTTCGCTCTTCTGGGCTTCGAATTTCTCGATTGGTGTGAATGTCTTCGTGGCCATGCAGAAGTTTGTGGCCCGCATCATGAACAGTTATCCCCAGTATGATGTCACCCTAAGCGAGACTCACCACATCCATAAACTCGATTCACCGAGCGGCACAGCCATCACCATTGCCGGCGCCATCACCGATAATCTCGATCGCAAGCGCACGTGGAAAGAGACGGCAGCCATCTGGCAGCATGAGGACCAAAGCGTGGATGTGGCACGGAATGCCGAGGTGGGTACGGACTTCAAGTCGCATCGCGACGACGAGCTGGAGGTGATTGCCTTCCGTCGCGGTGAAGTGCCTGGCATTCATACGGTGACCTACGACAGCGACGTGGATACCATCACGATGACACATTCGGCCAAGTCGCGTCGCGGTTTCGCACTGGGCGCTGTGGTTGCCGCCGAATGGATGGGCGATGGCAAGAAGGGTGTGTTCACGATGGAGGATCTGATGAAGTTCAATTCTTGATAAAGAAACTATAAATGACTGAAAATTCAGATAAGGAAATACGCGGCTTCAGCCGCAAGATGACCACGAGCGACAAGGTGTGGCTGGTGGTCGGAATTATTGCGATTGTACTCTTTGCCCTGTGGATGGACTCGTTCGTGCCCTTCCTCGTTCTCCCGTTTGTGGTGGATGTGTATTGGACAAGGTTTATCAAATGGGATTGGTACAAGAGCATCAAGAACGGATTCCTGCGCAGCACGATGTCGTGGGTCGATGCCATTATCTTCGCCCTGGCGGCTGTGTGGGTGCTGCAGAACTTCTTCTTCCAGAACTTCCAGATCCCTACCACCTCGCTCGAGAAGACGATGATGGCGGGCGACTACCTGCTTGTTTCGAAATACCACTACGGACCTCGAGTGCCGATGACTCCCTTGTCGTTGCCCCTGTTCCAGCATACGGTGTCGATTGGTTCGACACGTTTGGGCAAGAGTTATATAACCCATCCGCAGGTGAACTACAGGCGCATGCCGGGACTGACGAAGATGGAGCGCTATGACATTGTGGTGTTCAATTACCCGAATGGCGACACCGTGTGCGTGAATTGTGAGAACCCTGACTACTACACCCTATGCCAGCTTTATGGTCGTGATAAGGTGTGGAGCGACAAGAAGACCTTTGGCGAAATCGTCACCCGCCCAGTGGATCGCCGCGAGAACTACGTGAAGCGCCTGATTGGTATGCCGGGCGAGACACTGCAGATTATCGACCGCAAGGTGCTGATCGACGGCAAGGAGCTGAAAGACCCGCAGTACCTGCAGCATCGATATATGGTGCTGACGAAGGGTGGCATCATCACCGAACGCGAGTGGAAGCGTATGGGTATCTATACCAAGGGCAGTAGCAATGGCTCGGTGGGCCCCGATGTGCAACCGATCCAGGATGCTTCGTTCTACCATTATTACGAGATCAGTCCCGACAGCGTTACCGGACGCTATGCTCCCCTCTACCTTGTGAACTTGACGAGTGAGGCGAAGGAGCGACTGGAGAAATCGGGCAAGGTGGAGTGGATCAAGGACAGCCCTTATCAGGAGGCTCCCGGCTCGGTTTATCCGCAGGATGAACTGTCGGATTGGACGGGTTCGAACTTCGGACCGCTCTGGATTCCTCAGAAGGGCAAGACCATCAAGCTCACCGACGAGAACGTGAAGCTCTACGGCCGCTGCATCACGGCCTACGAGCCCAATCAGGCCACCGGCGACGGCCAAGGTAACGTGCTCATCCGCCTCGGCAAGGACAAGTATGAGCTGAACGGCAAGGAGGCTACGGAGTTCACCTTCGGCTACGACTACTACTGGATGATGGGCGACAACCGCGACAACTCGCTCGACTCACGCTACTGGGGCTTCGTGCCTGAAGACCATATCGTGGGCACCCCGCTTTTTGTATGGTTCTCGATCAACCAAGAGACGGGCGAATGGCGCAAGGACCGCTGGTTCAAGAAAGTGAAGGGACTCTGATGTCGCCGATAGTTCTACCTACGGCCTATCTGGCCCCCGTTTCGTATTACGCCGTACTCTATGCGGCTGACGAGGTGGTGTTGGAGGCGAACGAGCACTACACGAAACAAACCCTCCGTACCCGCTGCACGATAGCCACTGACCAAGGACCACAGACGCTCTCGGTGAACGTCGAGAAGGGCAATAAGCTGAAGATGCCCATTCGCGAGGTGCGCCTGAGCAGCCACGGCGACTGGCAGCGACAACACCTCTACTCGTGGGCAACGTACTATGGCAATTCGCCTTTCTATGAGTACTACATCGACGACCTCCGCGAGACATTCCTCCACGGTCATGATGGCACGCTTTTCGGAATGAATGAGGCGTTGCGCCAACACATCTGCCAAGAAATTGGCTTCGCGCCCAAGGTCCGCTATTCGGAACAATGGATGGGACCGCTCGATTGCGTTGCATCGAATGGTGCTTTTCGAAGCGATGCCCCTTCGCTGCCGTTGGGAAACTTGCAGGTGCCGCAATACTATCAGGTGGCAGGTGCTGAAGGTCGGCAGGCGTTTATGGCTGATGTGAGTATTCTGGATTTGCTATTCAACATGGGTCCCGAGGCCATACTTATTCTGGAGAGGATGAGGGGGGCAAAGTGTCAAGAGGTTTGAGGTGTTTGAGAGGTTAAGAGGTTAAGAGGGGTAAAGAAAATAAGATATACTTTGGAAGAGAAATATAAGAACATACTGGATGGGATTGATAGTCCTGCCGACTTGCGCCAATTGCCGATTGAGCAGTTGCCGGATGTCTGCCAGGCTCTGCGTCAGTTCATCATCGAACAGGTGAGCGTCCATCCGGGACACTTCGCATCGAGCTTGGGTGCCATTGAGATTATCGTGGCGCTTCACTATGTGTATGACACACCCGACGACCGGTTAGTGTGGGACGTGGGTCACCAGGCTTACGCACATAAGATATTGACGGGTCGTCGCGAGAAGTTCCATACCCTGCGCCAGTTGGGAGGACTGAGCGGCTTCCCCTCACCGAAGGAGAGCGAGTACGACACGTTCTCGACCGGACATGCCTCGAATAGCATCTCGGCTGCGCTGGGCATGGCTGTGGCCAAGAAGCTGGAAGGCAACAAGCGTAAGGTGGTGGCTGTGATCGGTGATGCTTCGATCAGCGGAGGCATGGCTTTCGAAGGCTTGAACAATGCGTCTTCGCATCCGAATGATCTGCTCATCCTGCTCAACGACAATCAGATGGCCATCGATCAGAACGTGGGAGCCCTCTACCACTACCTGACACGTATCACTACCAGCCAGCGCTATAACCTGCTTCGATACAAGGCATATAACGCGCTGAAGCGCCATGGTCTGATCAGCGACAGTTTGCGTCGCGCGCTGATACGCTTTACGAATAGCGTGAAGTCGCTTTTCTCGCGCCGACAGAACATCTTCGAGGGTCTCGACATCCGATACTTCGGACCTGTGAATGGCCACGACGTGGTTTCGCTCGTCAAGACTTTGCGCAAGATCAAGGATCTGGGTGGACCGAAGATGCTCCACGTGTGCACCATCAAGGGCAAGGGCTTCAAGCAGGCCGAGGAGCAGGCCACCATCTGGCATGCCCCAGGCAAGTTCGACCCCGCCACGGGCGAACGCATCAAGGAGAATACAGAGGGACTGCCGTCGAAGTTCCAGGACGTCTTCGGCAAGACGCTGGTGGAACTGGCCGAGAAGAACGAGCGAATTGTGGGCGTGACACCTGCCATGCCGACGGGCTGCTCGATGACGTATATGATGGAGCGATTCCCCGACCGCACGTTCGACGTGGGTATTGCCGAGGAACATGCCGTGACCTTCAGCGGCGGACTGGCCAAGGAGGGCATGTTGCCGTTCTGCAACATCTATTCGACCTTCATGCAGCGTGCCATCGACCAGGTGGTGAACGACGTGTCGCTCCAGCATCTGCACGTGGTGTTCTGCCTCGACAGGGCAGGACTGGTGGGTTCGGACGGACCGACACATCACGGCGTGCTGGATATTCCCTATTTCCGTGCCATACCGGGCATGACGGTGTGCTCGCCCATTGATGAACATTGGCTGCGCAAGCTGATGGTAACGGCTGTGGATGTGGCCGATGGTCCGTTCATGATTCGTTATCCTCGCGGACGTGGTAGTATCGGTGGCAACGATGCTGATGGCAATCCGAACTGGAAGAATGCCCTTGAGGCTGTGGAGATAGGTCGCGGCTATTGTTTGCGCGAAGGCAATGGCGAAACGGCTGTACTCTCGTTCGGCCCGATAGGCATCGAGGTAGCCAAGGCCATCGATAGGGTAGATAGGGACGTGGCCCATTATGATATGGTGTTCTGTAAACCACTCGACACCGAACTCCTCGCGCAAGTATTTAATAAGTACACGCGCGTAATCACCGTCGAAGATGGTGCATTGGCTGGCGGTTTTGGCAGCGCCATTCTGGAGGAAGCCAACCGTCAGGGTTACGAAGGCAAGATCCGCTGCTTGGGAATACCCGACGAATTCATTACACAAGGTTCGTTGAGTGAACTCTATCGGCTTTGCGGAATTGATGCCTCGAGCATCGCGAAGGTTTTGGAGGAGGATTCGGACTAATCGGAGAATTCAGAGAAATCGGAGATTAGAGCAATGAAGATAGTTATTGCCGGTGCCCAGGAAGTAGGCACACATCTGGCCAAGCTCTTGGCGAAGGAGAATCATGACGTGGTGCTGATGGATTCGGATATGAACCGCATCGCTCAGCTGACGTTCATGAACCTGATGACCATGGTCGGCAAGCCCACCAGCATCCATGCACTGAAGGAAGCTGGTGTGCCCGAGTGTAACCTGTTCATTGCCGTGACGCCCGATGAGAGCACGAACATCCACTCGTGCATCCTCGCCGCGAATCTGGGTGCTCGTCGTACGATGGCCCGTGTGGACAACTACGAGACACAGAAGGCCGACTCGGCGGACTTCTACAAGCGCATCGGCATCAGCGACCTTGTCTATCCCGAGATGCTGGGAGGACAGTTCATCGCCAATGCCATAGCTCGTCCGTGGGCGCGACAGAGCATCTCACTCTGTGATGGCAGCCTGCTACTGCTGGCTGTGAAGGTGCGCGAAGGAGCACCCATTGTGGGAAAGAAGCTCATGGACATCGGACGCATGCATCACGACTCGTTCCACGTGGCAGCCATCAGGCGTGACGTGGATCTGATCATCCCTAACGGTAATGACATCGTCGAGGCCGAGGATCTGGTTTATTTCGTCACATTGCCTCAAAAGGCCGACGTGGTGCGCTTTACCTGCGGAAAGAAGGAGCGCGACCTGCACCGCATTATCATCCTTGGAGGCAATCGCCTGGGCATACAACTCTGTTATTATTTGAAAAAGCACTATGACGTGGTCTTTATCGAAGATGATGCTGACAATGCCAATCATGTGATGGACAAGCTGCCCAACGTGAAGGTGGTGAGAGGGATGAAGAACTACATCGAGACACTGAACGACCTGAACATCAACGTCCACGATGCGTTTGTGGCCGTCGGTCCGGATTCCGATTCGAATATCCTGGCTTGTCTGACAGCCAAGAAGATGGGCGTGGGGAAGAGCATCGTCGAAGTGAGCGATGTGGAGCAGGTTAACATGGCCCAAAACCTCAATATCGGTTCGACGGTCAACAAGAAATCACTTACGGCAGCATCCATCTATCAGATTCTGCTGGAGTCAGACAAGACGAATGCGAAGTGTTTCAGCCTGATCGATGCCGAGGTGGTGGACCTTACGGCTCAGAATAACTCGTCGATCACCCTGAAGCCAGTGATGGAGTTGCGTCTGCCCAAGGGTATCACCATAGGCGGCATGGTGCGCAATGGACAGGGACAGACTGTCACGGGCCAAACACATATCCAGCCTGGCGACCAGGTGGTGGTGATCTGTCGAAATGAGAAAATCGAGGCTGTGCAGGAGCTGTTTGTGAAGTAGAACAATGAAAATCAACTGGCGGTTGATCCGTTACATCTTCGGTGTGTTGTTGCTCATGGAGGCAGGCTTCATGGGCTTGAGCACCGTGGTAGCCCTCTACTATCATTATACGGCGGGCGAGAGTGACTGGTGGACTTTGCTGCTAGGCACAGTGATAACCGCTGTTGTAGGTTTTGGAGCCTGGTTTGGCAGCCGCGAACATTCGTCAAAGATCACAACTCGTGAAGGGTTCCTCGTCGTTTCGCTGGCGTGGTTCGTCTTCTGCCTCCTCAGCATGATACCGATGCGCTTGTCGGGCGCATGTGACGACATCTCGAGTGCATTCCTCGAAACGATGTCGGGATTCACTACGACGGGTTGCACGACCATCACCGATCTAGAGGCTCAGCCGCATGGCATCATGTTCTGGCGTCATCTGATGCAGTGGATGGGAGGCCTCGGTATTGTGGTCTTCAGCTTGGCCTTGCTGCCACTCATTGGTGCGGGAGCCACACAGGTGTTCGGTGCCGAGACAAATGGACTGTCGGTAGATAAGCTTCGACCAAAGATTGACGAGACTGCACGTCGCCTGTGGGGAATCTACTTGGTTCTGACTGTGGCTTGTGCCGTGCTTTATGGGATAGGGGATATGGATTGGTTCGATGCAGTCTGCCATTCGTTCTCGACCATGGCGTCGGGTGGTTTTTCAACGTATTCCGACTCCATCGGCCATTTCCATTCGGCCTATATTGAATATGTCTGCATCGTGTTCCTTTTCCTGACATCGGTCAACTTCAACCTGTTCTACATGCTAACGAAGGGACATGTGGGTCTGATGTGGAAGAACGAGGAGCTGCGATGGTTTGCAGGTGCAGTGGTGGGATTCACCGGACTATTCATGTTGCTCAATTACCTTACGCGGCTGCATGGTCTGATTCCTGCCGACGACATGGCGACGCTGGGTGACGGCTCGCTGGAGTGTACGTTGCGCAGTTCGCTGTTCCATACGCTGACCATCATCTCGAGTGCGGGTTATCAGGCCGAGTACTTCGACTACAATTTGTGGGGCTCGATCTTTTGGCTCCCTACGTTGTTGATGATGGTTATGGGCGGATGCTCGTCGAGTACGGCGGGTGGTCTGAAGGTGGTCCGTTTTGTGGTGTTGATCAAGAATGGACGCAACCAGATACTGCATGCCCTGTTGCCGCGTTCCTACAGCAACGTGCGCCTCAATGGGCAGGCACTTTCGAACGACGCTGTCTTCAAGATATTGGCCATGCTGTCGATCTACCTGATGCTGCTGGTCATGTCGATTTTCATCCTGCAATGTTTCGGCCTCAATTTCGAAACGGCTATTGGCACTGCCATTTCGGCATTGGGCAACACGGGACCAGCCCTGGGTGACACGGGACCTGCCTTCAACTGGGCATGGCTGCCGGCTGCTGCCAAATGGTACCTCGGTTTCATGATGCTGGTGGGCCGTCTTGAGATATTTACTGTCATTGTGATATTTACGCCAATGTTCTGGAAAAATTAAATGTTTTGGAAAAATTAAATAGAATGGGCAAAGAAAAGAACACTACTGCTGCAAAGGAGAAAAATGCAAAGGGGAAAGGTACGAAGAAGCCATCGCGTTTCTTGGCCTTCATACGCGGCGAACAGACCCAGTTCGCCGCCGGATTACTAGTCATGTTGCTGTCAGCGTTGCTGGGCATCGGATTCTTGTCGTTCATCGTCACCGGCAAAGACGACCAGGCGATACTGGAAAACTTGAGTTGGTACGAGATATTCCTTCCGAACAATGATGTCCACAACTGGGTGGGCACGTTCGGCGCCTTTACTTCGGAATGGTGTGTGAACCGCTGGCTCGGCCTACCGGTACTACTCTTCGTCGGGCTGCTGTTCCGCTTCGGACGAGGACTGATCTCGTCGGGACCTATGCCTCGTCTTCTGGGGGCGTTTGTACGAACGGCCTTCATGGTGATTTGGCTTTCGCTCCTGCTCAGTGCCGTGAGCTACATTCTCGACACGCTGTTCGGCACGGAGCTGCAATCTAACTTTCTCTATCTGGGTGGCAAGCATGGCTACGAGCTGACACAGTTGCTTGTGACCAACCTGCACGTGCCCGGTCTGGTGCTGTTCCTTATCGCATCGGGACTGATCATCGCCACGTTCATGTTCGACAGCACGATCGAGAAGACACGTACCCTCTTCGGCCTTATCCCTTGGCTACAGGGCCGCATTGATAAGCGCAACGAGGAGAAGGCTGCGCGTGAGGCCGAACGACAGATGCAGCTGGAGGCTGAGCGTATTTCCGCCGAGGAGGCGGAACTGGGCTTACAGCAGATTGATGAGATGGAGGCTGAGCGTAAGGAGGCTGACGATGTGAAGGAGCCAATTACAATCATTCCTGCCGTCGAATCTTTGGAGGACGAGGTTGCCAAAACGACGAAGAAAGACGACGACACCAAAGACAAGTCGGACGAAAAGGCTGGGAACGATCCGGTTTTTGTGGTCAAGACGGGAAAGACTGACACGGTGAAGGTTCCCGTCGCCGAAACCACCGAAGACCTCCCCCTGACCGACTATGACCCCACAGCTGACCTCAGCCACTACAAGTTCCCGACCTTCGACTTGCTGAAAACCTATCCGAGCCATTCGCCCATTGACATGGATGAGCAGACGGCAAACAAGGAAAAGATTCGTCAGACATTGTCGGACTACGGCATCGAGATACAGTCGATCTCGGCTACCGTAGGTCCAACGATCACGCTCTTCGAGATTGTATTGGAGAGCGGTACCAAGATCAGCCGCGTGAAGAACCTGAGCGATGAGATAGCCATGTCGATAGCCTCAAAGTCGGGTATCCGTATCATTGCCCCGATTCCTGGTAAGTCGGCCATCGGTATCGAGGTGCCCAACAATGATCCCCAGACCGTATCGATGCGCGACTGTATCTCTTCTCGCGCCTTCCAGGAATCGAAGTACGAACTGCCAATCGCTCTTGGCAAGACGATTATGAATGAGGTGTTCACCTTTGACCTCACCAAGGCACCTCACCTCCTCGTGGCTGGTGCTACTGGCCAGGGTAAGTCGGTAGGCTTGAATGCCATCATCACTTCGTTGCTTTACAAGAAGCATCCTTCACAACTCAAGATTGTGCTCGTTGATCCGAAGATGGTGGAGTTCAGTATCTACAAGCGCATCGAGAAGCACTATTTGGCAAAGTTGCCCGATCAGGAGAACCCCATCATCACCGATGTCACGAAGACCGTGGATATCCTCAAGTCGCTTTGTGCGGAGATGGAGGACCGATATGCATTGGTGGAGGATGCAGGTGTGCGCAACATCAAGGAGTACAACGAGAAGTTCATCCATCGTCAGCTGAATCCCCGCAAGCACATCTCGGCGCCGATTGGTAGTCGTGAGGGCACGAATCACCGCTACTTGCCCTATATCGTTGCCATCATCGACGAGTATGGCGACCTCATCATGACAGCCGGCAAGGAGGTGGAACTTCCCATTGCACGTATTGCTCAAAAGGCTCGTGCTGTAGGTATTCATATGATTATTGCCACGCAACGTCCTTCGGCTAAGATCGTCACGGGTATCATCAAGGCAAACTTCCCCGCCCGTATGGCCTTCCGTGTGTCGTCGGGCATCGATTCGGGTATCATTCTGGACCAGCCGGGTGCACAGAACCTGATTGGACGTGGCGACCTGCTGTTCTCGACAGGCCGTGCTCCCGAACGCGTGCAATGTGCCTACGTCGATACTCCCGAGGTGGATCGCATCTGCAGGTTCATTGCCGGACAACAGGGTTATCCGACGGCTCTCATCTTGCCCGAACCCAGGATACAGGAGGGCGATACCCCTGATGGCAATGGTGAGGTGGTGGATCTGCATCAGCTCGACCCGTTGTTCAATGAATGTGCTGAGCTCGTTGTGGCCACTGGCCAGGGATCGACGTCGATGATACAGCGCAAGTTCCAAATTGGATACAACAGGGCAGGCCGTATCATGGATCAGCTGGAAGCAGCTGGTATCGTTGGACCCTACAGCGGTTCGAAGGCTCGTGCCGTGCTCGTCACGAGTGATTCGGAGCTTCGCTCGATCGTCGAAGATCTCGGTTCGCGTTAGTTCCATAGCGAAATACTTATTCATTTAGACCGAAATAAACTATGTCAAGTTCCACATCTACCCGTCTTGTCGTGCTTGTCCTCCTAACCGCTATGGTCGGTCAGGTGAAGGCCGAGGGTTTCTGGCAAGCACTCAAGAACTGGGTTGACAGCGCCGACATCAAAGGATGTGACACGACCTACCTGCGTTTGCCGAAGGAGGGCTTTGTGGGATATGGCAACGTCTATCTTACAGGATCGAAAGCATATTTGGACTATAGCCAGATCTTTTCCCAATATGGCACGGTCAACGTATCGGGTACCTTGAGCACACGTGTTGCTTCGTTGCTTTCGTTAGGCGTATCGTATCGCGGCTGGGGCCTGAGCTACTCGAAGGACTTCTCGAAAAATGGCGACACGGAGTGGTCGTTCTGTTCCTATGGGCAGGGTTACGGACTGGAGACGCGTATCCACAACTCCTATTCACTCAGCGGTGTACTCGACGTGGAGGGAGCCAGTATCATGGACGAATACGACATTGAGATGAAGAATTGCCATCAGCGTCTTCTCTTGGGCAATTTATATTACGTCTTCGGACGCAAGCGTTTCTCGCTCCCCGCTGCCATGTCGCACACCATTATCCAGAAAAGGAGCAGCGGCTCATGGCTGGCTATCCTGAACTACCGGCATTCGGCAACCACATTGGCCGGAGAGCATCAGCACTACTTCATCGGCGATGACATACTCGATGTGAGTGATGTGGGCATGGCGAGCTACAGGCTTTCGCAGACCCAGGTCAGCCTGGGTGGAGGATATGCCTATAACTTCATCTTCAACGATGCGCACTGCCTTCTCCACTTTTCTGCCATGCCGATGCTTTCAGCGTGGCACAGGAACCGCAGATATTTTGACGAGCGCACCTGGGACAGTACAGCCCAGTGCTATCAAGACGAAAGGCATGCCGTTGCCATCAGTCAGAAGTTGGCTATCAACGGGACGATACATGCCAGTTTCGTCTACAATTTCAGCCGATATGTGACGGGAGTAATGGTATTTGCCAACATCGATTCTTTTCCAGAAAAGGATAGATTTTCGATTTATACGTTCGACTGGTCGTCGCGATTCTTCTTCGGCGTACGTTTTTAAACAAACTTTTCGACCTCACTTAACCCCTACCAGATTATGCCACGCTGGTTCAGACTGATAATTTCCTACATCGGATTTGGCATCCTTATCGGATACATTTTCTTCATCATTGCCCCCATGGCAAGGATTTATGCATGGTTCGGCGATAATGAACGTGTGCGTTATCGTCTGCATCGTCACATACGCAGGTTCTGTCGATTCTTCACCTTATTCTGTGTGCCACAGGTTCACCCGATCGTGCGCAACCCGTATGAAGAGACATTCAAGAAGCCTGCCCTTATCATCGCCAATCACCAGTCGCTGCTCGACCTACTTGCCACCTTGATGCTCACCAACAGGCTTATCGTGATGACAGGACAGTGGGTATGGGACAGCAAGATCTACGGCCATGTGGTGCGTTTTGCAGACTTCTTCCCTGCCACAATGCCTATGGACGAGATGCAGGCGCATATCAGCAAGTGTATGAAGCGCGGCTATTCGGTGCTTATTTTCCCCGAAGGTACCCGCTCGGAGGATTGTCAGGTCCACAAGTTCCGTCGTGGCGCGTTCCACCTTGCCGAACAACTGAAGTGTGACATCATTCCCGTCACTATCTTCGGCACTGGTTATCTGCTCCCCAAGAATGACTTCTGTCTGACACCGGGCCCCGAGTGCATCGAAATAGGCAAACGTGTATCGTTTGACGAAGGCATCATGGGACAGACTCATGGCGAGATGACACGCTATTGGCACAAATGGTTTGTGGAGAATTATGCCAAACTCGAAAAGGAGTTCCTTCCACAGGTCAAGAACCCTCACCGTGTGGCCAAATAAACTCAAAACCTCAAAGCCTCAGATTTCAATCATTCGCATAAAGCGGGAAATTTCGACCGAAAACGAAAAATTTCAACCATTTTTTTGTTTGTTTCGAAAAAAACAATTATCTTTGCGGGCAATAAAATTCAAACGTTATAATACACCGATTGTAGTTTTTTAAAGGATAAAGTTATGAGTTTTCTTGCCGACAAGGTCGTTATGGACGGATTGACCTTCGATGATGTCCTCCTCGTCCCACAGTACAGTGAGGTGCTGCCACGCGCCGTGGATTTGAGCACCAAGTTCTCACGCAATATCAAGCTTAATGTTCCCATTGTCTCGGCTGCTATGGATACGGTGACCGAGGCCAAGATGGCTATTGCCATGGCCCGCGAAGGCGGTATCGGCGTCATCCATAAGAACATGAGCATTGAGGCACAGGCGCATCAGGTCAGCCAAGTGAAACGTGCCGAGAATGGCATGATCTACGCCCCCATCTGCACCACACCCAATGCTACTGTGCGCGATGTCCTTTCCCTGATGTCCGAGTATCATATCGGCGGTATTCCGGTAGTTGTTGGCGCTGATCATCGGCTCGTCGGCATCGTCACCAATCGTGACCTGCGCTTCCAGAAGGATGTGAGCCGTCAGATCTCCGAGGTAATGACCACCGAGAACCTTGTAACTACCACCGTTGGTACCACCCTTGCCCAGGCCGAGGACATCTTGCAGGAGCACAAGATTGAGAAACTCCCCGTTGTCGATGTCGAAGGACGTTTGGTGGGCCTGATTACATATAAGGATATTACCAAGGCCAAGGATAAGCCTCTGGCCTGCAAGGACGATCGTGGTCGCTTGCGCGTAGCTGCAGGTGTGGGTGTCACTGGCGATGTGATGGAGCGTGTGGCTGCCCTCGTTGAAGCAGGCGTCGATGCCGTGGTGGTAGATACCGCTCATGGCCATTCGAAGGGCGTTGTCACCGCACTCGAGAAGATTAAGTCAACCTACGACTGTATCGATGTGGTGGTAGGTAACATTGCCACAGGTGAGGCTGCGAGGTATCTTGTCGATGCAGGTGCTGACTCGGTGAAGGTGGGCATTGGTCCCGGTTCGATCTGTACCACACGCATCGTGGCAGGTATTGGTGTGCCGCAGCTTTCGGCTGTCTATGATGTGGCCAAGGCTCTTCGTGGCACCGATATCCCGCTCATTGCTGATGGTGGCATTCGTTACTCGGGTGATATCGTCAAGGCCATTGCTGCCGGCGGTTACTGTGTAATGCTAGGAGGATTGCTTGCTGGTGTCGAGGAGTCGCCTGGTGAGACCATCCTCTTCAACGGTCGTAAGTTCAAGAGCTATCGTGGCATGGGTTCGCTCGATGCCATGCAGGCTGGCTCGAAGGACCGCTACTTCCAATCGGGCGAGGCAGACGTCAAGAAACTTGTTCCTGAAGGTATCGTCAGCCGCGTACCTTATAAGGGCAATGTCAACGAGGTAATCTATCAGATGGTAGGTGGTCTGCGTGCCGGTATGGGTTACTGTGGCGCCAAGGATATTCCGACGTTGCATGCTACCTCAAAGTTCACGCGCATCACCAATGCCGGTATTCTTGAATCGCATCCTCACGATGTGACCATCACCAAAGAGGCTCCCAACTATAGCCGCGGTGAGTAATCGTCGATAAGGGTTTCGGCCCTTATGGCCATTTTTACAAACAACTAGCCCTTCTCTCTTTATGGAGGGAAGGGCTTTTACCTTTCAAATTTTGATCATGAAACATCTTTCAGTTCTACTGCTGTTTATCGCCCTCCTTTTCGTTCCAAGCATGAGCGGAAATAATGTGAAGGCTCAGACGCACGAGGTGCTCATCACAACCAATATGGGCAATATGCGAGTGATGCTCTATGACGACTGTCCCCGCACGGTGGCAAATTTCCTGAAGAAGGTGCGTGCGGGCTATTACGACGACTCACTCTTTGGCCGCGTGATGCCCACGTTCATGATCCAGGGCGGTGCTCCCGACTCGAAGACAGCGTTGCCAGGTCAAAGTATCGGATGGGGTGACCTTAGCGAAGAGATACCAGCCGAGATACGCAAGAACCACGTTCCGAAGAAAGGAGCCCTCTGTGCACCGCATCGCGAGGGTGTGGTCAACTCCGACATGTCGATGTTCTTCATCGTCGATGGTTACGTGATGAGCGAAGCTACGCTCAACAACTGGGAGAAGACCCATAACGCTACGGCACGAAAAGCAGCACAACGCAAGGTGATGACGCAGGCCATTAAGGACTCGCTGGCCTTACTCAAGACCACCAGTGTGGCCGAATACAATCAGTTGGCCCGTCGCATTAACCACGATATCGACAGCATTGCCCGTACGATGCCTGGAACTCGTTTCTTTACACCCGCTGAGCGTGAAGCCTACAGTACAGTGGGCGGCGCTTATCACATCTATGGCGAATACACATGCTATGGCGAGGTCGTTGAGGGACTGGATGTCATCTCGAAGATCGCTGCCCTTGAAAGCAATGCGGTCAATCGTCCGAAGACTGACGTGCGCATGAAGATACGCGTGATCAAATGATCAGACAGCCACGCTGAGCTCGGCTCTTGTTGTAGTCTTCTGCAACTCACGGCTCTGGCGTGCAGCACGTGTAATGCTCGTGGTGCGTCGTGGCTGTCGGCTTGACAAGTCCATCAGATATGAGAACAGACCGACACCGACGATGAGCAACAGACCGGCGATGACATTCATGCCCGAGAGGATGAGGTCGAGAACTACGATGGCGGCGATGATGAAAATGATGGTAAACTTTTTCATTGTTGTATTGTTTTTGTGTGGATATTCTTGTTTTCACGGTGCAAAGATATGAGCAGGGTGTTACCAGCATTGATACACCTTTGTTAATTAAAGTTAATACACCAAATTTCTTATGGAAAATCTGCGTTTTCGGCATGGAATGTGGCTTGTGAACACTTTACTGAACTATAAAAAGCTCAGCAGAGAGGAGTTGAATAAGCTCTGGATGCATAATGTGGATTTGAGCAGAGGAGAAGAGTTGACCCGCAATCAGTTGAACCGCGCTATCAGTTCGGCTCTCGATGTACTGGGTGTAGCAATAGAATGCGATGTAAAGGATCGTTATCGTTACTATATTGCAGGTGACGACAGCCTGAAGGCCACCGAGTGGATGTTGTCGTCATATTCCGTCAACCAACTGATGACCGAAGGCAGTAACGTGCGTGAAAGGATTCTGTTGGAAGAAATACCTTCTGGTCAGTTTTTTCTGCCCACTATCATCGAAGCGATGTCGAAGGGCAAGGCGATGGAACTCGATTACAAGAAGTTTAGCGATAGCGAACCTTACACATGTTTTATCGAACCCTATTGCGTAAAGCTCTCCCAACAACGATGGTATCTGTTGGCACGAAAGAATCGTAGTTCGCACCTGCAGTTGTTCGCGCTCGATCGAATGCTTCAATTGCGCATTCTGGAGAATGTGGATTTCCAGATTCCCGACTATTTTTCATCCAAGGACTATTTCGCTCACTACTTTGGTGTATATGCTGTCATCAGTCCAGTTATCGAGACCATTCGGCTTAAGGTTGATCTTTTTTGGCGCAGTTATTTCCGGACTCTTCCCCTTCATGCTTCTCAACAAGAGGTTGAGACACACAACGACTATAGTGTCTTTGAGTATAAACTCGTGATTACCCCCGATCTGATTAATAAGTTTCTGGAGTATGGTGCCAGCATTGAGGTCCTTGCTCCCAAGTCGCTGCGTGAAAAGATACGTGACATCACTACCCAAATGGCTTCGCTTTATCAATAATAATTTACCTACATGAAACACTTCATTATCCTACTTCTTTCGTTCCTGACGCTTACGGCTTCGGCGCAGCGTCAGCGTCGTCCCATGCAGGTCCGCACAGTGCCTCGTGACTCAATCATTCTCAGCGACCCATGCATTCTACCCGATGCTGCCTCACACATTTATTATATGACGGGCACGGGAGGTATGTTGTGGAAAAGCCGTGACCTTGAGATGTGGACGGGCCCTTACAATGTGGTCGATATCGATTCGACATCGTGGATGGGTCCGCGTCCAATGATCTGGGCTGCCGAACTCCATCCTTATCAAGGTAAGTATTATTACTTTGCTACATTCACCAATAATGCTGTGCGTATCGACTCGGTGCGTGGCAATGTCATTCCGCGTCGCGCATCACAGGTGCTCGTCAGCGATTATCCCGATGGCCCTTATCGGCTTTTCGGTGATCCTGCTTACTTGCGTGCCGATCAACCTACACTCGACGGAACTTTTTGGGTCGATACTGATGGCCATCCCTACATGATTTATTGTGGCGAGTGGCTTCAGAACTGGAATGGAACGATGGAGGCCATCCGATTGAAGGATGATCTCAGCGGGACAGTGGGTGAGCCACGCATCCTCTTCCGTGCCAAGGACTCCCCATGGAGCAAGGAGAAGGATATGGATGGTGAACATCCCAACAAGGTTACCGATGGACCATATCTCTTCCGAACAGGAACGGGACGTTTGGGCATGATATGGACGTCGTGGGTCTATGATGTTTATACGCAGGGTGTCGCTTATTCCGAATCCGGCACTTTGGCAGGGCCTTGGGTGCAGGAGGAGAAACCCATTACTCCTCCCAATTTTGGACATGGTATGATATTCCGAGACTTCGAGGGTCGTCTTCTTTTGAGCTGTCACAGTCACTACAATGCCAATGGTCGTTACATCCGCGTGCCTCATCTTTTTGAAATCGATCTGAGTGGCGATAAGCTTGTCGTCATCTCCGAGCCATTTTGATTAATCAACATTATCTGTTTAATACCACATATTTCATTTCATGAAAAAGTCGTTATTTCTTATTTCGCTTCTTTCATTTCTGTTGCCATCCTTTGCTTTGGCCAATCGGTTTATCGGCATACAGGTGATTGACAAGGATTATCTGATGCTCCATTTTCGTGATGGAGAAGTACGGTATCGCGATGATGCCACAGGTCCCAGTGCCTATCTAGGACACAGCTTTGCTGAGGGCGATGACACTCTGCTCGTCTTTGGTCCACGTCTTGATCCGGCGATTGCGACACATGCTGCTTCGTGGCAGGTCTCTTCGCTCGACGACAAGACTTTTCCGACCCATCAGCTGCGCGTAGTCTATCGTAAGAGCAAACCCATGAACACCGACCACACGCTAACCTCGGAACTCGACCACTGGATTTTCCTCCAGTTACCTCAGTCAATGCGCCAGGGTTGTTCTTATCAGGTCAATTTCCCTGCAGACTTGGGTGCCGATCAGACTACCGCTACAGTGAAGTTCGACATTTGGACTGCTCAGTCCGAGGCTGTTCACGTCAATATCATGGGCTATAGTCCTTCAGAAGCTGTTAAAGCGGCCGACCTCTATATGTGGCTTGGCGATGGTGGTCAGCGTGACTACAAGTCGTTCGAGGGCAAAAAAGTGTATCTTTACAATGTTCGCACGGGGAAGAAGCAAAAGGTGGGAACCGTTCGCTATTGGCTACCTGCCACAGCTTCGGCCAACGAGGCCGGTCGAAAGAATCTCGTTGGTACAGACGTTTGGAATGTCGATTTTAATACAACTACCCCAGGACGCTATCGACTTGTCGTCGAGGGCGTGGGATGTAGCATGGACTTCGATATAAGTAAGGATATCTATTATCTACCTTATCGATATTCTGTTCGCGGTTACTATTACATGCGTTTGGGCGAACCCATTGCCCCCGAGCACGTGACTCCTGTGCCTCGTCAGCCGCAGTTCATTCCCGAGGTTGATCCCAAGGGCTTCACTATCTACAAGACTGATTTCCAGCCTTGGGACCCCGACTGGAGGGCACTACGCACCGATGTATGGGACGAACCGCACTTCAAGCCGGCACTTACTTCTATCTTCTGGAAACATCGTCTGCCAGGCAATCCTGTGAACGTAGATGTCAAGGGAGGTCATTCCGATGCGTTTGACTGGGATCGTCACCTTGCTCATGTCTCGAACATCTACGACATGCTGTTGCCTTATATCCTTACAAATGGACGGCTTTCGGAAGACAACCTCGGTATTCGCGAGAGTGGCAACGGTCTGCCCGATCTCATCGACGAGGCACGAAACGAAGTGGATTTCTTCTTGAGCATACGCGACGGCGAAGCTTATTCGCAAGGTGTCACTAACCCTTCTTCCGAATGGACTATCATGTTCCAGGCCGGTTGTACTACGATGGCAGCTTGGGCCAATGCGGCCAACTGTGCCATTACCGCTGAGGCACTTCGTATTCAGGGCAATGATTCGCTTTGCAACTATTACACACAAGAAGCCATCAAGGCGTTCCGCTTTGCATCGCGACAGGAGAACTCGCAGCTCGATGACAAGCAAGACATCGGCAGTATCAGCATGCGTGGACGTGACTTCCGTCAGATGGCTGCTGCTTTTCTTTACAATGTCACGGGTGATCGCGAATGGGAGGACATCATGGCCGCCGAGAGTATGATCAAGACCGACAATACTCCACTTTTCAACAAGGGGCGTCAGGGATTCTTTGAGGCGAATGTCACCAACGTCTTCGGGGCAGGTGAAGTGGGCTATTTCCAATACTATGCCACAGCTGCTTATCTCTGTTGTCCGCGGGAGCGTCATTATCCCGACCTTTATGCCAACATGAAGTCCAGCGTCGATCATCATGCCGATGCCTATAACGTCGGGTTCGTCGATCAGCGTCCCTCACGTCGTGCCGCTAACGATGCCCGCTGGCAGACATCGCAGAACCTGCACCTTGTTGTCCTGGCACACTATATTGCCAACACCAAAGCCCGTCGTCTGCAACTCGAACGTGCCATGTATTTTGAGGCAGGATGGGCATTGGGCCGCAATCCGGGAAACATCGCCGAAATGACAGGCTTAGGTCAGCGCCACCTCACGGATGTCTATACTACCGGACGAAACGATGGTACACCAGAGAGCCATCCTGGTCAAACACCATTTAACGGTACCGAAGTATGGTCGCCCAATAATGGTGGTGATGCACGTATTCTACTCAATCGCTGTTATCCTTCGTGGGCAGAAAACTGGCCTCGCCAGGAGTCCTATTTCAATCAGCGATATATGTGGGTGAATGGCGAATTCACTCCGCGTGAGACTATGCGTGGTAAGATGATGCTCCTCGCATATCTCTACGGTATTCGTTAATGGGAGAGGTTATAGATAAAGATGAAGCCAGGACATTGTTTGTCCAGGCTTCATTTGGTTCAGTTATGGTTCAAACCATAGTCCGTTTTGTTCGGAATTGATGACAGGAGAGATGATTCGAGTGAGGAATCAGGATTTCCATAGTCCGTGAAGATTGCAGAATTCGCGTGCATAGACTACCTTGGCATCGGTCTTGAATTCGGCAATAGGTTGGTCTTGTGGAGTAAGGTGTTGGCGAAGCACTCCGTTTTCGGTGACGAGTTCGATCCACTGAATATAGTGAGCCTCAGTCATCGGATGATCCACAGAACCTACTCTGACACGGAAACCATCGCCGGTCTTCTCTACCACGGGGACATGTTTCTCTTTAGCACCGTCGGTAGTGTTCTCTTTGAGTAGCTGCATGGGTTTGCCACAGCATTCGGGAGCGCAATCACCTGCGATAACCACTTCTACCATCAGGCCGCATTCCTTGCATTTGTAAATTTCGTTTACGTTGCTCATAAAGTGTTGGTATTAAATGATTATAAATCGGGATATGTTTGAAAATACCGATAAGGATTATTGTTTTTCTTGAGAATACTCTCGATAGGGCATATCGAGGTCGAGGAGGTGGAAGTTGTGCTGGCGCTGATGATCTCCATCAGGAATTACCATATAATCGCCATATTTTTGCGAAAGATATTCGTGAGGATGCTCGACGCCCCAGACTATTGCATCCTCGAAGGCGATTGGGGTCGGTTTGCCCAAAATGGACTTCGCCATAACTCCCTTCAGTCCGTCGTCATGATCGACCACGTAATCGCAGGAATCGTAGTCCCATTGATGCTGCATTTGACTCAATTTGTGCTGTATCTCCTGCATGGTGTAAAGCTTACGACTGAGTAGAGGAACCCAACTTGACGGCCCGTGGCCATGCTTGTAGGGGTCGCGATGCACGAGGTAGAGGGCGCGCTTATACCATTCGTAGCGCATAAAATGGAGACGACGGAGCCACCCGCTCTTGGGCATGCCGTCGAGGGGGAAGAGGTCAATATAGATGCCACCAAGGTATTTGAGGTGCATACGCTCGATGAGCGTGGTGCTGGCATCTTGTATCTTGGCGAAGGGGAGGGGATAGTTTTCGGGATCGGTCTCGAAGCTCACCATCTCGTATGGAGCGGGGAGCCACTCGCTGGCATGCTTGCACAACAGATCATAATCGCGACGCGGCATGGCTATGTCGAGGTCGTCATCCCAGGGGATGAAACCTTTGTGGCGCACGGCACCAAGGAGCGTACCAGCGATAATGAAATAGCGCAGGTGATGCTCTTCGCACACCTGTTGGACAGCGAGGAGGATGCGCAGGATACGTAACTGCAGGGGGCGAATGTCGTAGGTGGCCATATCAATAGAGTGATGCGGGTATTTTTTGCTTGGCATTCTCGAAATCCTCGACGGTGTCGAGTTCGCAACTGAAGAGATCAGTGACATCGAGCACGCTGAATGTATGTCCTTGAGGAATGAGGCGCTCGAAGGCGAGTTCATAGAACTTGTTCTCGAGATGTTCCTGGTTCATCATCTTGTCGAGTTCGGAGTAGAGACAACGACTGTAGGCAGGACACATCTTTTCGATGCCGAGGCTCTCGCCTGCAGCCTCGTCGGGATTACAGGTCTTACTGATCTCAAGGATGGTATCGGAAGTTACACCCTTGGCATGGTTGCGGCTGGAGGCGGTAACCACCTTCATCTCCTCTTCGCCTAACGGATGACGAATGAGAGTTAGTACGTTGAGAGCATCTTCGGCAAGGATGCGCGTGATGATTTGCGGGTCGTAGAGAAGGTCGCTGTCGAGTAACAGCACATCTTCGCCTTCGACGGAAGGACGTGCCAACCATAAGGAGTAAATGTTATTGGTCGACGCGAAGATGTCGTTGTGGATGAAGGAGACTTGGATGCTGTCGCCATACTGCTGACTCACAAATTGCTCAATCTTCTCGTGTAAGTATCCCGTGACGATGACAAATTGGCGAATATCGTTTTGAATCAGCGCATCCATGGAGCGTTGGAGCAAGGAGCGCTGACCCACTCGAAGGAGGCACTTGGGTGTGTCGTTGGTCAATGGGCGTAGGCGTGAAGCTGTGCCGGCGGCAAGGATGAGGGCTTTCATCGAGAAAGATATACTTTTTTGATTGTATCGACAACCACTTGTATTTGCTCAGGACGGCCCAACGTGATGCGGAGGCAGGATTCAAGGCCCTTATCGGACATGAACTTGATCTTGTATTCCTGCACGCGAAGGGCTTCTTGGAGTGCCTCCTTGATTTCGATGGGATATTTGATGAGAATGAAGTTGGCCACCGACTTATAAACCTTGAAGCCGGGAAGGTCGCCTAGTTCCTTCTTGAAGAGATCTCGGTCCCACTGCATCTGATTGGCTACGTCGCGATAATGTTCGTCGCTTTCGAGTGCAGCAAGTGCCACAGCCTCTGAGAAACGGTTGTAACCGAGATATTTGTTGGCATAGTTGAGGAAACCGTCGTGTCCCTTGCCCATGAAGCCGAAGCCCATGCGCAGACCGGGAAGTCCATAAAATTTCGAGAGAGTACGTGAGATGATGAGATTGCTATGTTTCTCGACCAATGGGGCTATATATTGGGTGTCGGCTGAGATAAACGACGCGTATGCTTCGTCGATGAGCACCATGGTGTCGGAGGGGATGTTCTCCATGATCCGCGTGATCTCATCGGGAGTCAGGCTGTTGCCAGTGGGATTATTGGGCGAAGCGATGAGGAGCATACGTGGATGTACACGGCACGTATAGTCAATCACTTCGTCCACATCATAGGCGAAAGTGTCTTCCATTTCGTGGAGGGGATACATATGGGTTTCGCCTCCACATTCGCTGGCAATGCGGTTGTAGTACCACCACGAGAACTCGGGTATGAGGATGGAGCGGTTGTCGTCCTTGGTGAGATAATAGTGGACGACGTTCTTGAGGATATCCTCGCCGCCATAGCCCAATAGTACCTGCGACTCGGGAACACCATAGATCTCACTAAGGCGAACCGAAACGACACTCTTCTTGCCCTGGTCGTAGATGCGGGTGTAGAAGCATAGATCCTCGGGGGAGAAGTTCTTAACAGCATCAATCACCTTCTGCGAAGGCTTGAAATTGAATTCATTGCGATCTAAAAAAATCATAGCGTATGCAATAGTATAATTGTTTTCGAATGAAGTGTTTATGTAATAAAAGTTTACAAATATAGCGAGTTTTTTTAAAATGATGGTCTTCTTTGTCAGTTTTTCTAATAATCTGATGACTTAACTGCCGAGATTGTCATGCATAGTATCCAATCTATGCATATAAGGAAGACATGAGAGAGGCTCTCGTATCGCTGTTTTCGCTGTTTGATAATCATATACGCAGATTAGAGCAAGAGAAGGCTAAAATATGCTTGTTTTTTATACTTATTTGCCCACAATCAAAAATTTTAATAGGGAAAAATGGGCGATTCGTTATGAAATAGGAAAAATGAGCCAATATTATTTGGAGTGTATTGGGAAATGCTATATCTTTGCGCCATAAGGCAATAAATGGTAACAATAAGTGAATGATTTTGTGATTGTGGGCTGTCGTGAGACAGCCCGCGATTTTTTTAGTCCCCTTGTTCAGATTGTCATCGGATGGTGATCTCCACTTCGGCTATGCGGATGATATCGGTAGGATTCAGCAGGTGTTTCTCATCGTCGAGGGGAGTGTCATTGAGCAAGGTCACCTGTTCAGGATGTCTCCAGAAGTAGTTGGGACGACCAGGACGTATGTTGACACATCTGCCTGGACAACTATTGCATGCAATCTGACGAGCCGACATCAATCCACGAGGACATTCGGTGCGAATCTGTCCGTGTTGTATGGTCCAGTTTCCTTCATCGTCTTTGGCAAACTGGCATTGGAAGGGGCTAACATTGTCGGCATCAATATCGATGCAGTTGTAAACCTCGTCACATTTCTTTCCCAAGGTTACTAGAGTACGTCCTTGGATCAGAAAATCTGTCAGACGATAGATGAGCGGTTTTCGTTCGGGGATAGAGACAATGAGCGTGGGGTCAGTCATAGTGATTGTCGTTATTTATTGATGAGAATTATTGCGCTGCAAAGATAAGGTTAATTATTTAAACTAGCAAGAGAAACGACATAAATTCTTTTTGTAACAGGATACAATTTATTAACTGTCAAATGAAATAGAAAAGTTTCTATAGCTCAAATTTTCGCAGCTTGAGGAATGCATTTTTACCTTTTATATTTTTGGACTGTGCAAATCGTGCAATTTGCTGATAATGAATAAGAACCCAATAGGGAGATTTTATATTCAACAGAACGTCTATTGTATGATTGAAGAAAACAACCTATCTTTGCATCGAAAGATCAAGAAAAAAAGTAAAACGAACTCAGACTGGATCTTGGAGATTAGGTTTGATTAAAGCAGTCTAATTAAGAGATATGATAATCAAGATGCAAGTTGCCCGATGAGGACAGCTTGCATCGCTTTTTTATCCGCTTATGATGAGTTCCGTCGAAGACTTCCCGGTAATGGCTCTTGTGCATTCCATTCGGCCGAACTGCGGTGTGTTTGTTACTTAATTGTTTCATTGTGTGACATTAGTCATAAATTGGTTTCAAAAGCATGTTTTAAAACATTTCTGCAACCTTTGGTTAAAAGGGATAAAAGATGTGATTATTTCTCTTTCTATGGAACACTTTTAATGTCAAAGAAACCAATTTTATCGATGTTTCGAGGTTTTTTTGCTCAAAAAAGGGGCAAAAATCGCAAAATAAAGCTAGAAATAATGCCTTTGGAAGTGATGGAACATTATAAAAGATTGTTGTTACAAAAACGTTTGGTCACTTTCGAAAATACCCTTATCTTTGCAGCGAGATTTTGAAACATATAGATTTTTATAAATCAATATAAAGGTTATTACTCTTAATTAGTGAATAGCAAATTGTATGTGTAATTAATTATTAAGGCAAAAGGAAAGGCAGTCGTCGAGATGACGGTTGCCTTTCAAATTTTAAAACAGAAGGATGTTGTATCAATCTTTTTCGAGATAGGTATAGCCGTAGAGTCCGTTGCGATAGTTATTGAGGAACTCCTTTCCTTCTTCGAGTGAGATTCGTCCCGTCTTGACCGATTTGGTGACCCATGTCTCTAGTGTACGAACCATTTTCTTGGTGTCGTATTCCACCCATCGTAATACATCCTGAACGGTTTCTCCATCGATGGTCTGGTCTATTTCGTAACCGCTCTTATTGACTGAGATATGAACGGCGTTGGTATCACCGAAGAGGTTGTGGAGGTCTCCTAGGATTTCTTGATATGCTCCCACAAGGAAGACTCCGAGGTAGTATTTTTCATTCTTCTTCAGCGAGTGGATCGGCATGGCATTGACGATCTGGTTCTCGGCAATATAGCTTTGCACCTTGCCATCCGAGTCACATGTCATGTCTTGCAGCGTGGCCTTGCGGTCGGGTCGCTCATTAAGACGCTGCAGAGGCATGATGGGGAAGATCTGGTCGATAGACCACATGTCGGGAAGTGACTGGAAAAGCGAGAAATTGCAATAATACTTGTCGGCAAGTAGTTTAGGAATGGAATGCAATTCTTCAGGTACGCGCTTCATGCCCGAAATGAGATTGTTAATCTCACGAGTGACACTCCAGAACAGTTTCTCAATTTGTGCACGCGTCTTCAAGTCGATGATGCCGTGGCTGAAGAGCTGGAGAACTTCGTCGCGTATCTGTTGTGCATCGTGCCACGACTCGAGGGCTGATCGCTGTGTCAGGGTATCCCAAATCTCGTAGAGTTCCTTCACCAAGTCGTGGTCGTCGGGACCGACCTCCCAATCTTCGGGCATCTCGGGCAGCGAGGCGGTCTCAAGAACTTCCATAACGAGTAGGGAGTGATGTGCTGACAGCGAACGCCCCGATTCGGTGATGATATTGGGGTGTGGAAGATCATTCTTGTCGGCAGCCTCCATGATCTGGTACATGATGTCGTTGATATACTCTTGTATGGAGTAGTTGACCGATGAGCAGTTTGAGGCACTGCGTGTACCGTCGTAATCTACACCCAGTCCACCACCGGCATCAACAAACTTCACGTCAAATCCTATTTTGCGGAGCTGCACATAGAACTGCGAGGCTTCGCGGATGGCAGTCTTGACATAACGAATGTTGGTGACCTGTGAACCGATGTGGAAATGGATGAGCTTGAGGCAGTCCTTCAGGCCGTGTGATTCGAGGTATTCGACGGCTTCGAGCAATTCGGAGCTGGTTAGACCGAACTTCGAGGCATCACCGCCCGACTCCTCCCATTTGCCAGAGCCCGAAGAGGCAAGTTTGATGCGTATGCCGATGTTGGGACGCACATTAAGCCGTTTGGCTATATGGTCGATGATCTCGAGTTCGTTGAGTTTCTCGGCAACAATGAAGATCCGTTTGCCCATTTTCTGGGCAAGTAGGGCCAGTTCGACAAAGGAATCGTCTTTGTAGCCATTGCAGATGATGATGGAATCATAATCGGTGCATGCAGCAATAACCGCATGCAGCTCGGGCTTCGAGCCTGCCTCCAATCCCAGGTTGAACTTCTTGCCATGGCTCACCATCTCGGTGACAACAGGTTGCATCTGGTTGACCTTGATGGGATAGACAGTATAACATTCTCCCTTGTATCCATATTCATTGGCTGCTTTTTCGAAACATTGTGACATGCGTTCGATACGATTGTCGAGGATATCGGGGAAACGCAGGAGCACAGGCGCCTGAATGTCGCGTAACGCCAATTCGTCCATCACTTCGCGCAGGTCCACCTGCACGCCATCCTTCTTGGGGGTTACCACTACATGCCCCTTCTCGTTGATGTCAAAATAGCTGACACCCCATCCATGGATATTGTAGAGCTCGGCAGAGTCTTCAATGTGCCACTTTTTCATCTGATTTTACAATTTTACTAATTACCATTCAACATAAACCCCGCAACCTTTAGCAGGGAGATGCAAATATCAAAGATTTTTGTGGGTGCAAAGATATGTTTTTTTTGGAAGATGACGAAATTTTATGACAAATATTTTAAAATGTGGGATTATTTTCTTAACTTTGCCGCCGAAATACTTTTTTTTCGTCCCAAGATGAAACAAAATCCCATTGAATCGCATATCCAGGAGTCGGACTATAGCCGATTTCCTTCGCCCTGCTATATCCTCGAAGAGAGGCTCCTGCGTCGCAACCTTTCACTCATTCGTGATGTTGCCACCGAGGCAGAAGTCGAGATCATTCTTGCCTTCAAGGCCTATGCGTTGTGGAAAACCTTTCCTATCTTCCGCGAATACATCACTAATACGACGGCCTCGTCGGTATGGGAGGCGCGTTTAGCTTTCGAAGAGTTCGGATCACCAGCCCACACTTACAGTCCCGCTTATACGGATGAGAACTTCCCTGAGATATTACGTTGTTCGGGGTACATCACCTTCAACTCATTGGGCCAATATGATCATTTCTATCCGCAGGCCAAGGGAAAGGTTTCGTGTGGGATAAGGGTGAATCCTGAATACAGTGAGATTGAAACGGCCCTTTACAATCCTTGTGCTCCCGGGTCGAGGTTCGGGGTCTTGGCCGAAGATCTTCCTTCAAAACTTCCCGAGGGTATAGAGGGTTTCCATTGTCACTGCCATTGCGAGGACGATTCCTATACTTTGGAAAGGACATTGGCGCATCTTGAAGAGAAGTTCTCGAGGTGGTTTTCACAGATCAAGTGGCTCAATCTGGGTGGGGGGCATTTGATGACGCGCAAAGATTACGACACCCGTCATCTTGTCGGTCTGCTACGCGGACTGCGTCGGCGTTATCCTTGGCTCAAGGTCATTCTCGAGCCTGGTAGTGCTTTCGCTTGGCAAACCGGACCGTTGTTGAGCCAGGTGGTCGATGTTGTCGAGAACCATGGTATACGAACGGCTATCCTCAATATCTCCTTTGCATGTCATACCCCCGACTGTCTAGAGATGCCTTATCAGCCGGCTGTGCGTGGGGCACAATCTCTTCCGTTGTCGGCTGCCGACGATATGGCGGGCAAGCATGGTATCGTTGACGATGCCGATGGACGTGGATATATCTATCGTTTAGGCGGCAACAGTTGCTTGAGTGGTGATTTCCTGGGCTCATGGCGTTTTGACCATGAATTGCAGTTGGGCGAATACATCCTCTTTGAGGATATGCTCCATTACACGACGGTCAAGACGCACACGTTCAATGGCGTTGCTCACCCTGCCATCGCCCTCTTCCGTGAGGACGCTTCGATCGATCTTCTTCGCGAATTCACCTACGAAGACTATAAAAACAGAATGGATTAATATGAACAAATTTTATTTATTACTTTCCTGCATGGTTGCGATGGTCATTTCGACCGTCGCCTATGCTGCTGACCCCATCTCGGTAGAGGCCATCCGTGGCGGTCATTATCGTGGAAAGAGTGTGCCTGCTTTCCGCAGCACCGCCGACGGCAAACACTACACAGCTATCACCGCCGACGGCCGTGCTATCGTCAAATACCAATATAGTAATGGCCAGGCGGTCGATACATTGCTCAATCTCAACAAGGTGAAACCAGAGGAGGGTCTCGACGTGAGCAACCTCAAGCTTTCCGGGTATGAGCTCTCGCAGGACGAGGAACGTCTTCTTGTCTGGAGCAACCGCGAGTCGATCTATCGTCGAAGCTATAAGGCCGACTATTTCTATTTTGTCATCGAGGCAGGAGGGGTTCGTCGTCAGGCCTTCAAGCGGTTGACCGAAGGCAAGGTGCAGGCCGTTACGATGGCTCCCGATGGTCGTCAGCTTGTCTTCATGCGCGATAATAACTTGTTCTATGTTCGAGTGATGTCGGCAGGCATTGACCTTGCCGAGCGTCAGGTGACCGACGATGGCCTGCGTAACAAAATCATCAACGGAGTGCCTGACTGGGTCTATGAGGAGGAGTTCTCGATGGACAGAGCCATTGCATGGAGTCCCGATTCCAAGGCCTTCTGCTTCCTGAAGTGGGATGAGTCGGAGGTCAAGGAGTATTGGTTGCCTACTTACAAGGGACAGTTCCCCGAATATCCAGAGTATGAGCTCTATCCAGGCCAGTATGTATATAAGTATCCCGTGGCAGGTGAGGTGAATTCCAAGGTTACTGCGTGGTCGTACGATGTCTATACGAAGAAGCTCACCGAACTAAATGTCCCTGTCGAGGCCGATGGCTACATCCCACGCATCCAGTTCACCAAAGCCGAGGACAAACTCGCCGTGGTGACGATGAACCGTCTGCAGAACAAGCTGTCGCTCTATTTCGTCAATCCTCGTAGTGGTGTGGCCAAGCTCATTCTTGAGGACACCAACGACCAGTATATTGCCGAAGCCGACCTTGATGCCATCCATTTCGATGAGAATGGTTTTACCTTTGCCAGTGAGCGTTCGGGCTGGCGGCACTTATATTATTATAATATGTTAGGTCAGCTGCAGCGTCAGCTTACTAAAGGCAATTTCGATCTGACCGGTGTCTATGGCTACGATCCTGCTTCTCGCTGCGCATACGTCCAGTTGGCCTACGTTGGAAAGGGTTCGGCAGTGCCTTCCGAACTGACCCGTGGTATTTATAAGATCGATGCCAAGGGCGTAATGACACCACTCTTCAACGGTGGGCGTGATGGCGCTGGTTGTCGTGGCACGCATAGCGCTGCTTTCAGCCGAGGCTTCATCTACATGCAGCATTATTACAGCGACGCCGAGACCCCCACTCGCGTCACACTCGAGACTGTGCAGAACCTGAAGGTCATCAAGACCCTCGAGGACAATAACACGCTTTGCCAGGAAGTGGCTGGTCAGCCCAAACGTGAGTTTTTCCAGATGACTACTGAGCGAGGCGACAAGCTCAATGGCTATGTGATCCGGCCGAACAACGGTGGTGCAAAGGCCCCCTGTGTGCTTGAGCAATACGGTGGTCCCGGCTCACAGGAGGTTCTCGACCGTTGGGAGTTTGGTTTCCCGATGTATCTGGTGCAGGAAGGATTTGTGGCTTTGACCGTCGATGGTCGTGGCACAGCTTGCCGAGGAGCTCAATGGGAGCGACAGGTCTATTGTGAACTGGGTGTGCGAGAGGCCGAGGACCAGCTTTCAGCAGGTCGCTATGCCGCTTCGTTACCCTACGTTGATGCCCAACGCATCGGCATCTGGGGTTGGAGTTTCGGTGGTTACAATACGCTCATGACTATGTGCGGAGGTAATGACGTCTTCAAGGCCGGTGTGGCGGTGGCTCCTGTTGCCGACTTCAAGTTCTACGACACCATTTACACCGAGCGTTTCATGCGCACGCCCCAGCAGAATGCCGAGGGCTATCGGAAAAGCTCTGTGTTGAGTCGTGCCCAGAACCTCAAGGGCCAGCTTCTCATCGTCACGGGCACGGCTGACGACAACGTGCATCCTCAGAATACCTACGAGGTGGCCGAGGCCTTCGTGCAGAACGATCTCGACTTCGACATGATGGTCTATACCAACCGTAACCATTTCATCACAGGAGGTAATAGCAACGTGCATATCTACAAGAAGGTCTGCAGTTACTTTAAAAAGATCCTTTGAGGATAACACGAAACGGGAACCACACATCGATATGGTTCCCGTTTTTTCAAATATTGTGGTTTAGAATTCTCCTTCACCAAAACCGCCACCGAAGCCGCCGCCTCCGAAGGCATTGCCTACGCCGTCAGGACGCATACCGCGGGAGCGCGGCATATTTTGTCCGTCGGGACGCATACCGCCCATCATCATCATTGGACGACGATCAAGTGCTTTCTCCAGATACTCGATGTAGAGTTCGGTGCCGAGGATGGCTCGGAGCTGCTTGCGTGCCTCGGTACGTTTTGCTTCGATCTGCGCACGTTGCGCTTGGCGGGTCTCCTTGTCGAGACGTTTCCCTCTTTCGCCGCCTGCCTTCATTTGTTCCTGGAAACTCTCGTTGAGTTGGGCAATCTGAACCTGCTGGTCGGCAGTGAGGTTCATGTGGTTGGTGATGGCGGTGTCGGCCAGTTGGAACATCTGCTGACGACCTTGACCTCGCATCCCCCTGCCGTGGGACTGATCCTGTGCCATAACACTTCCCATACCGATTGTCATGCAGCAGATTGCTGCCAAAAGAATTCTTTTCATACTTGAAATTTGTTAAGATTGATTTGTAAATTATTGTTCGAAAAATATTATTTCTTAATTGTAAACTGAATGAGTTTGTTTTTTTGACGTGGCAAAAACCGAGAAGTTTATTCGACATTATAGGAAAAATCAACGAAACAAGCATTTTTCATCACGAATATTTTTTTATTTCAAAGATTTGCGTTATCTTTGTGCCCGCAAAACCGGGGAACGTGACGTGTCACCACTCCCGCCAAGGATTGCATTAGTATTAACATCTTTAATTCAATTTGCGAAATGGCTACAAAGATCCGTCTTGCACGACATGGTCACAAGGACTACGCTGTATATAGCATCGTAGTCGCAGATAGCAGAGCGCCACGTGATGGTAAGTATATTGAGAAGATCGGTACTTACAATCCCAACACTAACCCTGCTACTATTCAACTCAATTTCGAACGCGCCCTTTATTGGGTAGAGACTGGTGCACAGCCCACGCTCACCGCTGGTCGTATTCTTTCCTACAAGGGAGTCCTTCTGATGAAGCACCTCAATGTTGGTGTGAAGAAGGGCGCTCTCACCGAAGAGCAGGCAAAAGCCAAGTTTGACGCTTGGATGAAGGCCAAGGAGGCTAAGATCACTACTAAGATCTCTGGTCTTGCTGCCGAAGCTGCCAAGAAAGAGAAGGAAGTTGCCAACGCTGAGGTTGCAGTGAAGAATGCCAAGGCTGAAGCATTGGCTGCCAAGAAGGCTGAGGTCGCTGCTAAGGCTGCTGCCGCTGCTGCTGAGGCCGCCGCTGCCGTTGAGGCTGCTGCTGCCACTGATGCCCCTGCCGAGGCTTAATTGAGTTTCGATAAAGGCACACCGGATCATCTTTTGGGATGGTCCGGTTTTTTTCAATCTTCAGGTCGATACTTATTCTTCGAATCGAAAATATAGAGGACCCCCCTATGTGGATAAAAAGATTCTTCATCTTCTCGACACTTTTTTTGCTCTTTACCTTTCCCTCCCTACAGGGAAGAATTGGTGAAGGGGTTGTGTCCTCCCTAGTGGAGAGGACGGGGGAGAGGCTCCCCGACAGTGTGCATGTCCAGCAACAGCATATCATGTTCTGGAACGTTGAGAATGCCTTCTGGCCTTCCGATGATTCGCTTCATCAGGACGACGAGTTCACACCTGAAGGTATCCGTCATTGGACACACTCGCGTCTGCGTCAGAAGTTGCTGCAGTTGTCGCGCGTCATTGTTGCAGCCGGCGACGGCATAGCTCCGATGCTTGTAGGTTTGGCCGAGATTGAAGGCGACAGTGTGATGCACTATTGGACACATAGTACTCCCCTTTGGAATTTGCATTACAACTACATCATAAGCGACGGACCCGATGTGCGAGGTATCCAGACGGCCTTGCTCTATCAGCCCACCGATTTCAAGTTGCTCCATGCCGACTTCCATCGCATCACGTTGCCCGAGGGCAATCGTCCGACGCGCGATGTACTTCATGCTGCAGGCCGTGTAGTGAGTGGCGACACGCTCGATGTCATCGTCTGCCATTTGCCTAGCCGATTGGGTGGCGCAAAGCAGTCGGAATCGGCCCGCAATGTGGCACATCGCACGGTGATGCATGTGGCCGATAGCGTTCGCCTTTGCCGCCAGCATCCCATCATTGTCATCATGGGTGATATGAACGACCATGCTCGCAAGTCCAACGCATGGTGGGGCAAGGATTACGTAAACCTTATGATACCGTTGCAAAAGTCTTTGAAGCATCATCCCTCGGCATACGGCAGCCACAAGTTTCAGGGTGAGTGGGGATTCTTGGACCAGTTTGTCGTCAACGAGAAGTCTTCGCCCTCAGTCACCTTCTCCAACCCACGCGTCTTCCACCTCCCGTTTATGCTCACCGAGGATACCAGTCATCTGGGACATCGCCCAGCGCGAAGCTATTATGGCTATCAATATGAGGGAGGATATAGTGATCACCTACCTATTTTGCTCGATTTCGATGTCTATTTCTAGGCTAAATGGCAGAATTTGCTTCTGTAATAACAAATTCTTTCTAAAAAATTTGGAGATATAACGAAAATACGCTATCTTTGCACCCGCTTTTGAGCAATTTTTGCCGAAGTGGCTCAGTTGGTAGAGCAACGCATTCGTAATGCGTGGGTCACGGGTTCGAGTCCCGTCTTCGGCTCCCATAATATAAAAGGGATTTAATGGTAAATCACAACGACAAACGACCTCGCTTGAGAAAGTAAGGTCGTTGCTTTTTTATTATTCCATTACAAATAACAATTAACTGCTCTTGCGGAAGTGGAGAGAAGCGAGAAAGAGTCCGAGGGCTGTGAGCGCACCATTGATTAGCAGCATCTCGTAGCCGATCTTATATCCATTGAACCATGCTTCTGAATGCTGGTCGAGGAAAAAGCAGAGAAGCGGCGAGGCAATACAGATGGCTGGTATCCACCATCCATCTTTCACCTTACACTTCGTGAACATGCCGAAGAAGAAAAGGCCGATGAGTGGACCGTATGTGTAGGATGCTACGACATAGACTGCGTTAATGACTGAACCGGAAGCCAACAGATGGAAAAGGTAGATCATGAATCCCATCATGATGGAGTTGATGATGTGCACCCAGAACCTCTGGCCCTCTATCGAGCTCCTCACACCTTTCGAACCTTTCAAACTCCTCGAACTCTTCAAACCTCTCGAACCTTCCTCTCCCTCCTCACTGGGCGCTTTGCGCAGAAAATCGACCATGATGGCTGTCGTCAGAGCGGTAACCGCCGATCCTGCCGACGAGAAAGCGGCTGCTACGAGACCCAGTACAAAGAGCACACTCACGATGAGGGGCAGGAAGGGCTGGCCCGTCGTAGGATTGATGCCTGTAGCAAGGTAGGGGAAGAGCTCGTCACCGGTCCGATCGACACCCACTTCTCGCGCGTACATATATAATAATATACCTAGAGAAAGGAAGATGATGTTGACGGGGAGGAAGCCGAAGCCGTAGGAGACCATGTTCTTCTGCGCTTCCTTCAGTGATTTGCAGGAAAGGTTCTTCTGCATCATGTCCTGGTCAAGACCTGTCATGGCGATGGTGGTGAACATACCGCCGAGGAACTGCTTCCAGAAGTAGCGTGTGTCATTCGCATCATCGAAGAACCATACCCTTGACATCGGACTTTCGGTGATGGTGCTATACAGTCCCGAGAAATCAAGACCCATCGCTGAACTGATGCAAATCACGAATCCTATCATGGCGGACAGTAGGCAGAGTGTCTGCAGAAGGTCGGTCCATACCAGTGTCTTTACGCCACCACGGAACGAATAGATCCAGACGATGAGCATGATGCATGCTACCGAGAGGCCAAAGGGCACACCCAGTTGATCAAAGAGGACGAGTTGCAGAACCACTGCAGTGAGATACATCCTGACAGCGCAACCCAGATACTTGCTCAAGAGGAAGAACGAGGCTCCTGTCTTGTGGGCGAACCGCCCGTATCGTTGTTCGAGATACACGTATATGCTCGAGAGTCCGAGGCGATAGTAAAGGGGGAGCAGGATGTAGGCCACGGCAAAGTAACCACAGACAAAGCCGATGACCATCTGAATGTAGCTCATCTGCTTAGCCTCGACCATGCCGGGCACACTCACGTAGGTCACACCCGAGATGGATGTGCCGATCATAGCGATGGCTACCACCCACCAGGGACTCTTGCGATCGCCGCGATAGAAGGTTTCAGTGTCGCGGTCACGCCGACGCGTGGTCCACCAGCTCACACCGAAAACCATTAGGAAGTAAAGGACGATGACGCCCAATACCAATGTTGCGTTCATTCTTTTTTGTTCTTACTTTTCAAATCGGATCCAATCGACATCGAGGAAAGCGCCGTCGTTCTTGACACTTGGACGAGAGTTGTAGAAGCCGAGTTTTGCTCCAATCCATTTGCCTTCCTTGACTGTGAATTCGTCGCCAATCTTCTTAAATTTCTTGCCATCGAGGCTATAGAAGAACTGTGCCTTCGACTTGATGGCATTGCCAGTGCCTTCGCTCCTCACAGTCACACGCACATAGACGTCCTGTGTGGCATATCGTGGTTGTGGGATGTCATCGACAGCGTACTTCTGCGTATAGGGCGCCTTCATCTTATTGACCTTCAGCTCCACGCGCTTCTCAATCTCCTCGGCTTTGCCCCGCATGGCATCCTTACAAGTGACATAACGCAGTTCGCAACCCTCCTTGATGCTGACAATCTTGAGGGCGGCATAGTCCTGTCCCTTGACGATGAATCCACCTTCTTCGCCCTTGTCCTTGTATTCCGGATTGGGAATGAACTGCATCTTGGCCGTAGCCGTAAAGTTTTCGGTGGGGAACTTCTGTAACAGGACGTTCTGCAGGTCGGAGAGGTTCTTGAAGTCATCGGGTCGCTGCACGCCATATAGGCGCAGCTTGCTCTTGTTAGCATCGCAGAAGTACCAGTAATGACTGTATGGGCCTTCAAACTGCCATTGCAGGCCAAGTTCCGTCGAATCGAATTCGTCATCTTCAGCAGGTTGGAACTCGCCCGAAGAGGGGAGGTTGGGTTTCTTCCATTGTGCTACGGCATCTCCGCAACCGTCACCGTCCTTGTCTTCGCCGATGACGAGCCAGTCGTTGACCCACTTGGCAGGCTGCAGGTGTACGACACGACCATAGGCATGTTTGTCCTGGAAATGTATAAACCAGTCTTCGCCATTCTGCGTATCAACCCATGCGCCTTGGTGGGGACCGTTGACCTTCGACTTGCCTTGTGCGAGGCCGACATACTCTTCGTAGGGGCCGTAAGGACTGCGGCTGCGGAGCTCGACCTGCCATCCATATTTCACGCCACCTGCAGGGCTGAAGATATAGTAGTAGCCATTTCGTTTGTAGAACTTGGTGCCCTCGATGGTGGGCTGATCCTCGTGTCCATCATAAACTACGCGCGAAGGACCGATGACTTTGGTTCCGTCGGGCGACATCGGTGCAACAAAGAGGATGGACTTTACGCCAGCACGTGAACCTGCACAACCGTGTGAAAGGTATGCCTTACCGTCCTCGTCCCAAAGTGGACAGCAGTCGATAAGTCCCTTGCCCTTTTTCACCCAAACGATAGGTTCCCAGGTTCCAGCGGGATCTTGAGTTTTGGTCATGAAGAGGCCTTGGTCGGGATCGCCGCAGTAGATATAGAACCATCCGTCGTGATAGCGGATAGCAGGAGCCCAGACGTAGTTGCCATGCTGGATTTTCTTGTGCCAATCCAGATCGGTGCCTTCATACTCCTCTAGTACGGGATAGTCGTCGGTTAAGGCATGTCCGATGATTTCCCAATTCACCAGGTCTGTGCTGTGCAGGATCTGCAGTCCAGGGAAACATGCAAACGACGAAGAAGTCATGTAGTAGTCGTTGCCTACTCGGCAAACATCGGGGTCGGAATAGTCGGCATCGATGATCGGATTTCGATACATTCCGTTCTTTGCATTGGGATTCCAGGTCTTCGAAGGTGCCTGTGCCAATGTCGTGAGTGTGCAGCCTGCAATAACCAGAACTGTGGCTGCCAAGGTAGTAATTATGTTATTCATAGTGTGTTTGTTTGAGATTTGTAGCTATTTCGTTCATAAATACTGTTATTTCGAAATAATCCTTAATCTTACCCAAATCCATCGGGGGATGAGGCGCCAGAAGAAGACGAGGATACGGTAGCGCCAATCGACGGTGATGATCTGCTTTTTCTTTTCAACTTTCCGCACAATCTCTTCAGCGACCTTTTCGACGTCGAGCTGCAATGGGTATTTCCCTCCATCGTTCAACAAAGGTGTCCTGACGAAACCGGGACGGATGTCGGAAATGGTCAGTTTCTTGAGTCCCTTGATGTGTTTCAGTTGGGTGAGACATTCCAGATAATGGTTCACGTATCGCTTTGTAGCCGAGTAAGCAGGTGCAGCACCTAGTCCTTTGGTGCCTGCAATACTGCTGATGACCGCAATCTGTCCCTCGCGTTCGGGCCGACTCTCGAAGTACTTGAAGGCAGTCAGCACCATACGTGTCATACCCAAGGCATTGGTCTCGACGGTGGCGAGCTCTTTTTCGGCATCGAGGTCGGGATTCTGGTATCCGATGCCCGAGCTGTGGAAGTAGAGGTCAATCTCACCACCCATCTTGCCGATCAGCGTCAACAACTGTTCGGGTGCATTGTCGCGTGTGACGTCAATCTGTTGAATAGCGACGATGTCAAGGTCCTTGCGCTGCATTTCAATGAGCCGGTCGAGCTTGCGCCCAGCGATACCCACCTGCCACCCTTCTTTTGTCAGTTTTTTGGCGACGGCTTGTCCTATGCCCGAAGTGGCTCCCATTACGATGGCACGTTTCTGTTCCATAATCTGTTGCTGTTATGTGTTGATTGATATAAAAAGGATTGGATACAAAAAAGAGGTTGTTCAACTGATGGCGCTCTTGACCTGCGACATGTTGCTGCGCGAGACGGGTATTGCCTCGTGGTTATGCTTCATGACGAGCTGCATGGAGCCCGCCTTTGAGACAATTTTTTCCACTTGTCCGAGGTTCACGAGGAAGGCGCGGTGACAACGCACAATCATCGGATAGTCCTTCAGGTCGTCTTCCATCTGCTTCGAAGTGGCTCGCAACATATCGGTATGAACCTTGCCGTCACACAGCTGGCATACCTTCACATAGTTTCCAACGGCTTCGATATAAAGGAGGTCATATGTGTGCAGTGTCACTGTCTCGCTTGTCGTTCCCGTAAGAACAATCGTTGTCGGTGGTTGGGTGGTTTCGAATGGTGTCGTGACGTTTTCGCCCGATTCTGCGGTCTGTTTACCTTCGTCCACCGAAGCTAGAGGTTGCTGCATTCTTTGCAACTGCATGTTCAGTAACTGCGTCTCCTCCAGCTCGGCCCTCAGATACCTATTTCGGAACTTAAAGCGCCAATACAAGCCTACGGCAAAGGAGCAGAAGGCGATGATGAGCAATGTCTCGAAGTAATTGCTCCACGAGAGATGATTGCCTGGCTCGCGGTCGCTTAACACATAATGTCGATAGAGGCAAATGATCAGCGAAATGAGCGGTGTGTTGATGAGCTGGAACCAGAGGTTGCGGCGTATGATGTAATCGACTCCACGTTTCGTCGATCGCGGCATTCTGACGAGATACTTCAAGATAATTTCGACAAGCATACATGTTCCGAACCCCAGTGCGCCAATGGCCAACAGGTGGGCATAGGCCTCCCATTGCCATGCTTCGAGTCCAAAGGGCTTGAACACGAACAAGGACAGCACCGTAAATCCGACGCTGATGATACGTATTCGGATTGTTTCTTTTTGACCTTTATCCATACAGTCCGCAAAGATACACTCTTTTTGGGATAATACCAAACAATTCGTCACATTTCTGCGATTTAATCCACTACCTATTGCAATTCGTCACAAAAATGAGCAGTTTATCCCTGAAATTTGCAGGTGAGAAACCGTTGTCATATCTTTGCACTCGAAAAATCAACCGTCTTTATCACAATAACACATATAAATCTAACAATATGAAACGAAGGAAAATCATTGGTATTATTTTCGTGGTGGCGGCACTTTTGAAGATTGCCGACCTGAGTGGGCTCATCGATCTGGATTGGATCTGGCAGCAGCCTTGGACATCCTATCTTGCTCCGTTGTTCTTCCTGTTCATCGGCGTGGAACTTATCATCAGCAGCTACTCGAACAGCCATGACCAGTGGTTGCAGCGTCCGATTCCAGTCAACGAGGACGGTAAGCGCATCTGTTGCACCGCACGCTATGGTGGCGACGAGTACATCTTCCATGGCGAGCCTTTCAAGGGCGCCCGTCTCGATGCCTTCTGCGGCGGCATCCGCATGGATCTTCGCGAGGCAGTCATCACCGAAGACGAGGAGATCGACATTCGCACCTTCCTAGGAGGTGTCGAGTTGTTTGTTCCCAAGACCGTCAATGTCGAGGTCAAGAGTCGTAGTTTCGTCGGTGGCGTCGGCAACGAGGCAGTACGTAACTCTCAAAAGGATGCGCCGTGCCTCCACATTGTCGCAAGCAACTTCTTCGGTGGAGTAAGTATTAAGGAGTAAAAGTGTGTTTTTATCCCAAAAGTTTTGATAATTCCTTTTTTATTCTTACCTTTGCAGCGCCAAACGGCATCCTGACGACATTCTTGTCAGCCGAGGCGCTGCAAAGGCCTTTTGTTTATTTTGGCAAAGTATGCAATGAATAAATCACAGAAACTCGTCAAATATATCCCTACCAAACGGCATCTGTCTGTCTGGTGGCGTGCCTTCCGCATTTGGCAGCGCAAGCCGCACGAGTTGGCTCCTATGTCTGAGAAAAGCTGCAAGTGCGCGTGCTGCGGCACTGAATACACCGGCAACTATTGTCCCCGTTGCGGCCAGGCATCCGCAGTGGGGCGCTTCTCGTTTCGGAAGGCCTTTGCACTCTTCCTCGATGTGTGGGACGTCAACAACCGCAGCGTGTTCCGCAGCATCTTCGATACGATGGTGCGTCCGGGCTACATGATTCGCGACTATCTGAACGGCATGCAGGCCGCCTATTTTTCGCCCTTCAAGTTGTTCTTCCTGCTCGCCACCTTCTCGCTGATTGTCGAAAAGGGCTTCACGTTCGATTTCGAAAAGAAGAAAGACACCGGCAGTAGTGTTGATGAAACATTCGATCCCAACAAAGCCACGGAATCGACCGTAAACCTCGACGATATTCTGCCCGATGTGGTCAAGCCTGACGAGCAACCTGAGACGATAGTTGCCGACGCACAACCCACCGAGGATGAAGCTGAGCAGAATGAGGACGCGGACGATGCCAACGAGGAGCACGATAGCATGACCTATGAGGATCTCCATCTGCAAACTAAAGTCGGCAAGTTTCTCATGAACGTCTTATCGGTTTTAGATGTCATGAGCGAACAGAATCCCGCCATCTTCTCCCTGATGTTGTTGGCGTTGCTCTCGCTGCCTTTGTTCATCTTCTTCCGTTCCACTCCCTCCATTCCTGATCTCAGGTATTCCGAGTTCATGGTTGCAATCATCTGCACCTCCAATACCTACAGTGTTTACTCGATTATCGCGCAATTGCTGGATTCCGACCTCCTCAAGCTCGTTTCGTTCATAATGATTTTTGTGACGTTCAAGCAGTTCTCCGGCTACTCCAAGCGACGTGTTCTTGGTTATATTTTCTTGGTTGGCTTTATGGTGATTGTCGTATTTCTTTCCGTGGCTTTTGTTTTGGGCTATTACTTTTATAAGAACGAACCTGCCCTGCTCGATAAAATGAACTATTAGAATATGGCAAAGAAAAAAACAGCATATTTCTGCAGTGCCTGTGGCAACGACGAGCCCAAGTGGTTCGGCAAGTGTCCGTCGTGCGGCGAGTGGGGCACCTGTGTCGAGGAGATTGTCGATGCGCAGACGGGTGCCATCGGTAAGGTTTCACGTAAGGGCGGTGGTGTCCAGTGGAGCCATGGCGGCACGTTGGGCCTACCCGGACAGAAGGAACGTCCCCGTCGGCTCTCCGAGATTGAGGCGCGCGAGGAGCAGCGCATCGACATGCACGACGATGAACTCAACCGCGTGTTGGGCGGTGGCCTAGTGCCCGGTTCGATGGTGCTCTTGGGAGGCGACCCTGGCATCGGCAAATCGACGCTCGTCCTGCAGACCGTCATGAACATCCCCGACAAGAAGGTGCTCTATTGTTCGGGCGAGGAGTCGGCCTATCAGCTCAAGCTGCGTGCCACGCGCCTGGCCACGGGCGACATTGACCATGTCTTCATCGCCTGCGAGACCAACCTTGACGAGATCTTCACCCATGTGGCCAACGTGGAACCAGATATCCTTGTCATCGATTCCATCCAAACGATTGCCACCGTTGATCTTGAATCAAGTGCAGGCAGTGTTGGACAGGTGCGTGAATGTGCAGCTCGCATCCTCAAGTTCGCCAAGGAGTCGGGCACGCCCGTCATCCTCATTGGTCATATCACCAAGGAAGGGTCATTGGCTGGGCCGAAAGTTCTTGAGCATATCGTCGATACTGTCCTGCAGTTCGAGGGCGACCAACATTACATGTACCGCATTCTGCGTGCTATCAAGAACCGCTTCGGCTCGACGTCCGAGTTGGGCATCTACGAGATGTTGGGCACAGGGTTGCGGCAGGTCACCAACCCCTCCGAATTGTTGCTCAACACCGACCACAAGGATCTCTCTGGTGTCGCTATTGCTGCAGCCATTGAAGGTATGCGTCCTTTCCTCATCGAGACACAGGCACTTGTCAGCACCAGCGTCTATGCTACGGCTATGCGTTCCACGACGGGTTTTGACCAACGACGTCTCAACATGTTGCTTGCCGTCCTCGAGAAGCGTGTCGGCTTCAAGCTGGCGCAGAAGGATGTCTTTCTCAACATCGCGGGCGGTCTCCGTGTGTCCGACCCCGCCATGGATTTGGCCGTGATGGCAGCAATTCTTTCGTCCAACTTGGATATGCCACTCCCAGCGCTTACCTGCATGACAGGCGAGGTGGGACTTTCGGGCGAGATACGTCCCGTGGCCCGTCTCGAACAACGCATCCGTGAGGCCGAAAAGCTTGGTTTCGAACGTATCCTCATCCCCAACATCGCCCTCAAGAGCATCGAGACGAAGAGCCTCAAGATACAGGTTTGTCCCGTCGCACGTGTCGATGAGGCTTTCCGTCTTCTTTTTAAATAATGATTAAGAACGTCAAGATTCGTGTTCTGCCGCAGGTGTGGCGCGATACCGAGAAACTTGAGGCACAAATTTGCCGCGAGTTTGACATCCCTCGTAAAGCGCTGTGTGGACTGCGCATGAAGCACACCAGCATCGACGCACGCCAGCGTCAGGTGATGGTGCAGCTTGATGTGGACCTATATATCAACGAGGAACCGCCTCAGGAGACATATCATGCAGTGGAATATCGCGAAGTGCCAGCCCATGCACCTCAGGCCATTGTCGTCGGTGCGGGTCCAGGCGGTCTCTTTGCCGCCCTTCGGCTCATCGAGTTGGGAGTGCGTCCCATCGTCATCGAGCGCGGACGCAATGTGCGCGACCGTCGTCGCGATGTAGCTCTTATCACCCGCGAACAGCGCGTCGATCCCAATTCCAACTATTGTTTCGGCGAAGGAGGGGCAGGGGCTTTCTCAGACGGCAAGCTTTTCACACGCTCAAAGAAACGCGGCAATGTGCAGGGCGTGCTCGAAGGTCTGTGCCAGTTCGGCGCCGACACGGGCATCCTCGATGCTTCCCATCCCCACATTGGTACCGAGAAGTTACCTGCCATCATTGCCGGCATTCGCGAGAAAATCATTGCTTGCGGTGGTCAGATACATTTCGAGACTGTTGTCTCCCAACTGATTCTTTCCGCCAATAAGGTAGTCGGTGTGCGCACCCTCGATGGTCGTGAGTTTTTGGGTCCCGTCATTCTAGCTACAGGCCATTCGGCACGCGACATCTACCGAATGCTTCACGACGAAGGCATTCTTATCGAAGCCAAGGGCTTGGCCATCGGTTGCCGTTTGGAACACCCGCAGCCTCTTATCGACCGTATCCAATATCATTCCCGCGAAGGTCGTGGCGAATATCTGCCTCCAGCAGAATACAGTTTCGTCACGCAGGTCGATAATCGTGGCGTCTATAGTTTCTGCATGTGTCCTGGTGGTGTCATCGTGCCCTCGGCCACGATGTCCGATCAGGTTGTCGTCAATGGTATGAGCACCAGTTCGCGCGGTGGTCGTTGGGCCAACGCTGCCATGGTTGCCGAGATTCGTGTCGATGATATCCCGCTCCTGGCCAGCCAGCTTCATCTCGACATCGATCCCGCCGGTCCCTTGGCCATGATGGCCATCCAGGAGGCTATCGAGCATCAATGTTGGCTCAATGGTGGACGCACACAGGTCGCCCCCGCCCAGCGTATGACCGACTTCGTCAATGGCCGATTGTCTGCCAATCTTCCCGCCTCGTCCTACACCCCGGGTATCGTAGCCAGTCCTTTGCATTTCTGGTTGCCCAAGTTCATCGGTGCGCGATTGCAGGAGGGACTCCGTTTCTTTGGACGACGTGCCCATGGGTTCCTTACCGACGAGGCTTTGCTTGTCGGCACCGAAACGCGCACCTCATCTCCTGTACGCATCCCTCGCGATAGCGTGTCGCTATGTCACCCCGTCGTCCAGCATCTCTATCCTTGCGGCGAGGGTGCAGGCTTTGCTGGTGGCATCGTTTCGTCGGCCATGGATGGCAGGCGCTGCGCTGATGCCCTCGTCGCCCAGTGCTTTTAGACGGAAATAGTAAGAAATAGACAACAAAATTTGGTAGCATCGATTTTTATTGCTATCTTTGCACCCGCTAAAACGTAATTCTTATGGCAGATCAAAGATATATGATGCGCGGCGTGAGTGCCAGCAAGGAAGATGTGCACAACGCCATCAAGAACATCGACAAGGGCCTCTATCCTCAGGCTTTCTGCAAAATCATTCCCGATATTCTGGGTGGTGATCCGGAGTATTGCAACATCATGCATGCCGATGGAGCAGGTACCAAGACGTCCTTGGCCTACATGTATTGGAAGGAAACCGGCGACCTCTCGGTCTGGAAAGGCATCGCCCAGGATTCTCTCATCATGAATATCGACGACCTCATCTGCGTAGGTGCGGTCGATAACATCCTCGTCTCATCAACCATCGGTCGCAACAAGATGCTCATCCCGGGTGAGGTGATCAGCGCCATCATCAATGGCAACGACGAGCTGATGACCGAACTGCGTGAGATGGGCATCGGTGTGTATGGAACGGGTGGTGAGACAGCCGATATCGGTGATTTGGCACGCACCATCATCGTCGATTCTACGGTTACCTGCCGCATGAAACACAGTGATGTGATCGACAATGCCAACATCGCAGCAGGCGACGTCATTGTCGGTCTTGCCAGCTACGGACAGGCCACCTACGAGAAGGAATACAACGGAGGCATGGGCTCCAATGGTTTGACCTCAGCACGTCATGACGTGTTTGGCAAATATCTCGCCCAGAAGTATCCCGAGTCTTACGATCATGCAGTGCCTGAGGAACTTGTCTATAGTGGACAGCTTAAACTCACCGACGCCGTCGAAGGCAGTCCCCTCGATGCCGGCAAACTTGTCCTGAGTCCTACTCGCACCTACGCTCCTGTCGTAAAGAAGATGCTCGACGCCTTCCGCTCAAACCTTTCGAACTCCTCGAACCTCTCATCTCTTCTCCATGGCATGGTTCATTGTTCAGGTGGTGCGCAGACCAAGGTGCTTCACTTCATCAAGGATTTGCATGTCATCAAGGACAATCTTTTCCCCATTCCACCGTTGTTCCGCACCATCCATGAGCAGTCGGGCACCGATTGGTCCGAGATGTATAAGGTATTTAATATGGGACATCGTCTCGAAGTCTATCTTCCCGCCGAGCATGCTCAGAAGGTGATTGACATCGCACGCAGTTTCAACATCGATGCACAAATCATTGGTCATGTCGAGGAACGAAAGGAGGGTGCCAAGGTCACACTCCATACCGAGAATGGAATCTTCGAATATGAGTGAAAGGATTTAAAATGCGAAAGGGGCGTTTCACAACGACCCTTTTGCATTAACCTTAAAATCTAATACCATGAAAAACACGATGCAAAGATAGGGTATTTTTGCCAATCCTCCAAATGATTTAGGGTAAATCTTCCTATTTTGGCTGAAAAAATATGCTAAAAAACATATTTTGTAATCTCACTATAGCAAATGCAATGGTTTGCGCAGCCGTTTTTCAGCCTCTTTGTAAATCGATAAGAATTTCCTTTACTGATGAATTATAATTGACATGGCAAAAGTATTAATCAAGACCAGTCTCGGTGACATTACCGTACGTCTCTACGACGAGACGCCTCTCCACCGTGACAATTTTCTCAAGTTGGCCAAGGAAGGCTATTACGATGGAACGCTTTTCCATCGCGTCATCAAGAATTTCATGGTACAGGGCGGTGATCCAGATTCTCGCGGAGCCTCGCCAACTGCCCATCTTGGTGCCGGTGGCCCCGACTATACCATCCCTGCTGAGTTCAACAAGGATCTGATTCACAAGAAGGGCGCTCTGGCCGCTGCTCGTCAGGGCGACGAAGTCAATCCCGAGAAGCGTTCCAGCGGCAGTCAGTTCTATATCGTCACCGGCGAAATTTATAGTGCAGGCAAACTCACCCAGCTCGAACGTCAGATGGCTCAGCAGCAGTTGCAGAATATCTTCAACTGCCTCGTGGTCGAGAATCGCAACCGCATCATCGAGCTTCGCAAGAACCGCGACAATGCAGGTCTGATGGCTTTGCAGGAGGAATTGCAGCAGAAGACTTACGCCATGGCCAAGGAGCAGGGCGAGCCCAAGTACAGCCCTGTGCAGCGCGAGGTCTATACGACGGTGGGTGGTACGCCCTTCCTCGACCAGAACTATACTGTGTTTGGTGAAGTCGAAGAAGGTCTCGATGTGGTCGATAAAATCCAGCTTGTCAAGACGCAGCCTGGTGACCGTCCCGTCGACGACATCACTATGCAAGTCTCGATTCTCGAGGAATAATCAATGTAGTTCGTGATCCCTCGAACCTCTTGAACCCCTCGCCCCCTGATTAAACTTCATGCTGCATCCCAGCAGGAAATACTGTCTGAGTGTAGTGCTCTCGCGGTCGGTGATAGACGTGGCGCTGATGCTGCGCCAGATGCTGGTCTTCTGATGCAGGATGTCGAATACCTTCACGAAGGCCGATAGGTTCTTGCGTTTCAGGAATGCACGCGAGAGTTGAGCGTTCCAGATGGTCTGGTTACGCGTCAGGCCAGCCGAATAGCCGCGTCGTCCCGTGTAGTCGATGCTTGTCGAACAACTCAGGTTCCACGGCAGACGGGCCGATAGGTTGCTACGCACGCCAAACTGGTGTGTAGTGCCCAAACTTCCCGAGGTGACTATCGTCGCCTCGCTATACGAGAGACTGTAGTGTCCATGTAGCTCCACGTTGAGCCAGTCGTTACGGTAGGCGATACCCGTTCGTTCGTCTGCCGTAACGTTGTGTATATGGTTCACCTGCGTATCGGTGCTCTTCAGGTTTGCATAACCGATATTCTCGCGGTAGCCCAGTGTTGTCTGTGTGGTCACATACCATTGGTTGTCGGCAAAGGGGAACGACCCCCTGAATTCGCCCTGCACGTTCCACGAACCAAGTCCGTCGATGTTGACCGTCATCGTCGTGTCGGTCCGGAGGTCGGCGCTGTACCAGCGTTTGGTGGCCAGGGTGTTGAACTGGGCAGTAGCGTTGATCGAAGCCTCCAGCGTACGTCCCGTCTCTTGGCTGTTGGCACGGAAGCGTGCCTGGAAGTTGGTCTGGAAAGCTGGCCCGAGGTCTTGGTTGCCCAATGTAACATGGGTGGCCGACGTCTGGTTCTTGCGTGCCTGAAGTTGGTTGATCGAAGGTTGTGTCGTCCTGCCGTTCAGCGTGATGCGCAGGTTCTTCCTGCGGTTCCAGTTGTAGCGGTATTCCAACCGTGGCGCCAAGTTCATGTATGAACGTTTGTAGTTGCGAGTGTGGTCGTAGTAGTCGGTGTAGTTCTGTGTGTTGGGCAGCAGGTCGATGCCTATCGAAGTATTGACGCGCTCAGTGACGTGGCGATAGCTGGCCGACAGGGTGTAGCTGTTCTGCTGTGTGCGCGAATCGGTGCTGTAGTCGATGTTCGAACGGCCATTGATCGAGTCGTCATATTGTCCGAGGCCCTCGTCCCAGAAGTGGTAGAGCTGGCGTTGGGTGTTGTGTGTGAAACTGCCCGTTGCACCCACTTCAATGAACTGATGTTCGTTGATGGGTTCCACATGAGTCAGTCGAATGCGATAGGTGAGAGAGTTCGAACGCTCTTCCTGCCATTGGTTGATGGTGGTGTCGTTCAAGAGGCTCAGATCATTGACAAGCAGATTGTCGTAACTGGTAAACGACTGCGTGTAGTGGTCTCCGTCATTGTGCCGACCATTCAGGCTGACACGGATACTGCTGCGTCGTCGGCCACGTGAGATCTTCTTGGCATAAGAGTAGGTGAGACCAAGTTCGTAGTTCACGCCCTGCTGCTTCATGTTGCTCGAACGTTGGGTCTGGCTGATGTAGGTCGAAGGAAGCGCCGTGATCTCATCCTCCGCATTCGGATCCAGGTGGTAGTTCCTGCTGGTCGAATGTTCATCGGTCTCCGATCGGTTATATGCCAACTCCGGGCTTATCAGCAGACGATGTTCTCCATCGGCTACCTTTCCCCAGGTCTTTTCGTACTTGAAATCGAGCTGCACATTCTGTCCCTTGTTGTCGCCCGTTTGTTCCGTGTCGGTGCCCGTGTTGCCCAACTTCAGATAGTTGATGCGATGTGTCGATGTCTTCTCGCTCTGTTTCTCTCCGCCATAGAGCACATCGCCACCGATGGCGAAGGGAGTGTTTTCGTCGCGCAGTCGGTTGCCCTTGTCGTAATTGAGATTGAGGCCCATGCTCCACGAGGTGTTCAGACCTTCTCCACGTCGTCCGCTGTTTCGGTTGCCGCGCATGGTCGAGTTGCGCATCACCTTCTCGCCCAGGTCGCCGAAGCCCGTGTTGTTCGTATTGTTCGCATTCACCACCAGCGCATTCTGGTTGTTACCTCTGAAGTAGCCCGCCATGCCTTTCGTTTCGAATCGGTAGTCAATGCCCGAGCCGTCGCCCCATGCACCTGCAGCGTTGCCGAAGTATCCGCGCCGCATCCTTGGCTTCAGCTTGAAGTTGATCACCTTCTCGCGTTCGCCATTGTCGATACCCGTGAGACGGCTCTCCTCGGTCTTCATGTCCACCACCTGCACCGACTCGAACATGTCGGCGGTAAGGTTCTTGGTTGTGGCCTGGATATTCGAACCGAAAAACTCTTTCCCATCCACATATACTTTCGTCACCGTCTCGCCTTGGGCGGTGATGCTGCCGTTGACATCCACTTCAATGCCAGCCAGTCGTTTCAAGAGGTCTTCGGCCGTAGCATCGGGTTCCTGTTGGTAGCTGCTGACGTAATATTCGATGGTGTCCTCGCGAATCACCATCGGGGGAGGGGTGGCCGAGACGACGGTCTCGCCCAACAGGCGATGTTCTTCCTGCATAAACACGTCGCCGAGTGCGAACGACTTCTGTCGGTGATGCAGCGTAAATACCTTCAGGGTCTCTTGGAAGCCCACATAGGTGAACTGCACGAGCACCTTTTGATGCGCCCTGCGTTCCTTGAGCAAGCCGTCCAGACGGGAGGAATGGAGGGTGAAGTTGCCGTTGCGGTCAGCAAATGTACCAACCACGAAGGTCGAGTCGGGGAGAGTTATCAAGCGGATGGTAGTACCTGCCAGTGGTGTGTCGTCGGTAGCCGAAGCTACGCGTCCCGTGATGTTGATTGCATACGAGACGACGCAACCGCTCCATCCCAGCAGGATGAAGCAGACGAGGAGCAGACTGTGCGACAGCCGGTGCAATTGAGAAATCTTCATATTTGCTCTTTTGACTATCCTCAGGCCCTCAGGTTTAATGTTCAACCCATTTAGATAAAACAAAGTCCGGGCCTCTGAAAGCTCGGACTTTGTATTTAGGTAACCAATGGTTACTTGAGGGTGAACTTGGCGCTCTGTACGTCGGCACTGTTCGTACCGATCATCACCTCGAACTCGCCTGGCTCGCACACATACTTGATTTCGCCGTTGTAGAACTTCAGTAGATCCTGATTGATGGTGAATGCCACTTCGCGGCTCTCGCCAGCCTTGAGTGTGACGCGTTCGAAGCCCTTGAGTTCCTTTACCGGTCGGGTGACGCTGCCCACGAGGTCGCGGATGTAAAGCTGCACGACTTCGGTGCCCTCGCAGTTTCCGGTGTTGGTGAGCGTAACCGTTGCCTTGATTTCGCCATCCTGTGTCATCTGGCTGCTGCTAAGGGTGACAGGCGAATAGCTGAAGGTGGTGTAGCTCAAACCGTAGCCGAAGGGGTAGAGGGGCTTGTTGCTCACGTCCATATAGCAGCTCTGGAACTTCACGAAGTTCTCGCCCTGCAATGGACGACCGGTATTATAGTAGTTGTAGCTCATCGGCAACTGTCCGATATGACGTGGGAAGCTGGTGGTGAGCTTGCCCGAAGGTGCTACGTCGCCGAAGACGACATCAGCAATAGCATCGGCTGCCTCACTGCCGCCGAACCAAACCTCGAGGATAGCGGGGATATGCTCGGTTTCCCAGTTCAGGATCATCGGGCGACCCGAGAAGTTGAGCAGGACGATGGGCTTGCCAAGCTTCACCAGCTCGACCAGGAGGTCATGCTGGGCGTCGGGCATCTCAATGCCGACACGGCTCGAGCATTCGCCTGCCATCTCGGAAGCCTCACCGCCGGCAAAGACGATGACGTTGGCCTGACGTGCTATGGCCAAAGCCTCGGCACGCATGGCTGCATCGCTGCGATTGTCGCGCATCTCGCGTCCGAACATGGTGGCATCGGCCTCAGCCTTGGCATCATACATGAGGTTGCAACCCTTGGCATAGAGCACCTGCGCCTTGTCGCCCACGGCACGCTTCAGTCCTTCGACGACGGTGCTGTACCTGTCGCTGGTGGCTGCCACGCTCCATGTGCCCGGCATGTTGGCACGAGTGTTGGCCAATGGACCGATGAGCGCGATCTTGCCCTGACGCTTCAGCGGGAGGATGTTGCCCTCGTTCTTGAGAAGCACAAAGCTCTCGGCTGCAATCTTGCGGGCCTCCTTGCGGTTGGCGTCGGTGAATACCTCCTTCGCATAACGTGTGGTGTCGCAATAACGGTAGGGATCGTCGAAGAGGCCGAGCTTGTACTTCGCTTCAAGGATGCGACGACAAGCCTGGTCGATGTCGGACTGTGTGGTCCTTCCCTCCTTGAGGCTCTCGGCAAGCGTGCCTACCAGGCCGTCGCTCACCATGTCCATGTCAAGACCGGCGTGGAGGGCCAAGGCGCTCACTTCCTTGAGGTCGCCCATGCCGTGGTTCACCATCTCGGCAATGCCGGTGTAGTCGCTCACCACGAAACCTTCGAAGCCCCACTCCTTGCGCAGAACGTCGGTAAGGAGCCAACGGTTGCCGGTAGCGGGTACACCATTGACGATGTTGAAGCTGGCCATGTAACTGCCCGCACCGGCCTCGGCAGCTGCCTTGTAGGGCGGGAAGTATTCGTTGTACATACGCCAGAGACTCATATCGACGGTGTTGTAGTCGCGTCCTGCCTCGGGTGCACCATAGAGGGCGAAATGCTTGACACACGCCATCATGGTATTGCTGCTGGTGAGATCGTCCTGCTGATAGCCGCGCACCATGGCTTCGGCGATGCGACTGCCGAGGAACGGATCCTCGCCGCTGCCCTCCGAGATACGGCCCCAACGGGCATCGTGGCAGATGTCCACCATCGGGCTGAAGGTCCAACAGATACCGTCGGCGGTAGCTTCCTGGGCAGCGATACGTGCCGAACGCTCGATAGCCGCCATGTCCCACGTACAGGAAAGTCCCAAAGGAATGGGGAAGACAGTCTCATAACCGTGTATCACGTCCATGCCGAAGATCAAAGGGATGCCGAGACGGCTCTCTTCGACGGCAATGCGCTGCAGTTCGGCCACATTGCCGGCACCCTTCAGGTTGAAGAGTCCGCCTACGCGTCCCGCACGAATGTTCTCGGCCACGTTGCTCGACTGGGCTGCACCCGTCACAATGTCGCCGGTAACAGGCAGATTGAGCTGACCCAGTTTCTCTTCGAGGGTCATCTTGCCCATCAGATCGTCGATGAACTTATCCATCTCGTTACCCGACTTGTTGCCCGAGCAACTGGCAAGGCCCATCAACAGGGCCAATCCCCATATTGTTTTTTTCATAGCCAATTCAATTATTAATTGTTAACTATTAATTGTTAATTGTTAATTGAAAACCCCAGTTTCTTCAATCCTTCCTGCACCTCCGGACAACTCATAAAGAGGCGCCAAAGCAGGCCTGAGCGATAATTTTCAATCATGGGCGCAATGGTGAGCTGGTCGATGGCAAGGTAGCGTGGCAGCGTCCACGTGGGGTCGAGCGAGAAAGCATCGTAAGGGCCATATTTGCCCCAGAGGAAACTCTCCTTCGAATAGAAGTAGCGCAGGGCGGCCATACTCTGCTCGGGAGTATAGGGGAAACTCGACAGAGCTGCCGTGGGGGTGATAACGCCCAGATCCTGGTTGGGTGCATGAGCGGCATAGCCCTCGGGGGAATAGCTGGCGGTGAGTCCCCAGCATTCCTTGCTGTAACCCTTGTAATGCTTGGGATTATCGACGCAGTAGGCATAGTTGGCAAGGGCATGATTGGCCGTAACGTGCCAATAGTCGGCGTACTTGTCCTTGAGTCCCTTCGGACAAAGACCAATCCAGCTGTAATGTGCCCAGAAGAGCGGGCCTCCGTTGGCCTCGGCTCCGTTGTGCTTCACGTCGAGCGGATAACCGTAGGGAGCTGCATCACTCTTGATACCTCCGCTGCGTGCCCATCCCTCGTGATAGCATTCTGCCGACACAGAGTGTGTTGGACTGGCTGCTGCGAGGATATAGGTGATCAGGCACTCGTTATAGCCTTCGAGGGGGAAGTTCATCTCCCAAGCATAGTCGGGACTCCAGTGCCAATAGATGACGTGCTGGCCACCACGGGTGTACCAATCGAACTCCATCGCACGCCACAGTTCGTTGATCTTACCGATGACGTACGCTTCGGTCTCAACGTCAGCCTTGAGGTATTGGCGGGCACAAAGCAGGCTTTGCATCAGGAAGCACGACTCGACCAGATCGCCGCCATTGTCCTTCGTGCCGAAGGGGATGGTCTTGCCCGAAGGGCCGTCCATCCAGTGCGACCACACGCCATGATAGCGGTCGGCCTTCGCCAGGTAATCGACGATGCGCTTCAGTCTGTCCACGCCCTCGGTACGACCTATCCAGCCGCGTTCCATGCCGACAATCAGTCCGGCCACGCCAAAGCCCGAACCACCTGTGGTGATCGTCATCTTGTCGTTCGACGGATAGATGCCATCCAGGTGGATACGCTCGTAGGCCAGTCCTGACGTCGGGTCAGCACCCTCCCACATGTAGTTCAGGCACTGCTTCTGCACGAGGTCGAGCATCTCGTCATCGCTCAGCTGAGCCGGCTCATTCGGAGTCTCGTTCGAAGCCTGGCTGTCTGACCCTCCGCACGAACATACGATCAGAGTCAGACTAGCCAGTCCTATAAGTAATTTGTGATAAAATCTCATGCTATCTGTTTTTTTTATCACGAAAAAACATTCGCTTATTCGGGATCCTCACCCAACTCCGGCGTATTCGTGATCTGGTTCGAAGGAACAGGGATATAGCGACTGCTCTCCGACCATCCGTAGGCACCCAGCACGCTGGCAGCCTGGCCAGTGCGGCAAAGGTCGGTGTAGCGCAAGCCCCACTCGGCGCAGAGTTCCACACGACGTTCCTCCAGGATCTGGTCGATGTTGACACCGTTCACCGAAGGCATCTGTGCACGTGCACGTACCAGGTTGAAGGGAGCATCACCGTTCTTGCCCTGGCGCACCTTGGCCTCAGCATTCATCAGCAGCACTTCGGCATAGCGGATAAGGCGAACGTTGTTGTTGCGGCCCCACTCGCTGTTGCCGGCCGTCATCTGGTCGAAGGGAACGTAGCCCTTGCCGTCGTAGATCTGAGCGATCTCGGCAGTGCGGTCCAGGTCACCATTGATGGTCCAGCCTTCACGGGTGGTGGTGCCAGCTACGAGCAGCGAAGTCTCCTTGCGGATGGTCTCGCCACGGTTCTCCATCAGTTCGAGGAACTTGGGGCTGTAGCGCATGAAGGTCCAGCCGCCGATGCCGTTGCTCCAGTTGCCTGCCTCGTCATAGAGGGTGAGGCCTGCACCACGGAAGTTGAACCACTGGTCAACGCCTACATAGTCGCCGCTGGCTGTGCCGAAGTCCGAGCACTGTACCTCCATGAGGTTCTCGTTGCATAGCTTGCCGGGGATCTTGAAGAGGTTGTAGTAGTCGGGGTAGAGCTCGAAGCCGCCACCATTGATGATGTCATCGGTAAGGCTCTCCACCAGTGCAAAGTTGCCGGCAAGCAGCGCTGTACGGGCAGCAAGTGCCTCGGCGGTGAATTTGGTGAATGCACCTGGACGTGACATCTGGTTGGGGCGCTTGGCCTCCATGCCGGCAGCTGCCTCCTGCATCTCGGTGATGATGTAGTCATAGACCTTCTCCACCGTGCTGCGACGGAACGAACTCTGGTTGTTGTCACGATAGATGACGCAGGGTCCGAAGCTGGTGACGAGCTGGTAATAGGCCCAGGCACGCACTACGCGCACTTCGCCCTTGTATTGCAGGTAGCTTTGATAATCGCTGCTGCCTGTCGAAAGGTTCTCGGCATACTGGTCGAGGGCATCGATGTTCGAGTTGCAGTCGATGATGATGTTGTACATCGTGCTCCACATGTTGCCCACGGCCCAGAAGGCATTGGGATTGGTGTAACCGCCAGGATAACCGAACTTGAGTGCATCGCCCTGGTCGTCGGCACGGCCCGATGACATGTCATCGTCGCGTCCCATCCAAAGCATAGCATTGGCCCAATGGATACCCTGTGAACGAAGCGTGGCATAGGCACCCGTGGCAGCCTCATGCATGGTGCTGGCGTCGGTGTAGTCGATGGCATCCACGTCGCGTGTGTTCTCCGCATCAATGTCGATGTAGTCGGTGCAGCTGGCAAGTCCCAGCAATGCAGCGGGGAGGACATATAATAAAGTCTTTATAGTTTTCATAACTTTATGGTTGTGGGTAATGAGTTATGGGTAATGAGTTGGTTAGAAATTGATCTGCACACCCAGGGTATAGGTTGCGGAGAGTGGATAAACCTGCGAATCCCAGCCGTCGGCATCGCTCACCTCAGGCGAGAAGCTGTGGGCCGAGAACCATGTGAATGGACGGTCGGCCGAGAGGCTCACGCGTGCACTGGGCAGGGTGTAGCCGCCCAGCTGGATGTTCTTCACCGTGTAGCCGAGCGAAGCGTTCTGCAGACGGAAGTAGTTGGCGCTCTCGACGAAGTAGCTCGCATTCTGGCTGTCGCCTACGTTCCAGCTCTTCATCAGGGCCTTGGCCGAAGGATCGCTGTTGCTCGTGCCTTCGCCATGCCAACGGTTCTCAAACTGTGCAAGGTCGAAGTTGTAGTTCTGTGCAGCATAACGCAATGCGCGCTTGCGGTTCCACAGTTCGCCGCCGGCTTGGCCGTAGAAGCTCACTGCGAAGTCGAAGGCCTTCCACTGCACGCCCACGTTGAAGCCATAGGTGATATCGGGCACGTAGCTGCCCAGGGCTTGCTTGTCGCTGCCGTCGATCACCTTGTCGCCGTTCACGTCCTCATAGCGGAAGTCGCCCGGCTGGAGGCCGTTGGCCACAGCCACGGGGTCGGCAGCCACCTCGGCGTCGTTCTGGTAGATACCCACCACCTTGTAGCCGTAGTAGCTGTTCATCTTCTCGCCCACGATCTGATAGACCTTGCCGTTGGTCTGCACCTGCTTGATGCCGTCCTTCAGGCTCTTCACCTCGTTGTGCAGCCAGCCGAGGTTGGCGCCAATCTGGTAGCTGAAGTCCTTGGTGAGACGCTGGTTCCAGTTCAGGGTCAGATCGACACCCATGTTGAGGATCTCTGCCCAGTTGCCGGCCACGGTGGTGTTCTGCATCGGGCGAGCGGGACTGATCACGGCGTCGCTGGTCAGGCGATAGTACCAGTCGATGTCACCCGTGAGGTGGTTGTTGGCGGTGGTGAAGTTCAAGCCGATGTTGGTCTCGTTGACGGTCTCCCAGCTCAGCCAGCTGAAGGTCGATCCGTTGATATAGCCGTCGAGCGCATTGTTGGTGCCGAAGACGGCACGTGCCGTAGCGCTCGATGCATAACCTGCACTGGCGGCAATCTTGTCGTTACCGAGCTTGCCCCAGCTGGCACGAAGCTTCAGGTACTGGAAGAGGTCCTGGTCCTTCATGAAGTCCTCGTTGGTAATTACCCAGGCTGCACCTACCGAGGGGAAGAAGCCCCAAGGCTCGTTGTACTTCGAGCTGCCGTCCTCACGAAGGGTGATCATCAGCAGGTACTTGTCGGCATAGTTGTAGTTGAAACGTGCAAAATAGGAAAGTGCGCGATAGCGGAAACCGCCGTCACCCAGGGTGATGCCTTCCTTGTCGCCCAGCGAGAGGTACTTCCAGCTGTCCTGTCCCTCGGGAACGTTCTGTGCCGTGCCCCACAGGCCATCGTAGCGCTCCTGGCGCAACGAGGTGCCGAGCATGGCCGTCAGGCGATGGTTGCCCCACTCGTCGGTATAGGTCAGCGTGTTGTCCCAAACGTAGTTGTTGAAGTTGCTGTCGCTCTTCGTCAGGCTTGTGGTCGAAGTCTGCTGCACGGTGCCAAGGTAATACTGTGGAGTAAACGACGTGGCACGTGTGGTCGAATAGTCGTAGCTGTAGCTGGTACGGAAGTTCAGCTTCTCGGGGAGGATGTTGAACTGTGCGTAGAAGTTGCTCATCACCTGGTAATTCTTGTTCTGCGAATCGAAGAGCTCGGCAGTAGCTACCGGGTTGTAGAAGTTGTTGCTCACGCCGATGGTGTTTGGGCTGGCATAGCCGTCGGTATAGATGTCGGCAGTCGTCTTGTCATAGACGGGGAAGATGCCCGGCATATTGAATGCCTGCTGCCAGGCAGCATTGTTCGGCAGACGCTGTGTCGATTGGCTGAATACGCCGTTCATGCCCACGGTGAGCCAGTTGAAGGCCTTGTATTCGAGGTTGGCGCGGAAGTTGAGACGCTGGTAGTCGTTCTCGGCATCCATGATACCGTTCTGATAGAGGTAGCTCATGCCAACGCCGTAGTTCGACTTGTCCGTACCACCGCTGATGTTCAAGCTGTGGTTGGTGATTACGGCCGTGCGAAGCAGCTCGTCATACCAGTCGGTGTCCGATGTGTATTGGTTCTGATCGAAGTTGCCGCCGTACTTTGCCACACTGGCCTGCAGCATCGGCAGGTAATCATCTACACCGCTCTCACGCAACATCTGTGCATACTGGCTCGAGTTACACATCTCCAGCACGTTCGTGGCCTTCTGTACGCCCACATAGCCGTCGTAGGTCACCTTCGCGCGTTCATTGTTCTTACCTTTCTTCGTAGTGATGATCACCACACCATTGGCGGCACGTACGCCGTAGATGGCGCTCGCACTCGCATCCTTCATGATGCTCATCTCCTCGATGTCATTGTTGTTGAGGAAGTTGATGTTGTCGTAGAACATGCCATCCACCACATAGAGAGGCGTAGTGTTGCTGAACGATCCCAGACCACGGATGGTCACCGTCGGTCCGCCGCCAGGCACACCGCTGTTCACGATGTTCACACCGGCCACCTTGCCTTGCAAGGCTCCCATGGGTGACGAACTCGGCACGCTGGCGATGTCAGCGGCCTTCACGGTCTCGATAGGCGAAGTCAGGTCCTTCGACTTGGCGGCACCGTAACCGATCACGATGGTCTCTTCGAGGTTCTGCACATCGGGCGACATGCTGATGTTCATCGTCCCTCCCTTCACCTGGACGTTCTCGGTCGTCATGCCCAGATAGGAACAGGTCAATGTGGCACCCGTGGCCACACCGTCAAGTTCGTAGTTGCCGTCGTAGTCGGTCGTCGTGACGATGTCAGTACCCGCCACACGGACTACAGCACCCAGCAAAGGCTCGCCGAACTCATCGAGAACGCGACCTTTCACCTTGCCCACGCTCTGTGCCAACATCGACACAGGGAACGCAACAAGGACAAGCAATAATGCAAGCGTTTGCTTTCTCATAATTAATAGGAATTGTTAAATGAAATGTGTAGTAGAAATGTGTAAGAATGATGCCGCAAAGGTAAGGGCTTTTGAAATAACCTCCAAAAATAATACTACGATTCTGCTACGCTTCGTTTTTCTACTACTACGCTATTAGTACGCTAAAAAATGCAACCTATTGCAGTTTATTGACTTGCACATCAAAAAAAACAGCCGAAAATTTTTATAATCCAGGAATAATTCTTATCTTTGCCCCCGAAATACAACCAACTTTCCTTATAATACTATACTATGAAGCGTTGTCTTCTTCTTATTATATATATCATTTCCATCTGCATCTCAGTGCAGGCGGCAGGCTTTCGCCCCATCATCACCAACTATACCCCCGAAGTCTATGGTTCTTCGGCAGGCACCCAGATCTGGAGCTGCTCGCAGGATGACAACGGCATTGTCTATTTCGCCTCCAACAAGGGTCTTCTTGTCTTCGACAGTTACCAATGGACCAACGTCTCTCTGGCCGACAACACCATCATCCGTTCGGTCAAGGTCATCGGCGATCGCATCTATGTGGGCACCTACGAGGACTTCGGTTATTTCCATTACGATGCCTTCGGACATCTCGAATACACATCTTTGCGCCCCCTGGTCGGTGACTTCCCGATGAAGAACGAAGAGTCGTGGTTCATCCTGCAGCATGGCGACGACATCTTTTTCCAGTCGTTCGCCTCCATCTTCCGTTACAATCCACAAGCCAATGACGGGCAGGGAAGCGTCACACCCATCAGCATCAACGATAAGCATCCGCTCTATCTGCATCAGGTCAATGGTCAGTTGTGGGCACAGCTCATCGAAGGAGGATATTACCGCATGATAGGTAAAGATTACGAACTCGCCATTCCTCCGTCCGACTATGGCAACAGCCGCATCGTGGCAAGCTTCGAACTGAGGGCAGGGGGCGACATGCTTCTCTGTACCGAAGATGCGGGGCTCTTCGTCCATCGTGCGGCTTCGGGCCTTACGGCTCCCTATCATACCGCCATCGACGGACAGCTGCAGCGAGCCATGATCAACCGTGCCGTAATCACCCGCGACAGCATTCTCGTCATTGGCACCATCCGCGATGGCATCTATGGACTTGACCTCGGCGGGAAACTGCTTTGGCACTATAATTTGTCCGACGGACTCATCAACAACTCTGTACTCAATCTCTTCTGCGACCGCGATAACAACGTCTGGGCCTGTCTCGACAGCGGCATCGCCCTCATCCATTGCGGCATACCCATCACTTGCTTCAAACCCTCGCCCGCCGAACAGTCCATCGGCACCGTCTTCGGCATCCTGCCTCTCCACGACGAACTCCTCATGGCCACCAACGAAGGTTTTTATCACTGTGAGCTCGACGGTAACTCCCCGGCACGCCTTGTGGCAGGGACCGAAGGGCAGAACTGGCACATCACCCGCATCGGCCAGCAGTTGTTCCTGGGCAGTAACCGAAGCACCTACATGGTCGATGTGGCGCACGACTACCGTCTTACGTCGGTGCCCAACACCGATGGGAGCAGCACCTGCGTCCGGCAGTGCCGCATCTGGAATCAGGATGTCCTGATCGAATCGTCGTACAACGAACTGCGCGTCTATCGTCAGCAGAACGGAAGATGGACCCTCATCCACACGGTGGAAGGGTTCTCATATCCCATCCGCCATTTCGAAGTCGATAACGAGGGGCGCATCTGGGCAGCCAATATGCAGAAGGGAATCTTTTGCATCACGCTCGACCGCGAGCTCCGCACCATCGAACAAATACGTTCCTTCCATCGTCTCGACAATGGGGAAGAGGGGGCATCGACCTGTTATGTCATGAAAATCTTCGGACGCATCGTGATGAGCGACGAACAGCGTCTCTACACCTTCGACGACATCTCCGGTCGCATCGTGCCACACGATAGGCTCAACAGCCTCCTTGTCAGCACCAGCGACATCTACAATGCCACCGATGCCGGAGTCCATGGCGTTTGGCTTGCCGGCCAAAAAGGATACGCCCTCATCGATCGGAAGGCCGACAGTCTTTTTGTGCGCGACTATATTCCCGTGTCAATGCTCGGCCTGTTGGCAGGCGACAGGTGCGCCAACGTATTTATGGATGGTGACTACGCCTACTTCAACATGTCGGGAGGTGTGGTGCGCTACGACCTGACAGCCCATCGCTTCGTTCCGCTCTCGCAGCCCCATATTGCTGTTTCCTCCTCCTCCTACAGCACAACCGACGGCGATCGGCACGACATCGCGCTTGGGGAACTCATCAACGGCAATCCCGTTATCGAACCCAACCTCAGCCTTCTCTTCTCCTATCCCGATTACAACGGGAACTGCGCTTCCTTCAGATACACCCTACAAGGCGACACTCCGCGCGACATCCCCACTTCCGACCGTCGGCTGACACTCAACAATCTCAAGCCGGGAGCCTATACGCTCAAGGTCGAAGCGCTCTCGTCGGTCGGCGACACCCTCGATACTCTCCAGCTGCATTTCCATGTCCCTCAGCCCTGGTATCTGCGTTGGTGGGCCCTGTTTCTCTTCCTCGTCATTATCGGTATCATCGCCTGGAGCTATGGACGATGGAATGCGCGACGCGTACTGCTGCAGCAGAAGCATCGCCATGAGGAGGAGAGTCGCGAACAACGTATCATCATGCTCGAGCAGGAACGTCTCATCGCCGAACAACAGCGACAGATACTCGAAACCGAGCTTTCGACCAAGTCGAAGGACCTGGCCACCCTCGCTATGGACGTCTTCTCGAAGGAGAAGGTCATTGAGAACCTGCGCGAATCCATGCAGGAGGAGCAAAGGAAGGGCAACATCTCGGTACGCGAGATGAACGCCCTGCTCAAACGCATCCAGCAGACCGAGGGTAATCTGGAGTTCTGGAGCATTTATCAGAAGAACTTCGACCTCATTCACGAGCATTTCTTCCGCAACCTGCAGGAACGTTATCCCTCGCTCACCTCCAGCGACCTGAAGTTCTGCGCCCTGCTGCGCCTCAACCTCTCCACCAAGCAGATTGCCACGTTTACCAACCTCTCAGTGCGCGGTGTCGAGAGTGCCCGCTTGCGCCTGCGTCGCAAGCTCGGTCTCACCGCCGACCAGAATCTGGTTGACTTCCTCATCAGTTTCTGACCAGATTGAACCCTTATAATGATGTCATTTGAAGATGACAAAATTGGGCATTGTGAAATGTTTTTGGGGGAATAAAGAGGATTAGAAAGAGAAAAATTTCTGCAATAAAGAAATATTTAGTATCTTTGCGCCCGATTATTAACAGACCGAGCATGACCCCCGGTCACAAAACGTAAAGAAATGAAGAAGGATCTGCATCCAAAAAATTATCGTCCTGTTGCATTCAAGGACATGTCGAACGACGTGACGTTCATCTCACGTTCGACCGTAGCCACCAAAGAGACCATCGAGATTGATGGTGTCGTGTATCCACTGGTAAAGCTCGAAATTACTTCGGCCAGCCATCCATTCTACACTGGCAAGCACAAGCTCGTCGATACCGCTGGTCGTGTCGATAAGTTCCTCAGCCGTTACGGCAATCGCACCAAGAAGTAATCTCAGCGCGAAATATGAAGCACGGACAACTCCCCAAAGGAGCTGTCCGTGTTTTTTTCGATAGAGCACTTTGACGGGCGACAGAGTACTTCCGCAATTTGATAGAGCATTCTGACGGGCGACAGAGTACTTCCGCAATCTGATAAAGCATTCTGACGGGCGACAGAGTACTTCCGCAATCTGATAGAGCACTATGACGGGCGACAGAGTGCTTTCGCAATCTGATAGAGCATTATGACGGGCGACAGAGTGCTTCCGCAATCTGATAGAGCACTATGACGGGCGACAGAGTGCTTTCGCAATCTGATAGAGCATTCTGACGGGCGACAGAGTACTTCCGCAATCTGATAGAGCACTATGACGGGCGACAGAGTACTTCC
>JAFYZW010000142.1 GCA_017548545.1 Bacteroidales bacterium | reverse complement strand
GTGCGGTTTCCCGTCTGCTCATAATACTCAACAGCCTCATGGACCGCGGCACGACCCTGCACACCATCGCTGGTGGCAATGACCTTACCATCGAGCACCGGTGACATATAGACACAAGCCACCACGGCAAAGATGAGAACGGCCAGAATTGATGGCCATAGTTTCTTGATTTTATCCATTTATAGATTGTTTTTGATATAGTCCTTGATGCTTTGCGCCAAACCCTTCTTGAGCCAAATGATTCGCATCACGCCATTGTAACGCTCCAGTTGCAGGTCGGCATACTTCGGATCGCGCTTCATGCGGTCGAAGGTCTCCATCAGCTTATTGAGGGCCGAGAGTCGTGTGCGATATCGACGCTTGTCGCGCCCTGTGCTGAGTGACTCCTCACGAATGCAATAGATATAGAGGGGTTCATCGACGCAAGCGATACGTCGTGCCAGAAGCAGGTTGCGCGTCAAGAAGTTCGTATCCTCGCTGTTCCTCTCCTCGGGGAACATCAGATAGTTCTCAATCAGGAATTGACGACGAAAGAGGAAACACACCGAGAAAGTGACAAAGTGAAGCAGGAAGTAACGTTTGGCTGAATAGGTGAACTCTCCTGCTTCGACAACGGGATTGCGGAACACACTGCCATCCTTCGCTCCTCCGCGATACTTTAGCTGGCAAAACGCAAGATCGGTCTGCGAGGATTCGGCAGCATGGATCAGCTTCTCGAGGAACGTCGGCTCCCAAACATCGTCACTGTCGATAAATGCGATGTACTCTCCCTTCGCGGCCTTGATGCCGACGTTTCGTGCCACTCCCGGGCCACTATTGTAGGGCGTCGAGAGGAAATGGAACTTATCGGCCGCGCCACATTCCCTGACATAGCATTGGGCAATATCCATGCTGTTGTCCACGCCATGGTCATCGACAAGCAGCACTTCGAAGTCCTGACAAGTCTGCGCGAGAAGGCTCTGAATGCAATCGACGATGAATTCAGCACAATTATATACGGGCGAAATAATGCTAACTTTCATCGATTATGAGCCATTTTTTGACGAATCTTTTCGGGCCAACCAGAAACACGCTGTGGCACCTTGATGGTCCAACGGCAGAGTTCGTCCATCTTGAAACCTATACGCTGCACGATAGAAAACGATGGGCGCTGAAGTCCACGTCGGGCATACGCTTCATCGATGACAGCATCGATGCGTTGGCGATGATTCACCTCCTTCAAGTCGTTGCCCTCAAAGAGATGGGTCAGTATGCCAGGATTGTACTGACGTGCGAACCATGTGTGAAGACAACAGTCGAGACGTGTGGTGACGCCGTCGGTATGGTGCGCGCTTTTGAGGTAAAGTGTCTTACCAGGGAACGCTTGCAGCATCCAATGGAAGAAGTTGTAGTAGGGTTCGATGCCCTTGTATCTGTCACGCTTCAGCTCGGGAATGAGACGATAGGCATTCCAAGCCTTGCGCATATCGTGCAGATTGAAGACATTGAAGAACGGATTGGTCACCTCGGGATCTCCCTTGCGTGGCACCCCCTCTCCTGCATCCGAACAACCGATATTGACCCAACCCTCGGCCTGCGCCTTTTTGGCCAATGCTAACACGGCATCGAGATCGGTGATGAAGCAATCCTCATCGACATTGATGGCGATGTCGCAGGTCTCGTCCTCGAGCATCTTGAAAAAGTATCCGTCAGCCGTCTGGTCGGTGAGGCGGACACAAGGATAACCCGCCTGCTCATACAGTCCGCGACTGAGCAGGTAGAGCTCCTTGTTGAAGCTGCGACAATAGAACTTGATGCGTGGCATTCTATTCATAGACGGTCCTCAATACTTGCTCGATTCGTTTCTCAAATGTATGCCAGTTCATGACAATTTCGCGAGCAGCCTCGGCCTGGACGCTCATGTCATGACTCAGCGCATAGTCAATCCTCTCAAAGAGTTCATCATAACGATGCTCTGGGGCGGTTTTCTCATCATAATGATAAAGCCCTACCTCACCGTTCGGGAAGAGCTGCTCAACGTACGGATTGGCATCGCAGATCTGATAGACGCCAGTTGATGCAATCTCATAGACCTTCGGATTGGCACCATCCTTCTGCTGCTCGATATGAATATTAAGCACTATTCGCGCCTGGTTATAATCGGCATTCAATTGGTCTCCGCTGGCATTCCGATTCATATATATATCCTTATGCTCACGGGTAAGACACTTCAGCGGATTCTTGTACCACGGCTTGTATTCACCCCAAACCTTCAACTTGAGATTCGGATAGTGTGAAACGACAGCCTGGATGATATCTTGACGCTTTGCTGAATGGAAAATGTCTCCAGCGAAAACCAGATCACAGCTTTTCGTTATATCGACCTTGTGGTAGATGACAGGATCGACGGCTTGCGGAAGGAAATACGCCCTGACACCATATCGTGCTGCAATCTTAGGTATATCGGTCTGCTCGTAGCAAAAAATGGCATCAACGGCAGGGATATTCTCTTCGGTGAATGGAATGTGGTCGAAGCTATCGAATAGCCAAAGTGCCACACGGGCAGGCTTATCGACAGGTTGCGGATCATCTTCCAGTTTCCCACGCCAATGAAGGAGGGCATCGGGCAACAGCATGTCCCCATTCATGACAAATACGAAATCCGGCAAAAACTCTTCGAAAGCCAATTCCGCTTCCAGATGAAACAGGGCACGAGCTTGCTCCTTCAGCCGTAGCTTGTCACCGCTGAACTTGTACTTCAGTTTATTGGCTGTATTGTAGGGATGTATCGGATTGTCATAGGCCAGCACACGCGTCTCATACCCTTTGGCACGAAAAGCCCTTTCAACACTTTGGTTGAAATAATGGAAATTGGGACCTATAATCAATGCCTTGGGCATGGGAGTTTACTCGGTAACTATTATGTATTTGAAATCTGCTGGCGCACCTTCTCAACGACACGCTGACAAGCGTTGTTGTCGATATGGGTGTTCATAAGCCGGAGGGTCTGCTCGCTCGGCACAAAGTAATCGTCATTTTTGAGCGCCTCAGCGAGTTCTCGCCATGAAAAGACACGCTTGCCATCCATCAGCTTGTAGTCGAAATAGAAAGGACGGCTGAAGGTAACGTATTCATCCATGTCGAACGGAAACAGGATGACAGGTTTCCGACAAAGCAGGAAGTCGAAATATACGCTCGAATAGTCAGTCATCAGAATATCGACATCCTTGATAAAAGTATAGATATCATCATAGTCATCGTCGGTGACCGTGATGATGCGACTTGCGTTTTGCAGTCCCTCGTTGCAGCTATCAAAGAAGTGTCCCTTGTACAACAGTACGATATTCTTGGCTTCGAGGACCTCTTCCATCGCTGCGAAATCAAACCCTGCCTGCTGGAAAGGATCGAACACATGGCCCTCACGTGTCGTCTTGTCGCGATGGGTGGGCATGTAGAGAAGAAGTTTCGCCCGATCTATTTCTCCCGAATCCGTTCTACGGTCAAACCTTCTGTGCAGTTCGATGATGATATCCTCCGTTACATCCGTCTTGAAGAGATGATCATTGCGAGGATAGCCCACTTCCCATACATCGTTTTCAGATATGCCGAAAGCCGACTGCAGAAACGGGGTAAAGAACGGTGAGGACGACAGGGTTTCACCGGAAAGGAACTGCCAGGGGACGACCACTTTACGGAATGATGTCTTGAACCGCTTCCATAAGGTGTTTCGTTGCAGGAAAGCCATCGAATCGCGACCTATCTGCTTGAGTGGCATCCCGTGCCATAGCCATACCAAATGACAACCATGCATCAGCCGCGGTTCACTATCATCAGGGCCTTTGGTCAGAAAGAAATAGCCGGCTTTGCGTTGCACAGCCTTCCCTTCTTCGGTCGTGCACAATTCGACAGGCATACCCTTCGCCTTCAACAGCTCATAAACCTTTTGGCTCTTGGTCATCCATACCGCACGGATATCGGGACAGTTCGCGAGAGTGTATTCAAACAGGGCACGCGAATTGTCGCTGTAGCGCAATCCATCCCAAGCACCGAAGGTCCAAAGACGCTTGTCCCTTGCCTCAACACGTTGAGCATACCATTGCGGCAACTGCTTGACTCCCTCTATCGCTTCACGCACTATACCCATCGGCTATCTTTTGACGTGCTGTCGTCCGTTCTTCTTGTACCAATAGGAATCGATGCCGTACTTGTGTGGATTGTCCTGATAACGTTGCAGCACGCCCTTGAACACCTCGTCGTACTGAGGGATGAAGAGCTGCTGACGTGCCTTGGAACGCTCCACAATCTCGCATGCCAATGCGGTGGTCTGTGCTGGGTCAGACTGTCCGCCATTGAACGATGTGCCCTTGAGCGAACCTGGCGAAACCTCCATGATGCGATTCTCGGAACCCTGTACCTCGAGTTCGACGTTGGCAGCTTCGATGAACATACGCACGGCAGCCTTCGTGGCACTATAATAGGCAAAAAGTGGAGACGACAGATGGGCAGCAATGCTTACCATCACGGCACAATGGAAAGGCTTTGCCTCCAACATCCGAGGATAGAAATGACGCAGGATACGGATTGGTCCTTCGGCATTGACGGCAAAGATGGAACGGATATACTTGTCATCAAAATCCTCTACCATGCCAAGGTGACCATAACCTGCCGTGATATAGAGCGCATCGACATCATCATACTTGTCCAACACGCTATAGTCCTCGCTGGTCACATCAAAAATGTCGGCAACAATCTTATCATGCTTGTATTGTTCATCAAAAGGTTTCTTGTCGAGCACATATACACGCTCGACCTCTTCCTGCTGTGTCAGGAATAGAGAAAGGGACAGGCCAATGCCTGAAGCCCCGCCTACGATCAGTACTTGCTTCATATCTTTACAATCTGGATTAAGCTGGTGATCAATCTCCTTGGTAAATCTTAATAATGATGGAACATCAGTTCGGTCATCTGCCACTTCTCATCGCTCTTGGCATTGGGATCGCAGCCCTGGAAGGCGGCCACGAATGCCTCCCATTCTGCCTGGCGGGGCAACGTGGCAAGTTTCGCCATGGCTTCGTCCCATTGGAAGTCTGCAACCGTCTCGACAATCATGACAAGGTGATTATCCTTACGATAGATCTCCATCTCGAGGATGCCCACCTGCTTCTGTCCCTCCTGTATCTCAGGCCAGAAGACCTCCTGCGAATGGCAATGGCAATACTTGTGGATAAGTTCAGGGTCGTTGGAGATATCGAGAATCTGAACGTAGCGCTTGGTGGGCTGATCGAATTTCTTGACGGGTGTTCCTTGATTCATGACAAATTAGTTTTTATGAAAATCAAACACAAGCGAAATAGTCGATGATGCCACAGAATCGAT
>JAFYZW010000141.1 GCA_017548545.1 Bacteroidales bacterium | reverse complement strand
TACGTGCATGGCGAATCAAGAAAGCATATATGCTTAAGGTACAACCCTACGCCATTTTGCACAATGCAACGCTGATCGCCTTGGTCAATAATCTGCCGAGCAATGAGAAGGAACTACTCGCCATGCCAGGTATCGGCAAACGAATCCTTGAAGCTTTCGGCAAAGAAATACTAGAGATCATCGCAAGATTCAAATAAATTATTCTAATATGAACAAGCTAAATCTTTTCATCATGACAGCAGCTGCAACTTTAGCATTGGCAGCATCGTGCACAACGAACAAAGAGACTCAGTCGGACAACGGGCCCATCGTTGGCAAGACTGAGATAGTAGCAAATCGGATGACTCCCGAACTCCTGCAGGAACTTGGCAAAATCAGCGATATGCAGGCTTCGCCCGACGGCTCCAAGGTGCTCTATGGCGTGGGTTACACTAGGGTGAAGGAAGACAAGACTAATCGCGAACTCTTCGTGCTTGACGTGACCAAGGAAGATGCCGAATCTGTGCAGATAACCCACACGGCCAAATCGGAACAAAATGCTGTATGGAGCAAGGACGGCTCGAAAATCTACTTCCTGAGCAGCGAAAGCGGCTCAATGCAAATGTGGCAAATGAATGCCGACGGGACAGCTCGCAAGCAGATCTCCGACCTCGACAAAGACATCGAAGGTTTCGTGCTCAATCCCAACCAGGACCAAGTACTCGTGATCCTTCCGCTCGATATCCCACGTATCGACTCGACGCTGTTCGAGGGCCTAGACAAGACGACAGGACGTCTGTGGAACGATATGAACTATCGTCATTGGGATGACTTTGTTAACAACTGCCCACATCCATTCATCGCACCCTTTGACGAAAATGGCTTGCGAAAGGAAGCACTGATCGACATTATGGAAGGTGAGCCATACGAATGCCCGATGCGACCTTTCGGCGGCATTGAGAGTTTTGCATGGAATCCCCAAGGCACGCAGATTGTATATGCCACTCGTAAAGAAGTGGGCACACGATATGCTTTCTCGACACGTTCGTCACTCTATCTCTATGATATTGTCACAGGTCAAACCTTCGATCTTCATCCCGGCGATCATGGCTACGACACCTGCCCGTCTTTCTCGCCCGACGGAAAACTCCTCGCTTTCCAAGCCATGGCTCGCAACGGTTACGAAAGCGACAAGAATGCGCTCATGATCATCAACCTCGACGGTTTCCCTATGGGCAATGATGGAGACTGGTCCAAAGTAAATGACTATGCTGGTAAGTTCAAGGACCTAACAGCCAACTACGACAACAACTGCGAGACATACGTATGGGCTCCCGATGGCAAAACATTGACGTTCGTAAGCTACAGCTATGGCACGGCTCAAGTGTTCAAAGTTAATCTCGATGGTGAAGTAAGTCGCATAAGCGACAATTCAGACCATGATTTCGGTGCTGTAACCTATGTGGGTGAAAAGCTCCTCACGTTGCGTCACGACTGGCATCAACCAAACGAAATCTACCTGCTCGACAACGGTGTTGCCACACAGCTGACGCACGAGAACGATGCCCTGCTCGCCCAACTTGGAGACATGGGACGTATAGAAAAACGCTGGATGAAATGCACCAATGGCGACACAATGCTCGTATGGATAGCTTATCCTGCCGGCTTCGACGAGGCAATTGCCAAAGACCCGAAGCTGAAAGTTCCCACTATCCTTTATTGCCAAGGAGGTCCAGAAAGCGCAGTAAGTCAGTTCTGGAGCACACGCTGGAACATGGCAATCATGCAGGCCAATGGTTATGCCCTCGTAATGCCTAACCGACATGGTGTACCAGGCTTCGGACAGAAGTTCAACGAACAGATCGCTGGTGACTTTGCCGGACAATGTATGCGCGACTACTTTACAGCCATCGACAATATAGTCAAGACCGAATCGTGGTGTGATGCTGATCACCTTGGTGCCGTAGGTGCCTCATTTGGCGGATATTCCGTATATTGGTTGGCCGGACATCACCAGAAGCGCTTCAAGTGCTTCATTGCTCATTGCGGTATTTTCAACTGCGAGTCGATGTATGGCGAGACCGAAGAGATGTGGTTTGCCGATTGGGATTACGGCGGATCGTATTTCGGACAGAATGGATTGGAAGAAGGTCTTTGCCATACACCCAAGCGTGGCAATGGAGGCATCAACGCATGTTATACCGATTCTCCTCACAAGTCGATCACAAAATGGGACACCCCCATTCTCGTTATCCACAACGAGCATGACTACCGCATTCCTGTGACTCAAGGCATGCAGGCTTTCAACCTCGCTCGTATGCGTGGCATTCCTGCCGAATTCCTATACTTCCCCAATGAGAGCCATTGGGTACTCCATCCCCAGAATGCCGTTCTCTGGCAGCGAGTTTATTTCAACTGGCTCGACAAGTGGCTCAAATAGTGAATTATCTTCGCAATAATCTCCGAATATGATTATAATCGACACAAGGAAACTTCTCCATATCCTTGATGTGACCCCCGCCACGCATAATATTATGCTGGTGGGGCGTCATGGTATAGGCAAGTCTGAGATTCTGACAGACTATTTCGAAGGGAAAGGAATGCGAGTCGTGGCATTGTTCCTTGGTCAAATGTCCGACCCTGGTGACCTGATAGGCTTACCTACCAAGACTGGGGAACGCACCGACTTCTTACCACCCTATTGGTTCCCGACTGACAACAAGCCCATTGTTCTCTTCCTTGACGAACTGAACCGTGCACGACCAGAGATACTCCAAACCGTCATGGATCTTGCGCTCAATCGTCGCTTGGCGGGACACGAACTGCCGAAAGGAAGCCGTATCATCTCGGCTGTCAATGAAGGCGATGAATATCAACTTACACACCTCGATCCTTCACTTGTCAGCCGCTTTAACGTGTATCAGTTTTGTCCAACGGTGCAGGAATGGCTACTTTGGGCTCAGGTGAAACAACTAGACAAGCGTGTAATAGAGTTCATTCAAAACGAACCGACACTCTTAGACGACATTTCAGAACACAAAGAAGGAGAAGATACGGGCTTAGAGAAACATCCTGATCGCCGCGCTTGGCGGCGTGTGAGCGATGTCCTTCAGGAACTAGCTCCCGACGGCTCATTGCGACCGCGTCGAAACTTGGGCGACGAGGACCTCGATTTGATAGCAGGAATTGTGGGGGCACAAGCTGCAAGCCGATTCTTCGCTTTCTCTCAAGGTCATCAAATGTTGACAGGTGCACAGATTCTGAACGATTGCAATGGGCACGAGGCACAACTTCGCAGCTTGCGTCTGCATCAACTTGCCATTATCAACGAAAGCATCTTCCAGCATCTTGAGGTTACCTATCCCGATGCTTCGAAGCTCCTTGCCTACTCGGTTGTTACGTTGAACGAACACTCCCCTATCGATGTCCGACAGCTATTCCACTACGCCGAGAATCTCAGTAAATATTTCTATCTGCTCGAAGACATGGATCAGAAGGAAGCTATTGCCCATCTTGCTAATCTCTTCGAAAGCGGCAGCTATCCTGAAGCCATTCTTTTCATTACTACCTTCTGTTCGGAAATCTACCAGAAACTTTCTACCTTCATTGCTAACATGTAAGGAGAAATGAACGTAAAAGAAACACTTCAGCTTCTTAGCGAAAACTGGTTCTTACAAGAACCCGCATTCTTTTCGTTACTCTGCCAACAGCTGTTGGAAGAGAATGCCCGCATGGAGTGTCCGTTTCGCTGCGGACAAGGAAAGATCGAGTACAACCCGCTCATCTTATCGCATAAGAACTATGCAGAAGTGGATCAGCTAATGCGAGTCGAAATGATTCGTCTCTTCCTAAAGCATCCCTACGAACGTCAACCTGAAGGATGTAGCAAGGAAGCGCTTTCAATAGGCTCTGATATCACTATCGGAGATGGCTATTGCATGCTTCACAAGGATAGTCTACCCGTACATGATCCTGGCTATTATCATCTGCCCTTGGGCCAATATTATGAATGGTATGCAAAACAAATACAGGGACAGAAACAGGACGAAGAAAACAACAGGTCTAGAGAGAACAATCAGGATGAGACAGAAAAGGGTAAAGATAGGACAAATCACGAATCCCAATCGGAATACAACAAACCTCAAGACAAAGATAAATCATTCCTGTGGAGAGAGGACGAATTACAGCGTCAACGCATCAACGACCTGATAAACCGAACGACAGATTGGGGAAGCCTACCAGCAGAAATAGTCGAAACCATCAAGGCTAGCACCAAAGCGAGGATCAACAACCGATTAATTTGGGAAGGATTCCACAGTTCAATTCTCAGTAGCCAACGTCATCTGACCCGCATGCGCCCCAATCGAAGAACCGGATTCCTGCAATTGGGTAGCACTCACCAGTTTGATACACACTTACTCGTTGCAATCGACACCAGTGGAAGCATTACCGATAG
>JAFYZW010000140.1 GCA_017548545.1 Bacteroidales bacterium | reverse complement strand
ATGCACGTTCCATTGGCCCATACTCACTCATCACCCAGCAGCCTCTTGGTGGTAAGGCACAGTTCGGTGGCCAGCGTTTCGGCGAGATGGAAGTTTGGGCACTCGAAGCATTCGGTGCCGCTCATACGCTCCAGGAGATTCTCACCGTCAAGTCAGACGATGTCACAGGTCGCAGCAAGACCTACGAAGCCATCGTCAAGGGTGACAACATGCCTACGCCAGGTCTCCCAGAGTCTCTCAACGTGCTCCTCCACGAGCTCAAGGGTCTCTGCTTAAGCATCAAGATTGAATAATTCATAATAGTCAAATAATATATGGCTTTTAGAAAAGAAAATAACAGCAAGAAGACCAACTTCACGCAGATCAGCATCGGTCTGGCCTCGCCTGAAGAGATTCTTGACAACTCATACGGTGAGGTGCTCAAGCCCGAGACCATCAACTATCGTACTTACAAGCCTGAGCGTGACGGTTTGTTCTGCGAGCGCATCTTCGGTCCTGTCAAGGACTACGAGTGCCACTGCGGCAAGTACAAGCGCATCCGCTACAAGGGTTGTGTCTGCGAGCGTTGCGGTGTGGAGGTTACTGAGAAGAAAGTACGTCGTGAGCGTTGCGGACACATCAATCTAGTGGTTCCTGTAGCTCATATCTGGTACTTCCGTTCTCTCCCCAACAAGATCGGCTACCTCTTGGGCATTCCTACCAAGAAGCTGGATTCGGTGATCTACTACGAGCGTTACATTATTCTTCAGCCCGGTCCTCTTGAGAAGGGCAAGAACGATGGTCTGCATAAACTCGATACGCTCTCCGAGGATGAATACTTGGAGGCCATCGAGAAGGTGGGTATCAAAAACCAGGCTCTGCCTGATGATGATCCCAACAAGTTCATCGCCAAGATGGGTGCCGAGGCTATCCTCGAACTCCTCCAGCAGGTCGATCTCGATGCACTCTCCTACGAACTGCGTGACCGTGCCAACACCGAAGGTTCGGTGCAGCGCAAGACCGAGGCTTTGAAGCGCCTTCAGGTTGTCGAACAGTTCCGTTCTTCCAAGGAGCGCAACAAGCCCGAGTGGATGATTGTCAAGATTCTGCCCGTCATTCCACCCGAACTGCGTCCTCTCGTTCCGCTCGATGGTGGTCGTTTTGCCACCTCTGATGTCAACGACCTCTATCGTCGCGTCATCATTCGTAACAATCGTCTGAAGCGACTGATGGAGATCAAGGCTCCAGAGGTCATCCTCCGCAACGAGAAGCGTATGCTGCAGGAGGCTGTCGATTCTCTGTTCGACAACTCCCGCAAGTCCAGCGCCGTCAAGTCGGAGTCTAATCGTCCGTTGAAGTCGCTCTCCGACTCACTCAAGGGTAAGCAGGGACGTTTCCGTCAGAACCTTCTCGGTAAGCGTGTCGATTATTCTTCACGTTCCGTTATCGTCGTAGGTCCTGAGCTGAAGATGAACGAGTGCGGTCTGCCAAAGCTCATGGCTGCCGAGTTGTACAAGCCGTTCATCATTCGCAAACTCATCGAGCGTGGCATCGTCAAGACCGTCAAGTCGGCCAAGAAGATTGTCGATAAGCGCGATCCAGTCGTATTCGACATCCTCGAGCTTGTGATGAAGGGTCATCCTGTGCTGCTCAACCGTGCACCGACACTTCACCGTCTAGGTATTCAGGCATTCCAGCCTCGTATGATCGAGGGCAAGGCTATCCAGCTTCACCCACTCGCTTGTACCGCGTTCAATGCCGACTTCGACGGCGACCAGATGGCTGTCCATCTGCCTTTGGGCAATGCTGCCATCCTTGAGGCACAGATCCTCATGCTTGGTTCACACAACATCCTCAATCCTGCCAATGGTGCTCCTATCACCGTGCCTTCGCAGGATATGGTGCTCGGCCTTTACTACATCACCAAGATTCGTGATAACGACTTGGGTGAAGGTCTGACCTTCTATGGCCCTGAAGAGGCCATGATTGCCATGAACGAGGGACGTTGCTCCATGCAGGCACGTATCAAGTGCGTTGTCGATGATGTTGATGAGGAGAACGGTCGCAAGCCTATCAAGCGCATGGTCGAGACTTCCTGTGGCCGCCTAATCTTCAACGAGAAGGTACCTGCCAAGGTAGGTTTTGTCAACGAGATTATCACCAAGAAGTCGCTCCGCGGTGTCATCACCAATGTCATCAAGTATTGTGGTATCCCTCGTACTTCCGAGTTCCTCGACGATGTCAAGAACCTCGGATACTATGAGTCGTTCCGTGCTGGTCTGTCGTTCAACCTCGGCGATGTGCTCGTTCCTGCTGAAAAGCCTGCGATCATCAACAATGCGCTGAAGGAGATCGAGCAGATCATGGATACCTACAACAACGGTTGGATTACCAACACCGAGCGTTACAACAAGGTAATCGACGTCTGGTCGGCCACCAACACCAAGCTCACCAAGACCTTGATGAAGCAGTTCACCGAGGCTGAGCGTGGCTTCAACGCCATCTATATGATGATGGACTCGGGTGCCCGTGGTTCGAAGGACCAGATTGCACAGCTTTCGGGTATGCGTGGTCTTATGGCCAAGCCTCAGAAGGCAGGTGCCGAAGGTGCACAGATCATCGAGAACCCGATCATTGCCAACTTCAAGGAAGGCATGTCGGCCCTCGAATACTTCATCTCCACCCACGGTGCTCGTAAGGGTCTGGCCGATACCGCCCTTAAGACGGCCGATGCAGGTTACCTCACTCGTCGTCTTGTTGACGTCGCTCACGATGTCATCATTCGTGAGGAGGACTGTGGAACTCTGCGTGGTCTCGTTTGCACCGAGCTCAAGAATAACGACGAGGTGATCGCCACCCTCAAGGAGCGTATCCTCGGACGTGTGTCCGTTCACGATATCATCCATCCCATCACGGGTGAGCTGATTATCGCAGCGGGTGAAGAGATTACCGAGCGCATTGCCGACGAGATTCAGGACAGCCCCATCAAGCGTGTCGAGATCCGTTCGGTGCTCACCTGTGAGTCGAAGCATGGTGTTTGTGCCAAGTGCTATGGTCGCAACCTTTCGACCAACCGCATGGTGCAGAAGGGCGAGGCAGTCGGCGTCATCGCTGCTCAGTCTATCGGTGAGCCTGGTACGCAGCTTACCCTCCGTACCTTCCACGCCGGTGGTATTGCAGGTAGCGTCGTTGCTGTCAACAACCTCAAGGCAGGCTATGATGGTAACCTCATCATCGATGAACTTCGTACCATCGATGCACCACAGCTTGATGGAAGCATCCAGAAGGTGGTTGTCAGCCGTATGACCGAAATGCGTATTGAGGATCCCAATACTGGTATGACGCTGCAGCAGGCTGCCATTGGTTATGGTTCTACCCTCTTCCTCCAGAGTGGTACTAAGGTCAAGAAGGGCGATGTCATCGCTGAATGGGACCCATTCAATGCCGTTATCGTCAACGAGCATCCTGGTACCATCCGTTACCAGAACGTTATCGAAGGCGTGACCTACAAGATTGAGGAAGATGCCACCACGGGTCTTGAGGACAAGATTGTCGTCGAGTCGAAGGACCGTTCGATAGCACCTGTTGTCCAAATCATCGACAAGGATGGTGATAATAAAGTGTTGGCATCTTACACCTTGCCATTGGGTGCCCACATCATGGTCAATGACAATGAGGTGGTTCAGCCTGGTAAGATCATCGTTAAGATCAACCGCACTTCTAACAAGGCATCCGATATTACCGGTGGTCTGCCACGTGTGACCGAGCTCTTCGAGGCTCGCAACCCATCCAACCCTGCCATCGTCACCGAGATTGACGGTGAGGTAAAGATTGGTCGCATCAAGCGTGGTACTCAGGAGATTGAAATCGTTGGCAAGTATGGCGACATCCGCAAGTACAACATCCCGCTCAATCGTCAGCTGCTCGTTCAGGAGCGCGACTATGTGCGTGCTGGTAATCCTCTTTGCGATGGCGCTATCACCCCGAACGATATCCTCCGCATTCTTGGCCCAACAGCCGTGCAGGAGTACATCGTTAACCAGGTTCAGGACGTTTATCGTCTGCAGGGCGTGTCGATCAACGACAAGCACTTCGAGGTCATTGTACGTCAGATGATGCGTAAGGTCAATGTACGCTCTTCGGGCGATACCAACTTCCTCGAGAACCAGGTGGTTGATAAGCTTGAGTTTGCTGCCGAGAACGATCGCATCTGGGGTATGAAGGTCATCACCAAGTCGGGTGACTCCACCGAGCTTAAGCCTGGTATGATCGTTTCGCCACGCCGCTTGCGCGACGAGAACTCGATGCTCAAGCGCCGCGAAAAGAAGCTCGTCGATGCACGTGATGCACAGCCTGCTACATGTGAGCAGATGCTTCAGGGTATCACTCGTGCAGCCCTCGGCACCCAGAGCTTCATGTCGGCCGCTTCGTTCCAGGAGACGACGAAGGTGCTCAACGAGGCAGCCATCCTCGGTAAGGTAGATACGTTGCAGGGCATGAAGGAGAACGTTATTTGCGGTCACCTTATCCCAGCCGGTACCGGTCAGCGCGAGTTTGACAACCTCGTGGTTGGCAATCGCGACGACTTCAGCCGTGTCTTCAACGCTCCACGTAAGTCCCTTGAGTTCTAAACGAACTCCATCCATAAATGGCAAGGGCCGCAATCCATTGTTCGGATTGCGGCCCTTGTTATTGGGTCTGCACTTTACTTCTTTTGTGAAATGACGACATTCCAAATTGGGATGTCGATTAATTGTTCGTTTCCATTGGGAGAGGAGCTAGGAGATAAAAACACGAGGGCCGCAATCATCTGGATTGCGGCCCTCGGATATTTGTGGGGGAAAGACTTACTGAGTAGCTATCTTGGTTAATGTAGCACTTGTAATTGACGTAGGTGGAGTTCTGAACTCAATGGTGATATCGCACTCGCCGTTCACAATGCAACTTTGCAAATCTGAAGCGCTAATCTCATAGGTGCGATCGCCTTCCCAATAAGTAATATTTTGATCGCTACCGGCAATGAGAGTTCCGTTAGGATTCAAGACGTGGAAGATTTGCGGAGTCCAGTCGCCTTCGATCACTTGGTAGTGGAATGATAATACAGCACCACTGGTCCAAGTGCTCAAATCATGTGCATTGGAAGCTGTGATATGCTGGACGTTGTCATAAGTCGTATGCTGGCTTCCTCTTGGATACAGAAGATCTTCATCAGCAACGCCCCATTGTGGATCGTATGTCCAAGTTTGTCCCTCAAAGTCTGGAGCAGCTACTGGATCACTCATCTGAAGTGAGATAGTTGGGGTCTTGTTGACAACAACCTTGACTCTCGCCTGGCTGGCCGAGTAGCCATTGCCTGCTTGTGCTGTGACGATGATATCGCAAGAGCCTTCACCTTGAGCTCTGATCACGCCATTTGCGTCAATGGTAGCAACGCTGCTGCTGGACGTCTGGTATGAAATGTTGGCGCCTGTTTCAGAAGAGGCTGTGATTTGAATCGTTTGTCCAATCTCGTCCAACAATACCGACATTGGATCGACAACGAGCTTGTGACGCTTGCTCGGGTCGGTTGCACCATAAAGTTTGATTTCAACCTTCGAGATTTCAAAATCCGCTTGGTCATCTTCTGGAATAATCCAAATGCCACCAGAGTTCAATGCTTGGTTGAACTTGCGTGGACTCAATGTGTAGGTCGTAGTACGCGCACCACCAGTGCCGAAATTATCATTCACGAGCAGGTTGCCATCTGCGTCATCTATATAGACATCATACTTCTTTACGTAATGTACAATGACATCTGCCTTCGACTGATCATCGACTGTCAGGGACTTTATACCCAGGAGACTGACGAAATAAGCATTGTCAAAAATCCATGGCTCATCTGGGTCGTCATATACAAATTGTCCCCTTACAATTGGCACCTCGATTGTTTCGATGAGGTTATGATTCTGTTGCTCTTCCGGATTATCTGGCTTCAAGTCGCCACGATCGGTGATTGAGTCAGTAACCTGGGTGTCAAGGATCCAACTGGTCTTGGTGATGTCGGAAACCCAGTCATTGAAGCCTCTATAGGCATTACTAATGGGATACTCTTCACGCGGCCATTCGAAATAGTTAGGCAAGAGCATCATCTGGGGTGCAGCAGTAGGTGAATTCGGGTCGAGATTGATTTTCCCACTCGTGATAATCTTTTCAGCAGACTTGCCATCTGGATCTTCTCCTAAGCATTTCAAAATGATGAAGCTTTCGGCAAAGAGCTGCGAAAGGTGAGTAGCAAATTTGCCTTGACCATCGCCTACATTCCATTGGTAATCCATTGGTAGGATATAAGGAATAGAATCAGACCTGTTGGTGTATTCCGCGCCAGCATTGATGATTTCATGACGTTTGTGGTTGCCACTCCAACCCGTTTCTCCCATTAAGGAGTGGATTTCACCCTTATTAAGGATACCAATTATAAGTTCTGTCTCGTAAGCGCCACCGGCTGCCATAGGCTTTACAAAGAGCGTTTTGTCGGTCTCTTCAGTTCCCTTAAGCTCCCAGTGAGCGGCAATATTACCACTTTCTTCAACCCATTCATAAATTCTCTTTTCTTCTTCCTTGAAGGTCAGGTCGAGAACGATATCGTTGAAGTCGAAGTCGTAGGACGAGAGGTCTTCGCAGACAAGGAGCGCGTTTTCGTAGATGGTGGTATTGTCTTTAATATTGGTGTAATCGAGTCCTTCGGCAATGAACACCAGGTCGTTGAGGTCAGCATCGCCCCAGTTGATCCAGTCCTCAAAGCAGAGGTATTGGTTTTGGTCATTCGGATACAGAGGATTACCACTTTCATCCACCAAACTGCTGAGGTTGAAGGTGGCAGTGTAGCTCATGTGGTCGCCTTCGTCTTCAATCGGGCCTCCTGGCTTACTGTTCAGCTTCCATTCAGAAAATCTTTCGTCAAGGCCGCTTCCCAAGTTCTTGATCCAGAATCCGTATTCCGTAATTTCGTTGGGAACTGTAATCTTATATCCATGTGAAATGAGATATTGTCTATTGATACCTTGATCACTCATCTGTTGTTGGGTCAGGAACTGCTCTTTGACATCCAGAACACCGTCAACGTAATGTGAAGTTGTATGGCCATCATTGTATTCGAACGCTATCTCCAGACGAGTCTTGTGGTCTTCGAGGATAGTGTATTCTTTGATGTAATACATTTTATCATCCTTGCCCATTATGGTTTTTACACCGTCACCCTCTTCATCGACGTACCAATATATGCCAATGGCATCGGTTGCCGAAGTCGTCCAGTGAACAGGGTACAGTTCAATCTCGCGGGCAGAAGTGAGGAAGTCCTGAGTCACTCGTCCGAGGTTGGAGTTTGCATATGTATTATTCGGAATATTAATCTCAGGCAAGATTTTGGTATAGTTGCTGTGATCAGCCTGCGAAATCTCCATCGTCTTGTCGAAAAGTGTGACAGTTGGTGTCACATCCATCACAGCACGCGTTGCCGGCCCGATATGGCGCGCCAACTGGCCGAAAAGGTCCCAGTCTTGGTCGGGGTCGATTTCACCGAATTGCTTTACAAACTCATGGGTGTAGGCTTTGTCCTGCACCACTTGGTCATCGAACGGCTCATAGTCCTGACAGGAGCTGACAAGAGCCATGGAACCTACTAACAGCAGGCTCATTCTTGAGGGTACAATGTTTTTGTTCATAAGTAATGATTTTATGAATTAAGATAAATAGCAATTGTAAGTCGGCGCTCAATATAGTAGTGTAAGGCTCGACAATAATGGTTAGTTGTTGGTTTAGTTAGCTTGGTTTTTGGGGAGCTAAAGCGGATAATCGGCGCAAAGTTGATAATTATTTTGGAATTTTCATACCGTTTCGTCCAAAAAGTTAAAATAATCCTTATTATTAATAAAATATGTTTGAAATGAAATCTATGATTGACAAAAACAGGGGTGTTTGACTTTAGTGAATAGCGTTTT
>JAFYZW010000139.1 GCA_017548545.1 Bacteroidales bacterium | reverse complement strand
CAACGAAACACACGCCTCGCTTGAGGTGTCAAAGCACGGAACCGCCGTATGCCGAACGGCACGTACGGTGGTGTGAGAGGTCGGTAAACGTGAAAGTAGGAGATAAACGCCTACGATTAGCGTTTACCTCCTACTCGATTATTATCACCAGCGCTTGATGTCGAAATCGGGATAAATGCGAACGAGGGCAGGTTCCTCGGCGGGGATGATATGTTTCCAAGCATCTTCAATGCCCGATGCATCCATGATGGCTTTGGCTTCGTCACTGAAATCCACGTTGCGGAAGACCTGCGTGTCGGTGATGGTGGTGCCACGTCCACTATTAGCCGTGTTGTTGGCCTTCACGAAGTTGTGGTAGGTCTCGATGTCGTAGTCGCGATCGGAGTCGATGTGGAACCAGAGCTGACCGACGGAATTGATGACATTGTCGTGAATCTTCCAGCCCGATGAACCATCGTCGGGATAGATGCAACGGGGACCCTTGAAGAGATAGTTGCCCTCGACCACAGAGCCGGGCTGAGGACCGAGCATATAGACGATGCCGCCATCGGAAAGCAGCTGGTGTGACTGACCCACACGATTGAAGCTGATGGTGTTGTTGCCCGATAGTTTGGGCTCGGGAATCTTGGCATTCGCCCACCACCAACCGAGGGCGATGGCACCGTATGGACAACCGAGGATGTCGTTGTGGTCGATGTGGACGGTATTGCAGAAGAAGCCCATGATGGCCTCAATCTGACGGAAGTCGATGCTGACGTTGCGGATGTAATTGTTGGTGATGTTGATGTCGTGGCAGAGCCCCTCAACGCCTGGCGCGAAACGTCCTTCGCCATCCCCAATCTCGTAATGTTGGGGATGACCGATGGTAATTGCATTGCCGAAGATGTCGTTGAAGAAACAACCGGTGACACACGACTCGCTCACATCGTTCATCAATGTGATGGCTGAGGCACAGCCGAGGTGTTCGAAGCGGCAACCGGTGATTTGTATGCCACGTGCATTCTTGACATCGACACAACCTTCGGGAGTGTCGCAGGAATTGTACTTCGTGGGATGCCAGTTGCCATCGGGAATGTATTTGAAAGCCAGGCCGAGGCTCTGGATGCCACCGAAGCCACGCGAACCATCGAGCGACATGAGGTTCCAAGTGTCGTAGGCAAAGGTCACGCCTTCGATACGGAAGTTTTCAAGCTGACGCGCATTCGACAGACCATGCAAACGGAGCAGACCCTCGCTGCTTGGAGCGATGACTTCGGCTGTCGTCATGTCTTCTCCGCGACTGTAGTAGTAAAGCGTTTGCGCCGAACGGTCGAAATAGAACTCCCCAGGCTCGTCGAGCAATTCGTAGGCATTGCGCACGTAGAAGAGCTTGTTGTAGTCGATTCTGCCAGCCCAAGCCATCGAGTTGAGGATGGCGCCGAGCGGCTGTTGGAAACGCACGATGATGGTGTCGCCCCATTTGTCAAACTCGCGGGGACAGAGTATCTTCTCGGTCCAGGTCTTCTCCTGCACAATCTCCACGTCCTCGGGATTGCGGAAGAGATGCAGTTCGGGATCGGCTACAAGCTTGATGCCATCTACACCCTGTCCGGCACCAAATGCCCATGGCTCATCTCCCGTGATCTCGAAATAATTCAACACACCTGCACCCTGCGAACGCTTATGAGCGGCAGCCATCACGGCGCGTCGGCCATTGACGAGGAGACTGCGCAATTTGACGGGACAGTTGAGATGCGCTTTCCAAAGATTTCCGTTGACACGCTGCCATCCTGTCACGGTGCGTCCTCCACTGAAGACGGGTGTCTGTCCTTCGGCAGCACGGAGGGTGACGGTGTGTCCGTCACGCCCATTGAAGCTCTGGTCGATGTCGAGTGGTTCGGTGAATTGATAGGTGCCGCCAGCAAGCTGGATGACGATGTCTTCCTTCTGGGGTTTGCGCAGCTGCTTCTGCACCTGCTTCAGCACAGTGGTGAGGTTCGAAGGATTGGCCTCGAAGACTTGTTGGGAGAGGAGTGACTCGCAACTGATGGATGCAAGGGCGAGGGTGAGGAGGAGTTTCATGGGAGTATCAATTTAAATTCCAGATGCACTGGTCGCTGAGGAGTTGTTTACCGTTCTTGCCTTCGACGCGAATCACGTTCTGGCCAGGTTGGATGGTAACGCCATTGAATAGGGCACGGCGGATGTTGTCGGGCTTCATCGTGCCGATCTTCTTGCCGTTGATGAAGAGTGTCACCTGCTTGAGGTTGGTATAGACGCGAACGTCGGTCTGCGCTTCGGTGCGGTCGGTGAAACGACGGGATGCGATATAGATCATCGGTTCGGGATTCCAGTTGGCCTTGTAGAACCAGAAGGCATCCTTCTTTATCTTGCGGTCGTAGGTGATGAGGCCTTTGTCGTTGAAGCCATCCTTTTCGCCCTCCTTGCGCTGGTACGATTGGATATCGGCGAAGTGCCAGATGGTCTTGCACCAAAGATAAGGACGCGTGCTGAAGCAGGCCCAATTGCCTTCATGACAAACGGCCTGTGCCTCTTCGGGATGGAAATGTCCGTCGGCCTTGTTGGCGTTGTCCAAAGGCCAACTGTGCTGATTGGGCGAGGCGCCGGCACCATATTCCGAAACACCGACAGGTGTGCCCGCAGCCTCTTCCTTCGCATTGTCGAAGAACTTGTCAGCCTGTCCCACGGCATCGCTGTACCAACCGAAGTACTTGTTCCAAGCCAGAAGGTCGGCAATGCCGATATATAGCTTCGTATCGACGCAGGTGGCGAAGGTGGTGAGTCGCGAAGGATCGAGCCCTTTGTAGATGGCGTTGATTTCCTTGAAGAACTCGGTGGGGTCATCGTAACCAATGAAGTTGTCCTTATCGACGAGCACCTCGTTGAAGATGGCCCAGAAACAGATGGACGGGTGATTGAACTTCTGATAGACGAGTTCATGGGCGCATTGCCGTGCATTCTCCTTGAAGCCTGGGGTGTCGAGGAAGCCCGTGTAGGCCATGCCGCCGGGACCGCAGAACGGAATCTCGGTCCAAAGCACAATGCCGTTCTCGTCGCTGAGGCGATACATCTCCTCATTGTGGGGATAGTGCGCCAGACGCATGAAGGTGGCTCCCGATTCAAGGATCAGCTCCATGTCCTGCTGATAATGTTCAGGCAGGAGGGCCGAACCGCGTCCGTCGAAGTCGTCATGACGGTTGAATCCCACAAGGTCGAGATGTTTGCCATTGAGGAAGAAGCCTTGGTCAGGATCAACGTAGAAGGAGCGTAGCCCAGTCGGTTGTCGCACCTGGTCGATGACCTTGTTGCCATCCATCAGCGACACCTCCACGGTGTAAAGATAGGGATCCTGCTTGGCTTGCCAGAGATGCGGGTTCGGTATGGTCAAAGGAATGTGGACAACATCCCCCTGTGCAGCAACGGTACTGCTGCCGACAATGTTCCCGGCTTTGTCCTTGACTTCTGCCTTGAGCCGGCATTGCTTTCCACTCTTGAGCGAGAGGAATGTCTCGATGTCCAGATCGGCTTGTTCGGCGGAAACGTTTTTCTGGCGAATCAGCACGCCGGGCGAAGCGTAAAAGTCAGGACGGATACAATCCTGTTCGGTGACGATGAGGTGGCAGGGACGATGGATGCCGCCATAGACATTGAAGTCGCCCGAAATAGGCAATACGTCGGTGCGGAATGCATTGCTGGCCCACACTTCAAGCAGGTTGTCGCCAGGCTTGACAAAGTCGGTAATCTCGTAGCAGAAAGCCAGGTATCCTCCCTTGTGTTCGCCCACGATGTGACGATTGATGAAAACCGAAGCCACGGAATTGACGCCCTCGAAATAAAGGAAAAGGCGTTTGCCCTGCATCTCGGGAGTAATGGTGAGTGTGCGGTTATAGACGTTCATGGCGCGGTCGTAGCGCACAGTGCCTGGGATGAATCTGACGTTCCATGTGTGGGGCAGGGTGACAGGTTCGAAGGGTGCCTTCTTGGCAACTTCGAAGATGGAATGATAGCCCCAGCCCTCGTTGAGGCAGATGTCCTGACGGTTTTGTCCTCCCAAATCCAGGGCCATCAAGCAGATGGTTGAAAGGAGAAATGTGCTTAGGATGGTTAGAAGACGTTTCATGAAAGTGTGTTAAGATGTGTGTTAGAAAAAAGAAACAGTAATGGCAGGAATCTGTCATCACCGTTTCTTGTCATTTGGCTTATCGGTTGGCGTACATGTCCTCGTAATACTTCATGTAGTCGCCGCTCGTCACATTATCCATCCACTCCTGGTTCTCGAGGTACCAACGGACAGTCTTTTCGATACCTTCCTCGAACTGCAGGCTTGGCTCCCAACCAAGTTCCTTCTGGAGTTTCGTCGAGTCGATGGCATAGCGTGCATCGTGACCCAGACGGTCGGTGACGTAGGTGATGAGGTTGAGGTCTTCGCCCTCTTCGCGTCCGAGCAGACGATCGACAGTCTTGATAACCACCTTGATGAGGTCGATGTTCTTCCATTCGTTGAATCCGCCGATGTTGTAAGTCTCGGCGATGGTGCCCTTGTGGAAAATCAGGTCAATGGCACGAGCATGGTCTTCAACGAAGAGCCAGTCACGCACGTTCTCGCCCTTGCCATAGACGGGCAGCGGCTTGCGATGACGGATATTGTTGATGAAAAGCGGTATCAGCTTCTCGGGGAACTGATAAGGGCCGTAGTTGTTCGAGCAGTTGGTGACGATGGTCGGCATGCCGTAGGTGTCGTGGTAGGCGCGAACGAAATGATCGGAGCTGGCCTTGGCGGCACTGTAGGGCGAATGCGGATTGTACTTGGTGGTCTCGTAGAAGAAGTCCGTACCGTAGGCTAGGTGATGCTCGGTGCTGGAAGCCGTAGTCGAGAAGGGAGGTTTCACACCCTCAGGATGGCTCATGGTCAAGGCGCCATAAACCTCATCGGTCGAGATGTGGTAGAAACGCTTGCCCTCATACTTTTCGGGGAGGGATTCCCAATAGAGCTTGGCAGCCTGCAACAGGCTCAAAGTGCCCATCACGTTGGTGCGTGCAAAGGTGAACGGATCCTTGATGGAGCGATCGACATGGCTCTCGGCAGCGAGATGGATGATGCCATCGACCTTCTTGTCCTGCATCAGCTGGTAGAAAGCCTCAAAGTCGCAGATGTCCATCTTGACGAATTCGTAGTTCGGCTTGCCCTCCACATCCTTGAGGTTCGCCAGATTACCGGCGTAGGTCAGTTTGTCGAGGTTGATGATGTGATAGTCGGGATATTTGTTTACAAAGAGGCGTACAACGTGCGAGCCGATGAAGCCGGCACCACCTGTGATAACTATTGTGCGAGTTGACATATTTTATTATTTTACATGAATTATTCCTATAGTTCACGACGTCCGTCGCGCTTGATTTCGTCGATGACCTTGAGCAGATACTGGCCATACTGGTTCTTGAGCATGGGTTGTGCAAGCTGACGCATCTTCTCTTCGTCGATCCAACCTTGGCGATAGGCAATGCCTTCGAGACAGGCCACCTTCAGGCCCTGGCGTTTCTCGATAACCTCGATGAAGGTCGATGCCTCGGAAAGAGAATCGTGTGTGCCGGTATCGAGCCAAGCGAAACCACGACCGAGAGTTTCGACTCTCAGCTCCTTGTCGTTGAGGAACCATTGGTTGACGGTGGTAATCTCGAGTTCGCCGCGTGCCGATGGCTTGATGCTCTTGGCTACATTGACCACCTTGTTGGGATAGAAATAGAGGCCCACGACAGCATAGTTCGATTTAGGATGGGCGGGCTTCTCTTCGATGCTGAGGCAGTTGCCCTGCTTGTCGAATTCGGCTACACCGTAGCGTTCAGGGTCATTCACCCAGTAGCCGAAGACGGTGGCCTTTCCGTCCTCCTCGGCGCTCTTCACAGCACGTTTGAGAAGACCAGTGAAATTGGCGCCATGGAAGATGTTATCGCCTAGGACAAGACAGGCGCAGTCATCACCAATGAACTTCTCGCCGATGATGAAGGCCTGTGCCAATCCGTCGGGAGAAGGCTGTTCGGCATATTCGAAGTGCACACCGTAGTCCGACCCATCGCCCAACAGTCGCTTGAAACCCGGTAAATCGAAGGGAGTCGAAATGATCAAGATTTCGCGGATGCCAGCCAACATGAGGACAGAGATGGGATAATAGACCATTGGCTTGTCGTAGATAGGGATGAGCTGCTTACTAATTCCCTTGGTGATGGGGTAGAGGCGTGTACCGCTGCCGCCTGCCAGAACGATTCCTTTCATATATCTGCTTAAGTGATTTTTGTTTCAAAATGATTTATTTTCGGTCCAAAGGTACTGAAAAATTCACGAAAATAGAATTTTTCGGGCCAAAAAATGCTATTTTGATGAATATTTTGTCTGATAATTTGTTTTTTTGTCAAAAGATGCTTACATTTGCACCTGAATTTGTTGTTTGCTATACAATTCATCTAATAATAGGTAAAAACAATAATCTAAATAATTGAAATTGATATGAAGAAACTTTTTGCGTCAATTGCAGCTCTCGTCTTTGCTGCTACCGTGACTACTGCCAGTGCACAGGCAATTTTCAATGGTTCTAACGAACACATGCGTTTTGGCATTCAGTTAGGCATGAACGTTTCATCGTTCGGACACGACCCGTATGGTTGGTTGGCTGGATGGAATGTTGGTGCAACTGCTCTTTACAACTCCGAGGACTTCATTCCCAACTCCTATCTCCGTGGTTCGGTTCTTTACAGCCGTAAGGGTGCAAGTGCCAGCGAGGATATATTTGATATTTCGAAGGGATACAAGGCCCATGATGCCATCTATCATCTGCATTATCTTGAGGTGCCCGTTCGTTTCGGCTATGCCTATGAAATGAACGACGACCTTTGCCTTATGGTCGAGACTGGTCCATATTTTGCTTTCCGTCGTGGCGCTTCGTTCCGCGCTGAGTGCACTAACCGGGATGTGCCGGGAGTTGAAGATAATCGCATCAGCGGCCGTATGCACAAGTATTACGATGACCTCCGTCGTTTCGATGTGGGTTGGGGTGTGCATGTCGGTGCCATCTACATGGAGAAGTATCAGATTACCGTAGGTTATGATTGGGGTCTTTGTGATGCGGTGACCAAGAAGAAGAACTACTTCTCGGGAACGGGCAAGAACCTTAACCTCAGCATCAACCTCGCAGTTTATTTTGACTAATCTCTAATTTTGAAACGGATTCTTGCGGGAGTCCGTTTCGTATAAAATAATTCTATCATGAAAAAGTTTTTTGTTGCGCTGGTGGCTCTCCTTGCTTCGGCAATGGTTCAGAAGGCCGATGCTCAGTTGCTCGACTTCGAAGGCATGCCACCCTACAAGCTCGGTATCACCGCAGGATTGAACATCCCCACATTCTCGGGTGCAGGTTATGATTACACCGTCGGCCTCAATGCCGGTGTCGATTTGATGCTGGACGCCAGCGATATCTTCGACAACACTTTCGGTCGTGCCGTTGTGCGCTATTCGATGAAGGGAGCAACGGGTCCTGATCCTATGCATCCTGATGGACTGAACCTGGAGCCCAAAACGCATTTCACCTCCCATTATCTTGAAATCCCCATTCATTATGGTTATGCCTGGTATCTTGATTCCGACTGGACCATCATGGGTGAGACGGGTCCCTACTTTGCCTTAGGCTTGGCTGGTACGGCTCGCCCGGATGATGAGACCATTTTGGGTAGTCACTCATTCTTCCACTCGCACGATGTTTCTCGCTGGGATGTGGGTTGGGGACTGCAGTGCAGCTTGCTCTACGACCAGCAATGGCAGGTTCATGTGGCCTATGACTGGGGCTTCAAGAACATGAACGACCATTTCCTTCAGAATAATGGTCTTAGCATCGGTCTCACACTCTATTTCGAGTATTAAAAGGTTCAGAATGTTCTGAAAGGTTCGAAAGGTTAAGCAATGGCTGAATCCAATTTTGTCGATTACGTTCGTATCTATTGTCGCTCTGGCAAGGGTGGCCGTGGCTGCTCGCACCTGCATCGCGCCAAGTACATTCCCAAGGGAGGCCCTGACGGTGGCGATGGAGGAAAGGGTGGATCGGTCATTCTGCATGGCAATCGCAACTACTGGACACTGCTCCACCTGCGTTACCAACGTCATGTCTTCGCCACCGATGGCCAGGGAGGTCAGCCTAACAGGTCGTTTGGAAAGGATGGCGAAGATGTCACCATTGAGGTGCCAATGGGTACGGTGGTGTATGATGCTGAAACGGGCGATTACATCTGTGAGGTGACCACTCACGACCAGAATATAGTGCTCCTGAAGGGCGGTCGAGGCGGTCTTGGCAATTGGCATTTCCGTTCGGCTACCAATCAGGCACCGCGTTATGCGCAGCCTGGTGAACCCGCTCAGGAACGAAGCGTCATCCTTGAGTTGAAGCTGTTGGCCGACGTGGGTCTCGTTGGTTTCCCCAATGCGGGCAAATCGACACTCCTTTCGAGCATCAGTGCTGCTAAGCCCAAGATTGCCGATTATCCGTTCACGACTATGGAGCCCAATTTGGGCCTTGTCCCTTATCGCGACAATCGCTCATTCGTCATGGCCGACATCCCTGGTATCATCGAAGGTGCAGCTGAGGGCAAGGGCCTTGGCCTGCGTTTCCTGCGCCACATCGAACGCAACTCTACCCTGCTCTTCATGATACCCGCAGACACCACCGACGTCAAGAAGGACTATGAGATCCTTTTGGGTGAGCTCGGCAAGTATAATCCCGAACTTCTTGACAAGCAACGTCTGCTGGCAATCACCAAGTGCGATATGCTTGACGAAGAGCTAATCGACCAGATGCGGCAGGAGCTTCCCGATGGTGTGCCGACGGTCTTCATCTCGGCGGTGGCAGGCACGGGGCTTGACGAACTCAAGGATATGCTCTGGACCATGCTCAACGATGAAGCAAATCGTGTACAGACGTTCACTCATCGCAATCTCGACATCTCAAAGGGCCTCGAAGACCAATACGAGGAGGTCGATCCCTTCGGTCATGACGACTACACCATAGAGGGTGTTTCACCTTCCGACCTCGAACTGGATTGGGACGAATAGGGCCGACAAAGGTCAAATACTTATTGGCAAACTATTCCTCATAAAAAAATGCTCAAAAATATGTTTTAGAACATCTTTTGGGCATTTTTTTGTTTGATAATTTGCATGCATATTTTTTTTTCAGTATCTTTGCACACTGAAAGGGGACGTAACAAAAGCCAAACGCAACAATCCTCCCCAAGGCTTTTTCTTCTTCCGCTAACCGTAATTTTCAGATTCAAACACCAAACCTAATTAAAACGATTTATATCATGGACGAACAGCTTATTAAAGACTGTACAGCCAAAGCGAAAGTTTGGCTGGGTGAAGGTTTCGACGAAGAAACCAGAGCTGCCGTAAAGGCAATGATTGAAAACGAAGATAAGACAGATCTTGTCGAAGCTTTCTATCAGAATCTAGAGTTTGGAACTGGAGGACTCCGTGGTATCATGGGTCCAGGCACCAACCGTATGAACAAGTATGTGGTGGGCATGGCTACTCAAGGCTTCGCCAACTACATTAATCGTGCATTTCCCGACATTCAGCCATCAGTGGTAGTAGGTCACGACTGCCGCAACAATGGCCGTATGTTCGCCGAAACCGTGGCTGCCATCTTCTCAGCCAATGGCATCAAGGTTTATCTCTTCGAGTCCCTCCGTCCTACCCCGGAAATCTCGTTCGCCATTCGCCAACTCCATGCCCAAGCTGGTGTCAATGTAACCGCCTCACACAACCCGAAGGAGTACAATGGCTATAAGGCTTACTGGGATGACGGCGCACAGGTGCTCTTCCCTCACGACAAGGGCATCATCGATGAGGTCAACAAGATGACCATCGAGCAGGTGAAGTTTGAGCCAAATTATGATCTTATCAAGATCATCGGAGGTGAGATGGATATCGACTATCTCCGCGCCGTCAAGGAGGCCATGGTTGATCAGGATGTCATCCTGCGTCAGAAGGACCTCAATATCGTCTATTCGCCACTGCACGGTGCAGGCCGCGTCCTCATCCCTGCCGCCCTTCGTACCTGGGGCTTCCAGAACATCAACGTCGTACGTGAGCAGATGGTTATTGATGGCAACTTCCCAACCGTAGTTTCGCCCAATCCCGAGAATTCTGAGGCTATGACCCTCGGTATGAAGCTGGGTGACAAGCTCAATGCCGACCTCGTTATCGCTTCCGATCCTGATGCCGACCGTCTCGCAATCGTTTGCCGCGACAACAAGGGTCAGTGGATGATCCTGAATGGCAACCAGACGGCTATGATGTTCTATTGGTATATCATCACCAACAAGAAGAAACTTGGCCAGCTCAAGGGTAACGAGTTTATGGTGAAGACCATCGTGACATCTGAGCTCATCAAGAAGATTGCCAACAGGAATGGAGTTGAGATCTTCGACGACTTCACAGGCTTCAAGTGGATCGCTTATCGTATCCGCATCAACGAGGGCAAGAAGAAATATATCGGTGGTGGCGAAGAGAGCTTCGGGTTCCTGCCATTCGACAAGGTTCGTGATAAGGACTCTCCGGCATCGATCTGCCTCATCTGCGAAATCGCAGCATGGGCAAAGGACAACGGCATGACGCTGTTCGATCTGCTCCTCAACATCTACAAGGACTACGGATTCCAGAAGGAGAAGGCCGTATCGGTAGTGAAGCCAGGCAAGTCGGGCGCTGACGAGATCAAGGCCATGATGGAGAACTTCCGCAACAATCCTCCAAAGGAGTTGGGCGGATCGCCAGTTATCTTGACCAAGGACTTCAAGCTCCTCAAGCAGGTTGATTGCAAGACTGGTACCGTAAGCGATATCGAAATGCCTGACACCAGCAACGTTCTTCAGTACTATACCGAGAATGGTGCCAAGGTGAGCGTTCGTCCTTCGGGCACCGAGCCAAAGATCAAGTTCTACTGCGAGGTTCCTGCTGAGTTCGACGGCGATTATGTAAAGGCAAGTGCAGCTGCTGACGAAACGCTTGTGAAGATTTGCGCTTCTCTCGGCATTTAACCTGACTTTTATCTATCCCTTGGGCGTCCCATCTCGGTGGGGCGCCCTTTTCACCTTATGGAAAAGATAGGCATATTTTGTTCGTCGTCCAATCGCTTGGACAAGGTATATTACGAAGAAGCCGACCGCTTGGGCCGGTGGATAGGTGAACATGGCAAGACGCTGGTTTGTGGTGGCGCCAATTGCGGCCTGATGGAGACATTGGCCAAGGCCGTTCGCGAGACTGGAGGCCATGTGTTGGGTGTGATTCCTCAGATACTGCTCGACAGGAATCGTGTAAGTACAAATCTCAGTGAACAGATTCTCACCCGCGACCTCAACGAACGCAAGGAAGTGCTCATTGAGCAGTCGGATATTATTTTGGCTCTTCCGGGCAGCGTAGGAACTCTAGACGAAGTATTTACGGTGATGGCAGCCAACACCATTGGCATCCATGGCAAGAAAGTCGTCTTCTGGAACATCAATGGGTTCTGGGACGATCTTTTTGCGATGTTCGAAGGCATGACCCGACGGAATGTAGTCAACAAACCCTGGTCGGAAATGCTGCAGAAAGCCAATACCTTCGAAGAAATCGTCGGTATTTTGGAACAATGAGCACTACATGAAGTTGGCACAGGCCTCAGAGTCCTCTGTAATCTTTCGGCCACTCACCGAACAACTTAGACTGCCATTCTGCTGATAGCGGCAGAAGTGGCAGTCTGTGCAATAGCGGGTGTCCATATTGAAAGGATCTTCAGGATCCATTTCACGATAGAGTTCGTCATCCATAGTTATATAGATATTACACATACCTTGTGATACTGCACATCGCCAAAGCCATAGACTTCCGTCTTGCTATGATCCTTGGCGATGGCAACGATGCGGCAACGCCGACCCTCCACGTAGATGGGAGTGCCGACGCGTGGGGCCTCTTCCTGACGTTGAGAATAGATAAAGATGTCGAAGGGATCGTCACCCAAATCCTGCGGATCGCAAGGCTCGTAGATGTTCCAGACGTGCGTCATGACATAAACAGTTTGCAGCGGCACACGGGGATTTCCGTTACTGCTTGCCGTACTTCAACGGAGTAGGTCTCGTCTTCATCCTTATCGACAAACAGATGCAACTTGTCTCCACAATAACTTTCGCTGACGTAGGCAATCTCAAAGCGATGCAAACGATGTTGGCGCAGATAGTCGATGGAGAATAGGTCCATCACATGTTCGATATATCGGACACTGTTGACATGACCGTTGACGTCAATGTCGCTGTAATGAGCCACGAACGACCCCGAAGGCTCCTTAGCTGTCACCTTGATGCGGCCCGGTTTCTCGATGGGACATTCGCGTTCGGGATAAGCATACGAGGAGATTAGACCATCGTAGAGGTGCTCGAGGTCCATGGGTCTGCGGCTCTCCATGCCTATCATGGCCCACACTGTACGTGCATAGCCGATGATGCGGCCTTCAAAGTTGCGCAGGGCGAAGTTACGGTCGGTGAACAGGCGATAGACGTTTTCGACCCATGTATCAATCTCAAATGTCTCGTATTCGCGGGGCAGTTCTTCGAACTCGATGGCCATACGCGAGAGTACCCATGTATGATCCTCTTGGTTGAGGCGTGCCATACCGAATCCGCGTGCCGAGGCATGCTGTCCTGCACAGTTGAGCAGATGGTTCCCGAGCACACCTAAGGTGAGGTGGCCGGAGAAGTCAGCATGAAATGGCTCGCAGACGTATTTGGTGGTAGCGACTTTTTCCATTGATTTGCTTCTGACGTCTCCCTTATTTGAGCAAGCCGTCAACGATACCCTTGATGATACCAGCTCCTTGATTGATGTAGTTGGTGACCGAATTAACGACGCTTTGAACCGAGCACTTCGCAAATTTTGAAACGAGACGGCCCTTCAGTTCGCCATACTCGGCGGCCTGTTCGTTCGTTAGTTTGCGGACATCCATTCTGTCGTCGATGCGCCTGAAGTCGTCATAAGCGTCCTTCCAGTCTTCAACATCGTAATACTGGCCTTTGGCCTCTACCTCGTAAGTGAGCCTACGCATTTGGTTGAGACCTCTTCTCTCGGTGCTGCATGATGCCAATGTCAGCATCGCTACGATAAGGAATAGAAAAGTCTTTCTCATTTGAAGTGTTTTTTGTTTGAATGATGGGGCAAAGATACAAATTTATTCAGATTGTGCCAACACTTTTGGCGCTTTTTTCCCTTTTTTGAGCATTTTTTGTTTTTGATTTGCCCAAACAATCATTTTCGAGGGAGGAATTGAGGTTTTTCTATCCATTTATTCGATAAATAATGAGATTATTTCTTTGGAGATCGCATCGGTCCAATTCACTAACGTAAATTGGACGTTTCCAATCATGAGTGTCCAATTCTCGATCGTAAATTGGACGTTTCCAATCATGAGTGTCCAATTCCCAATCGTAAATTGGACGTTTCCAATCGCGCGTGTCCAATTCCCAATCGTAAATTGGACGTTCCCAATCATGAGTGTCCAATTCTCGATCGTAAATTGGACGTTCCCAATCGTGCGTGTCCAATTCCCAATCGTAAATTGGACGTTTCCGATCGCGTGTGTCCAATTCTCGATCGTAAATTGGACGTTTCCGATCGCGCGTGTCCAATTCTCAATCGTAAATTGGACGTTTCCAATCGCGCGTGTCCAATTCCCAATCGTAAATTGGACGTT
>JAFYZW010000138.1 GCA_017548545.1 Bacteroidales bacterium | reverse complement strand
TCGCTCGACTATCAGCAGGGTGCGTACGCCCTGACTCATATAGGGAGCGAGATGGATTATTGGGAAAAGTCGGCATCTGTTAGAGATGAAGAATATTGCCGTTGGACTTCGGGATGCAAATGGACTCTTACTATTAGCAAACCCGACTGTCCCGCCAAGGATAAGAAGGGACGCGCTCTTTTCATGCCCGCCACGCATCAATATAGCATTGAAGCTTATCTCGACAAAAAGCCAATAAGCATCTCAGTGAACGGAAGCGAGCGAACCGATTGGACGTGGGATGAAACACTGCGTCTGCTCCGTTTGGATACAGGTTTAGACAACACACAAGATATTACCATCATTGTTAATACTCCATGGTCATGAAACGCATGTTTATTTCGGAAGCCAAGCTTGGCTCCCATATACAACGCTGCTGGACTAAAGCAACGCTCATATTATTCTTCTTTGTATGTCTGTGTGCATCGAGCCTCTCGGCACAATCCCCAAACGATCGGGCAGTCTATCCTGGCCGTCCGAACTACGGTGCATTGAAATTCAGCAGTCCCCAGTCGTGGTTCAACTACCTGATGCTATGGCAGCACCAACGCGATGACCAGCGACAGGAGGAACTTCAGCAAGCCTTTACTTCGCGAGAAGCTATGCAGTTTTATATCGCTACAGTACGTCATAAGATGCGCAGGCTGGCAGGCAGTTTCCCCGAAAGGGGTGATCTGCATAGCCGTATAGTTGGCTCTGTGCAGGGCGACGGTTTTCGCGTTGAGAAAATTATCTTTGAAAGCCGCCCGCATCACTTCGTCACTGCGCACCTCTATCTGCCTTCCACGGGCAAAGCTAAGAAGTATCCTGCCTGCATCGAGATGTGCGGACACAGCTTGAGCGGCAAGGGTAACGGCTCTGGCACAGCCGTACAAATGGCTCGCAACGGCATTGCCGTGCTCGTGGTTGATCCCATCGGTCAGGGCGAAATGCAACAACTCATCGACGCGTCGGGCCGTAACCTGACGCGCGGTGTGACCACCGAGCATTCGTTGCTGGCACCTGCTTACATACTGCTGGGCTCGAGCCTCGAGTCGCAAATCTTCTGGGACAATAGCCGTGCGGTGGATTACCTGTGCAGTCGCAAGGACATCGACCCGAAGCATATCGGTTGTTATGGCTTTTCGGGCGGCGGAACGGAGGCTTCTTATCTTTCAGCCCTTGACGACCGTATTCAGGCCGCGAGTGTGGGTCTTTTCTTCAGCGATCGAACTCGTACCTTAGAGCTCCAAGGCCCGAGCGACGGCTGCCAATGGATGGCAGGCGAGGGGGCACTGGGCATCAATCATGCCGATATGGCGCTGTGCATGGCACCGCGTCCGTTCCAAGTGCTCGATGGCTTGTACGACTTTGTGGACCATTATGGCGCACGGAAAGGCATGAAGGAGGTGCAGCGTGCCTACGAAGTGCTGGGTGCGTCGGACCGCGTGGAACAGTATTATTGCGCCGACGGCCATGCTTGTCCGCCCGACGTGATGGAGCATCTGGTGGGATGGTTCAAACGTTGGCTGACGGACGATGCTTCACCAGCCGCGATCGATGAGGTTTTCTTCCGGGGCAAGGATATGCTTTGCACCACGTCGGGACAGGTGAACCTCGAGTTTGTTGATGCCGAAAGCACGATGCAGGAAGCCGTGCGCCGCTTCGACGAGCTGGCCGATCGACGAGCAACCTTCTGCTCCCAGCCAATCGGGGAGATCAGGCGGCAGATTTGCCAGTTGTTGGGATTGGACGAATCTGAGATTAGTGGCGAACCTCTTCCCGCTTCGCTCCCAGGCTCGATGTTGGCCGGCACCGTAGTCGCTTCGGGGCGCACCCACGGCAGGGATTACGAGGAATACCGTTTCCAACTGAACCGCGAGGGAGAGATGCCCGTAGCCGTGTTGGTGCGTATCCCAGATTGCGCTACACCCACTTCACCCATAGAACTGCACTTGCATGAGCAGGGCAAGGCATGGTTCATGGGCGACATGGACAAGGAGGACATGACGTCGAACGGCAATATCATCGTGACTGCCGACGTGCGTGGCGTGGGTGAGTTGGAGGATCCCTACAGTTACAACCTCACCAAATATTGGAATCGCGAATGGCGTTGCGCTGTGGTGGCTTTGCACGAGGGCCGTCCATTGGTGGGGCAGCGCGTCGTGGATGTGCTTACTCTGACCGACTTCTGCACGCATCATCCACTGCTCAAAGGCCGGTCATTGCACGTGGTGGGCGACGGACTGTTCGGCCCCGTGCTGATGCATGCTGCCGTGCTCGATCCTCGCATCGAAAAGGTCACTTTGACGCGTACGCTCAAGACCTGGAAGGAATATCTGGAGCATCCCTTGCAGTATGACATGATGACGAACGTCGTCCATGGCGTGCTGCAATACTACGACTTACCCGACCTCGTGAAGTTGTCGGGAGGTCGGGTAAGGATAGTGGATTGAATAAGGGGAAGACCTTACTGCTGGATGAACGTGGAGCGCATGGGAGTGAAGGTGTCGATGAGCACGCCGTCTTTGAGGCACTTACAGCCGTGCACCACGTTCGGGACCTTCATCAGAACGTCGCCTGCCTTGACTATTTTGGTCTCGTCGCCAATGGTGAACTCGAATTCGCCGCTTTCGACGTAGGTGACCTGAACGTGCGGATGGCTGTGGAGCTTGCCCTCCGAACCCTTCTTGAACTTCACTTTAACCATCATAAGGTTGTCGTTGTAGCCCATCACCTTGCGATAGACTTCGCCTGGGTCACCAGTGCGCTCCCATTCCTTGTCGGCATCGAATACAAACTGGGCGCTCTTGGTGGTGATGTCGCGAGTATAGACGGTCTGCCCGTCGTCGGTCACGGTAATCACTCCGTGGGGAGCTGCGGTGAGGGTACTATCAGTGCAGCAAGGTTTGTCACAAGTGGCTTGCTCTGGCTGGTTGCACTTGCATCCTACGAGCAGGGTGGCAAGAGCGGCTGCGAAAAGAATCTTTTTCATAAAAAGCAATTTTAAATTGTTAATTATTCTTTGTTAATTGTTAATTGTTAATTGATAATTTATAAATAATGGTGCAAAGATAATGTTTTTTTCTGGAAAAAGAGTGATGATATTAAAAAAAAATGTATATTTGCGCTGTTTTTTAATCCTAATTAATATGAAAACACGTCTGTTTCTAACAATTCTATGCCTTATGACCTTCTGTGGAAGTCATTTCGTTGCAAAGGCACAGAATGGAACCTTCACCAATCCGATCCTCGGTGGTGATTATCCCGACCCGACCATTATGCGTGATGGTGAGGATTACTACATGACGCACAGTGCCTTCGACTATGTGCCAGGCCTTGTGGTCTTTCATAGTCGTGACCTGGTGCATTGGGAGCCAATTGGTTCGGCGCTCAATACTTTCTTAGGTTCGGTGTGGGCACCTGATATTTGCAAGTACAATGGTAAGTACTACATCTATTTTACCGTGGCTTATCCGTCGGATGCTGTTCGCGCCAAGGCAGGACGTGACCTGAAGCCCGGCAGCCGCATGAACTTTGTGGTGACGGCCGATTCGCCCTATGGGCCATGGAGTGAGCCAGTTGATCTGGGAGTAGCTAACATCGACCCTTGTCATGTGGTGGGCGACGATGGCCAGCGCTGGCTCTTCTTGAGCGGTGGCCAGCGTGCTAAGCTCACCGACGACGGGTTGCACGTTGTGCCAGGAACCCTTGAAAAGGTCTATCCCGGTTGGATGTATCCCGAGGAGTGGGCTACCGAAGGGCTTTGCCTCGAAGGACCGAAGCTCCGCAAGATTGGTGAGTATTATTATTATTTGAATGCCGAGGGCGGCACGGCTGGCCCTCCTACCAGTCACATGGTGGTGGTGGCTCGTTCGAAGAGCATCGACGGCCCATGGGAAGACAGCCCCTACAACCCGCTCATCCACAACTACGCAAACACTAACCGCTGGTGGAGCCGTGGCCACGGTTCGCTCATCGACACACCCGATGGACGCTGGTACTGCGTCTATCACGCTTACGAAAACGGTTTTACGGATTTGGGTCGTCAGACTCTGTTGGAGCCTTTGGAACTGACCAAGGATGGATGGTTCCGCCCCGTCGTTCGAGATAAACAGGGATTTAGCGCTGACCCCGTAGGACCTATTCCCGCACCATTGGAGACTTCTCCTGAGACATCCTCTTCGCGTACACAATTAGGCAATTTCCGTGTTGGCCTTGAATGGAAGAGCTATCGCGCCTTTGAACCAGAACGTATTGAGCACATAGCTGATGGCATACGCCTCACGGCCAAAGGCAACCTGCCTGGCAATTCGTCACCGCTGATGTTTGTGGCAGGCCACCATCGCTATGAAATCGAGGCCGAAATGGAACTTAGTGATGACGAGACACGTGCCGGCTTGGTGCTTTACTACGACAGTGCCTTCTATATGGGCACGGGCTTCGATGCCAATCGTCGTTATCGCTATCGTAAAGGCGGGCAAAGCGGGGGCGGCATGCATCCGGCACAAGGCACGCGTCGTATGTGGCTTCGACTGCGTAATGACAACCACATCGTTACGGGCAGCTATAGTTACGATGGTATCAACTGGCAGCGCGAGACCTGGGGCATGGACTGCTCGGGCTACAACCATAACACGCTTTATCAGTTCCAGTCGGTTCTCCCCGGTATCTTCTGTGCGGGCAAGGGTTCGGCGACGTTCACACATTTCATTTATCGTAACCTCGACATCGAGGATGCCAAGGAGGCAATGCGTCGTGCTGTGAGCTTCATGATGGACAGTATCAGCTACGAAGGGGCCTTTGTTTGGAGCTACTTGCCCGACCGCAGTCGCCAATGGGGCGAATTGGAAGCCCCCTATCGTACGATGGTTTGGCTACAGTCGCCTAGTACGCCTTCGGTGGGACATCTTTTGATCGACGCTTATCATGCCACAGGTGATGAATACTATTACGAACAGGCACGCAAGATTGCTGGTGTACTGATGCGGGTTCAGCATCCCGAGGGAGGTTGGAACTACGTCGAGGATCTGGCGGGTGAGGACGAACTGAAGCAGTTCTATGCCACCATAGGTCGTCAGGCATGGCGATTGGAGGAATTCCAGCACTATTATGGCAATTGTACCTTCGACGATGAGGCCACCTCCGAGTGTGCCACGTTCCTGCTGCGCGTCTATTTGGAGAAGAAGGATGCCGAGGTACGTCAGTCGCTCGACAAGGTCATAGGCTTTATGCTCAACAGCCAGTACCCCAATGGCGGTTGGCCGCAACGTTATCCGCTGATGTTTGACCACGTGTTCCGTGGCAAGGAGGACTATTCGTCGTTCATCACCCTCAATGACGACGTAATGCCCGCCAACATCGAGTTCCTCATCCAGTGCTATCAGGAGTTGGGGCGTAAGGACCTGCTCAAACCCATCCGTAAGGCGCTCGATCTGTCGATCAAACTACAGCAGCCCGCTCCACTTGCTGGGTGGGGTGACCAGTATTTTGTTAAGACTCTCAAGCCTGCCCATGCTCGCAGTTATGAGCCACGTTCGGTCAATACGGGCACCACGGTGCGTATGGTTCGCGCCATGATGGACTACTACCGCCTTACTGGCGAAAAGAAGTACCTCAAGGGTATCCCTGCCGCCCTGCAGTTCCTGCGCGAACAGCGTCTGCCCGACGACGAGGCGGCACGCTATGGCGGTGGAGGCGGCACTGGCAGTCGGGCGGGTCGCCGAGGCGGCGAAGGCTTCCTTGTGGCACGTTTCCTCAATCCCGAGGATGGCATGCCCATGTACGTGCATCGTCGCGGCAGCAATGTGGGTAATGGCGAGTATTACACCAATCAGGATATCAGCCGCACAATTGCGCACTATGGTTCGTGCGCCTTTGTCAATCCCGATGGTATGGAACGAGAATACCATACATTGCTTCAGGCCGATGTGAAGGAGGTCACCGCTTCGTCGCCTCTGCTCTATCCCAAGCAGAATGTTGCCGTGCCTGTCTATTATTTCAAGCCTGTGCCCATGCTGAGCGGTCCATCGCGTCGCGGCTTCGGCTCGGTGCAGGAAATCCTGCAGGCCCAGCAGCCTGGCGGCGGCTGGCTCACCCCATTGAGCCAGATCTCCAATGTCTATAAACCTCTGCCCGAGGGATTAGCACCATCTAACAGCACCGAGTATGCCACTACTTTCGTCGGCGACGAGTACGATACCTCGCCCTTCACGCCCGAGGAACCAGTTCTTGGCTACAGTACACGCGACTTCATCCAGCTCATGACGCAACTCATCCACTTCGTCAAGTGATAAGGGCATCAGGGCCTTCCAAATTATTTGTATTTTGAAAAAGTTACTCCTCCTCTATCCAATCATTCTCTTTCTGGTCCTTGCCGCCTGCAAGGATCAGGAGGGTAGTCATCCTGAGCGCGCATACACCATCGAGGGCAGTTTCGATGTCGATAGCACAATAGTGCTTGACCACCTTGTGCTTTATACCGATCGGCACACTGGCCTTCTCTTCGACAGCCTCGATCTCAACCCACAGCATTCATTCGAGTATTCGGGTTCGACGCGTAGCCTCGATGAACTTTATCTATGTTCCGATGGAGGAGAGTTGTGTCGTTTTTATGCGACGGGGAATGTTACAGTCTCCATGAGGTTGAATATGGCGGGCGATAGCGTTAAGGCAACTTTCGACTCTTCGAAGGGCGATAGCATCAATCCTTGGCTACAACAGCAGACCGCTTTCTTCCACACGCTCCTTGGTCCGGCCAAAAAGGATGCCATGGATTCCCTTTGTCATCAGTACACGCATGATATTCGTTGCGGACTATTGCTTCGCGATCAGATAGAGGTTCTGAAGGACTCGATCTTTGTGCGTCGTTGTCTGGGAGGTTTGGCCGACGATGCCAAGCCCGATTGGCTGATGAAGAGCATCGATCGGACACTTGAAGAGAGTTCTCGAAAACCTCGTCCCAGTCGTCGCCTTGCCCCCTGCGTCATGCAGACCGACAGCACGAACTTCGACTTCAGCGCTTCGCGGTCAGACTATTTGCTCATTTTCATTTGGGGTGACTATTCCCCGACATCGATTGACAGTCTCAAGGTCGTAGCCGATCTGGCCAATGACGAATATGATATGAAACGCCTCCAGCTGGTGACCATTTGTCTGAGTGCTCCCGACAGCACATGGTGGAGACAGCGTACACATGAAATCGAAGGCCTGCACGCATGGTTCCCAGCAGGGCTTAGCGATGAGCGTATGCGCAAGTGGGATATCTTGAATGTGCCCACAGTCATCGTTTGTGACATGTACAATAATCAGCAGATACGCAACGAATGGGGACAGCGTCTGCGCGCCTCGTTGGGTCGAGTCCCCAACAGAAGTAGTTTTACACATATACCAAAACCTATAGCAAATCGTGGTCGTTAGAACAATCACAGCTGCCTTGCAAGGCATCGATGCCACACCCGTCTATTGTGAGACAGTGACAACGCAAGGTATTCGTACCGTTATGATCGGACTGCCCGACGCGGCAGTCAAGGAAAGTCGCGATCGCATCGAGAGTGCTCTGCGCGAGGCAGGAATGCGTTTCCCGCGACGTGCCGTCACCATCAACCTTGCCCCTGCCGACGTGCGCAAGGAAGGTTCGCTCTACGATGTGCCCATTGCCGTGGCCGTGATGGCGGCCGACGGGAAGATTCCGACCGACAAGCTCGAACACTACATGATGGTGGGAGAGTTGTCGCTCGATGGTGCCGTTAAGCCCGTCAAGGGTTGCCTGCCCTTCGCCATCCTGGCTCGTCAGATGCATCTTAAGGGAATTATCGTTCCACGTGAAAATGCGTGTGAGGCCGCCGTGGTCAACAACCTTGACGTGCTCTGCGCCGACACACTCAGCGACATCATGGGTTTCATGGCTGGAGAATCCGAAATGGAGCAGAAAATGATGAACACGCGCGAGATGTTCGAAAAAGCAGAGCGCACTTATCCGCACGATTTCAAGGACGTCAAGGGGCAGGAGATGGTAAAACGAGCTTTTGCCATAGCTGCAGCTGGTGGCCATAATATGATTATGGTAGGTCCTCCGGGCGCTGGCAAATCGATGATGGCGAAGTGTCTACCCTCCATCCTGCCGCCCCTTTCGCTCAGCGAAGCTCTCGAAACCACTAAAATACATTCCGTGGCAGGACTGCGTGCCGAGACGGGGCTGGTAACACAGCGTCCTTTTCGTTCCCCTCATCATACGATTTCAAGTGTTGCCCTTATAGGCGGAGGAACGAATCCAATGCCAGGAGAGGTGAGTCTGGCTCATAACGGTGTGCTCTATCTTGACGAACTCCCTGAGTTTTCGAAATCGGTGCTTGAAGTGCTGCGCCAACCGCTCGAAGACCGTCAGATTACCATCGCTCGCGCCAAGAACACAGTGACCTATCCTGCGTCGCTCATGCTTGTGGCCAGTATGAATCCCTGTCCATGCGGTTACTACAACCATCCCACGCATCCTTGTATCTGCAGTGAGACACAGGTGCGAAAATATTTGGGGCGAGTTTCAGGACCACTTCTCGATCGAATTGACCTGCAGATCGAAATTCTTCCTCTTAGCTTTTCCGAGGTAAGCCGAACAGGCGTTGCAGAAAGCAGTTCTTCCATTCGCGAACGTGTCATCAAGGCGCGTCAGATTCAAGAGGATCGTTTCCGTGAAGAGCCAGGAGTCCACTGCAATGCGCAAATGACACCTTCCTTGCTTCGCAAGTACTGCCAACTTGATGACAAGGCACTCGCTATGATCCAACGAGCCATGACCAAACTCGACCTCTCTGCGCGTGCCTACGATCGAATCCTCAAGGTTTCGCGTACTATTGCCGATTACGAAGGAGAGCCCAACATCACATCCACCCACATCGCCGAGGCTATAAGTTATAGAAACCTCGACCGAAGCACATGGGGACAAGGATAATAATATAATAGTTGCCTACATACTTATAAAACAGTGATTATGAAAAGAATTTTTTGTATATTATTCTCGTTGTTAATATTTGCAACAGCAACAGTGGTGGCTCAAGAGGTTGAAGACGTTTTAGGGGTGAGTAAGCTGAAGTTCAATGGCACCAAGTATCAATTAGGTTGGAGTGCACACAATTCATTGCAATATATGCAAGAATATTTTCCAAAGGGACAGGTGCCTGAGTCATATACAGACATGTTCACTATTTCGGTCACTCTCGCTCCGAATATGATTGCGAAGACCGCTTGCGAAGCTAAGGTCGCAGAGTTGGCACAGCGAAAGGAGATACAAAAAGACGTTTGGAACTGGGCAGTCTCTCATAATGAGGATGGTTCAGAATGGATTGTCGATTTTATTTGTTGCCAAGGAAATGCGGAAAAGCTGGACATTGTAGAGTTCGATGTTCATCGCTATCGTATGATTGACGTTGATGGCTTCCCTGCTTTGCAGTTGTTATTCTATAGTCATAGGGTCTATGGCGATGACATAATGCCATTTATGAAAGAAAAACTTGCAGACCTTCGTGTAGAATCCGTAGCAGCTCTAATCAAATTCGATGTGGATTGTCAAATCAAAACAAAATAGAAAAATAATAATCTTATGAGACAAAAATTCCTGTTATTCTTTATTGCATGCTGCATGTCGCTGAGCGTCATGGCACAGATGGATCCATATCCGACCTATCCAAATCCCGTCCTTTGGACCGATGTGCCCGATCCCGATGTAATCTGTGTCGGTGATAACTTCTACTTGGTTACCACCACGATGCATCAGTTCCCCGGTGTACCTATCATGCGTTCGAAAGACCTTGTCAATTGGGAGACTATCGGATATGTGGTTGACCGTCTGAGCGATTCACCACGCTACGATATGCAGGGCGGCACAATTTATGGACGTGGACAATGGGCGACATCGCTCAAATACCATAATGGGAAGTTCTATGTACTCTTTGCTCCCAACGAAATGGGTGATATGGGGCGTTCATACATTTACTCTGCCGTGGATCCTGCCGGTCCCTGGCAGTTAGTGTCGCGTTTGCCACACTTCCATGACTGCTCGCTTCTCTTCGATGATGACGGTCGCGTTTATGTTGTTTATGGCACAGGAGAGTTATGTGAGTTGAAGCCAGACCTTTCTGGAATCATTGAAGGTAGTCATATGAAGATTTTTGAGCGTGAAGAGGATGAAAAGGGACTACTCGAAGGTTCACGTATGGTGAAGCATAACGGCAAGTATTATCTTCTTATGATCTCACAGGTTTGGGGTCCTGGTCGTCATCGTCGCGAGGTTTGCTATCGTGCCGACGATATTCACGGTCCATACGAGAAAAATGTTATACTGCAATCAGATCTTGGTGGATTTCCTTACGTTGGACAGGGTACCATCGTAGATTCAAAAGATGGTGACTGGTATGGAGTCATCTTCCAGGACCATGGTGCCGTGGGACGTGTTATCACGGTGATGCCTTGCCGTTGGCTTGATGGTTGGCCCATGCTGGGTGACGAATATGGAAGGGTTCCCGAGAATATGCGTCCAGTGGTCAAGGGACAACCTGTGACACCGTTGATGATAAGCGATGACTTCGATGATCCGGAGCTGGGCTTGCAATGGCAGTGGAACCACAATCCCGTTGATGACGCATGGTCGCTCACCGAACGTCCCGGCTACCTACGTCTCAAGACGAGCCGTATTGCAGACAATCTCTATTTGGCACCCAATACGATTTCACAGCGTATGATGGGTCCCTATTGCAGTGCCGAGATTGAACTTGACGTTTCGCATCTCAAGGAAGGCGATCGTGCAGGGTTCTGTGCCTTTAATGGTCACAGCGGCGTGCTGACCGTAACCAAGAAAGGCAGGAAATACACACTTACTATGACAGAAGAGGTCATCAATATGGATGGTCAGGAGAAGCAGGTAACGAATGTGGAGGTGACCGAACGCGAACGTGTGGAGTTCAAGCAGGGCACCATCTGGCTGCGCATTGATGGAGACTTCACCTTGCATCGCGACATCGCTGAAATGTATTACAGCCTCGACGGACAGCAGTGGAAGCGTATAGGTCCTGACTATCAGATGCGTTTCGATTATCAGCGTTTCTTCATGGGCACTCGCTATGCCATTTTCTGTTACTCCACACGTCGCAAGGGCGGTTATGTGGATGTAGGTGGTTTTATTGCTTCAACTTCGCCAACATCGGCAAATGACCGTTGATCGACGGCTTATTGACATTAGCTATTATAACTTGAAATATAAACGTTATGGAAAACTTCAACGATATAATCAATAGTGAGCAACTTACATTGGTTGATTTCTTTGCTACATGGTGCGGTCCCTGCAAGATGATGCATCCCGTACTCGAACAACTCAAGGAAGAGTTGGGCGAAAGCATCCGCATCATCAAGATTGACGTGGATAAAAACAACAGCCTAGCCATGAATTATCGCGTTCAATCTGTCCCCACGCTCATGCTCTTCCGCAAAGGAGAGATGCTATGGCGTCAGAGTGGAGCTCTGCGACTGAACGATCTTAAAAGTATTATCAGCCAATATCAGTAGGTTCCGTTTCAATTGTGAGCCCACGAGTGCAAATGCACCGTCAAAAATGCCGAAAAACGTAGGTCTTCCATCGAATAGAATACTTCGAACGAGGAAAGACCTATTTCCAACTACAGAAGGACCAATCTTGGCCAAGAATGGTTATAACGCGTTTTGCGCATGACCATTCTTGGCCAGGATTGGTTATTCCAAAATCTTTTCATTGTTTCGGCGAATCGTACGAAGCTTCAAATTCGCAAGTGAGCAGATGCCAGTTCTCCACCCTTATCCACCATCGGAACGAGTCTGTTTCATGGGAAAAAGTAAAACTTCTAGTACTTTTGTCCGTAGAGTAATGGAGGTTGAAGCGATATTTTCCGGGAGGGATTCTTCTGCCCATGCTGGCAATCCAAGCCTCTTTCACCTTTCCTGGATACAGTGGCGGTTGATCTTCCCAAGTCGTGCAAATCTGCCCAACATGGTCTCCTTCATATTTCCCATCAATCCATTTTGAGAATGATCCCCATAAATAGCCGGGAAGCCATTCCCCATAGATGGTGTCATTGCTATGATTATGCACAGCGAAAAAAGGACCGGAGAATTCCCCACCTCCACCTCTTTGTGTTCGAAGATATTCAATTTCGACCAAGGGTGATGGCCGTGAATATCTGGCAATTCCGAATAGGCATGAAATGATGGAATCTTTACAATTCCATTCTGAACGATTCTTGCACTCCCGTTCGATATCAATCCTCGTCTTGATGTTGATTTCTTCACCGGTCAACATAAATTTTTGCGAACAAGAATCCTTGCCAAGTTTGTTGGCATCGATGCTTATCGTCAACCGGTATTCTCCAAGCAGGTTCAAATGACAGACCGTCCGACTCTGCCGAATCGTACCATCTATCAAGATCGTATCGGCTCCATCGGGAAGACGCATCTTCACGATACCGTGCGTATTGGCTGGAAGATTCCTTGTGTTATAATCTATTTCCATGTCACATTGTCCTTTCATGGAAATAGATGATAATGCCAAAACGGAAAGAATCAGGAATTTAGGTAATCCCATGGTTAATGATTACTTTTGAGATTTGGGAAAACGCTTAGACATACCGATAGCGCCCGTCGGACAGACGAGGCGACAAAGGTGACAACCTACGCAGCGTGTGCCGACAATATGGGGACGACGTGTTGCGGTGTCGAAGGTGATGGCCTGGTGGCCGCCATCCATGCACGAAGTGTAGCAACGTCCGCAGCCCACGCAGCGTTCGGCGTCGATCTTGGGATAGATCATCGTCTTGCGGTCGAGGTTGGCGGGCGTGACGAAGTTGGGTAATTCTTCGCCGACCAGGTCAGCTACATGCTCAATGCCGCGCGACAGCATGTAGGTCTGGAGTCCCAGCACGAGGTCGTCGATGATACGGTAACCGTACTGCATCACGGCAGTGCAGACCTGCACGTTGCGGCATCCCAGCTGGATGAACTCCAGTGCATCGCGCCATGTCTCGATGCCGCCTATACCGCTGAACTGAATGTTCTTCATGACGGGGTTTTTGGCCATCTCGAGGATGTGGCGCAGGGCGATGGGTTTCACGGCGCGGCCCGAATAACCCGAGATGGTTTTCTTCTCAGATACGCTGGCACTTTGGCTCATCGTCACGCTCTTGATGGTGTTGATGGCCGAAATGGCATCGGCACCGGCGAAGTAGCCGCCCATGGCGGGCTGGTTGATTTGTGTGATATTTGGTGTCATCTTGGGGATGACGGGGATGGACACATTGCGCTTGACATAGGCTGTGTAGAAAGTGACAAGCTCGGCGTCTTGTCCCACGTCAGAACCCATACCGGCCAGTCGCATCTGCGGACAGGAGAAGTTGAGTTCCACGGCATCGCATCCTGCACGTTCGGCCATCTTAGCAAGGACGATCCACTGTCGCTCGGTTTGCCCCATGATAGAGGCGATGACCACGCGGTCGGGATAGTCTTTCTTCAATCGATGGAGGATGTCGAAATCGACGCGCACGGGGTTCTCGCTCAACTGTTCCATGTTGCGGAAGCCGTAGAAGTCACCACTTTCTTCGGTATGAAGGGCATCGAAGCGGGGTGACACCTCATGGATATCCTGCATACAGATGGTCTTGTAGAACACTCCACCCCATCCTGCCTCGAAGGCGCGTGCTACCATCTCGTAGTTGGTGCAGATGGCCGATGAGGCGAGGAAGAAGGGATTCTTGCAATGGATGCCGCAGAAGTCAATTCTGAGGTCGGGGAGAGAATCGGTCACGGGTGTTGCCTGTCGCTGATCATTTGCAGCCAAAGTGTCGGTTGTGCGCAACAGTTCGCGGATTCGGATGGGTCGGTCATAATGGATACAGGCTTGTTCGGCAGCTTCGAGCTCTTGTTCGGAGCATTGGGCTACCCACTGACGTGCCAATGGCAGATTGTCGAAACGGATGGCGCGGATGGCACGAACGGGATCACCATTCGAACAAGCCTTGCTGCATGGCGCATCGACGCAGAGCAGGCAGCGCTGCGCCTCTTCTTTGGGGTGGAGTTTTGCGGTCATAAAAAAAATTATAAAAAAGAATAGTGGCTATATTGGCTATCGAGAGGCTATTTCATCTCTTCTAGGAATGCCTTGATCTGCTCGAGCGACTCCTTCATCTCGACGGCATTGAAGCCATGGCCTGCCCCTGGAATGACGTGCAGACGGGCATTGCGATAGGTTTTGAGGGCACGCTTCGAGTCAGCCATGCTCACCACGGGGTCCTTATCGCCCTGCACGATGAGCACGGGATTCTTGAACTTCTTCATCGGCTTGAACACATCGAGGTCGCGCAGTTCCAAGAAGAAACGGCGACCGAGTGAGACGTTCCACATCTTTGTGGTGTCAGGAATCTGGGCCACGTCGGGATATCGCTTGTTCCAGTTGTCGGGAATGCAGAGCGCTGGGAAGACGAGGATAGCAGCGCTTATGTCTGAAGGCATGTCGGCAGCGACGAGTGACGACACCAAGCCACCTTGACTTTCGCCGATAAGCACGATATGGTTAGGATCAACATCGGGTTGCTGTTGGAAGTAACGAACGATAGCCTTCACGTCGTTCACTTCATCGAGCACCGACATGTTCATCGTGTTGTTGTCGCTGCGACTGCTGATTGAGCCGCTGGGGAAGTCGAAGGTATAAACCTGATAGCCCAATGCGTTGAGGGTCTCGAAATATGGACGTCCGGTATGATAGTTGGCATTGAAACCATGTGACACGATGGCTAGAGGCTGGCGCTCGCCTGTATAGCGTGGCTTGCTGATGATGCCAAAGATGTTCCGGTCGCCATTCTTGATCCAAAGGCTTTCGAAATTGCGGTCGGCGCGCTTGATGGCATCGATCATGGCTGGGGTGACCCACTCCATGTTGTGGTCGCCGTCATCGACGTGCATAGCTACGGGAATGCCCTTGGCGTGCATGGCATGAACGAGATCCATGTTGGCATCGAGAGTGAAATCCTTGTCGCCCACAGCTACCTTCCAATCGACCTGCTTCCAAGCCTTCACCTCGTCGGCCGTGCCCTGGCTGATGCGGATGATGGGGTTGTTGTCATCAACAATTTGCTGGCGCCAGGGTCCCGAGGGGTCGAACTTGAGGAATTCGAGCGGTTGGGCACGCTGATAGCCGCTGATGTCATAGACCATGCAGAACATGTCGGGCCGATGAACACCATAGACGGTGGCTGCACCGCCGCCCATTGAGAAACCTGCAACGGCGCGGCCTCCTCGGTCGGTGCGTGCACGGTAGTTCTGTTCGATATAAGGGATGAGTTCCTCAAAGAGGTAGTCCTCATATTTCCAGTCGGGAGCACCGAGGCTGGCCGATTTTTCGGTGGGCGAATTGAAATAAATCATGTTCTGCTGGTTGCCTTCGGGACAAACGATGATCATATCGTCGATGGCACCGCAGTCGATGAGGCTGTCGGCCACGTGTGAGAGGCGGTTGGCTCGTTCCCAGTCGGTGTGGCTGCCACCGCCGCCGTGCATCAGGTAGAGGACGGGGTATTGGTGGAGCGGTTCCTCTTCGTAGCTGCCGGGCAGGTAGATGGCATAGTCGCGCTCGGTGATGCCGCTGAGCAGTTTGCATGGCATCTTGGTCATCACGGTGCGACCAGGACGATATTTGAAGTTCTTGGCCTTGATGCTCCAGCCTTCATAGTTCTTCAAATCGCCACCGAGGAAGATGCGTGCATTCTCTTTCTTACCTTTCAGCTGCCAATCGAGCCAGTCGAGGATGATGCGTCCGTAGTCGCCACCGCCCTGTTCGCCGTATGTACCGCCATGGCCCGAAGCGGGATGGTCGGCATAAGCCACCGGCACATGGGTGATGCGCTGATAGTCAAGTCTGGCGTTCGGGTAGGCAACGTCCGTCGGGCCACCTGTGATGTAGAGAATGGGGCCATGCAGCGTCTTGAGCGATTCGACGTCGGCATCCGCCATCTCCATGTCGCCCATGCCTGAGTTGAGCATGAGGCACGTCTTGATGCGCGGGTCGGCGGCATTGGCCATCACCTGTGCACCACCGCACGAATGGCCGGCTGCTGCCACACGTTCAGGGTCGATGTTCTGATAGTAGTCACTGCCCTTGATCTCGCTTTGTTCGAGAATCCAGTCTAGGCCGCGCTTCAGGTCGGACGAGGGGGTGTGTCCATCGGGACGGTCGTCGCGCTCCTCCTGCAGTTCGCCGAGGGCTACAACCACATAGCCCTTCGAGGCTATCTCGATGAGCATACGTTCGTATCCGATGCTGCTGTCGGAGCATCCTCCGTTACAGAACATCAGGAGGGGTAGTTTCCCATTCAGGACGGATGCGAAATTGATGTCCTTGGGACGATAGATGACGAAGTCGGGCAATCCCGTGTCCTTGACGGCCACGGCCTTTAGAAAGCCGGTGCCACCTTCGTCGATCACCTTCTGTTTCACGACTTGTTTGCTGATCAATGGAGTGGCATCTGTCTGTGCTTTCATGCCAAACGGTAGTAACAAAATGCACGAAATGGCTAGTAAGTGTTCGAAAAACTTTTTCATAATATTTATGGTGTTGGTTTGTTTTATCGGCACTTTTACTCCTCCAATCTAGTCTTGACTTTTTGCCAGGCGTGCGAGTCGAAGAGGAAGCAATCTCTCATGGTGTCGGTCATCGTGGCGAATCGGCTGAAAGGGATGGTGAAGCTCAGTTCGTCCCGGCCTACCCAGGGGCGTACCGATGGGTCGAACAGGCCAAGGAAGCAGCGATGACCGCCACGTGCATTCTCGGCCACGGTCATCGAAACCACCGTACTGCATCCCGATCCGAACATCGACACTACGGCATCCGTTTCGTTGCTGTCGAAGAAAGCCCAGCCGCAGAGCCCCGATAGCATATCGGGCGTGGCATAGAAGAAGATGCCCTCGACATTATCGAAGGACTCGGCCTTGTCAATTCGTAAGAAGTTCAGATAAGGTTTGTCGGTCCGCTTGATCTGCAGGGCATCGATAAAATCCTTCACCATTTCGGGTGTTTTCTTGTACTTCTCGGTCAGCGAAACAAACTTGGGCACCCGTTCGGGCATATCGGCAAAGCCCGTGTAGAGTTTGCCGCCACCGCAGCCAATCACCTCGGCGCTGAGGCTTACGGGCATACCGTCGCGGGCTTCGTTGAGCCCTTTGAAGAAGCAGCCACCAATCTTCGTCGTGGGTGCTATCGGGCGGTTACTATAGCCGAACAGTAATGGTAGAGACGCCTTGCTTCCGAACGCCTCCCTGTAGTTCTTGATAAAGTCTTGAACGTTCATCATGTGGTAAATAGGGGGTGTAAGGTTTTGCGCTGCAAATATAAGTATTTTTTTTCAATACAAAACAATTCACACCCACTTTGTAGTGTGAAAAAGATAAATAGGGTGAAAAAAAGTAAAAATATGGGTCGAAACGAAAATTTTTCGAAAAAAAAGTTTTTATATCAAATTATATTCGTATCTTTGCCACCTGAAAGACAACGTAAACAATTACCTTATCCACTTCTATTTAGTAATATGAATAACGTACCTGTAATCAAAGTCGGAATCGTCGCCGTTAGTCGCGACTGCTTCCCCGAGTCATTGGCTGTCAACCGCCGTAAGGCAGTTATCGCTAAGTATGTAGAGAAGTTCGGCAAAGCCGATATCTACGAGTGTCCTATCTGTATTGTGGAGAGTGAAATTCACGCTCAGCAGGCTCTTGAGGATGTGAAGAAGGCTGGATGTAATGCCCTATGCGTATATCTTGGCAACTTCGGTCCTGAGATTTCTGAGACAATGATAGCCGATTGGTTCCAAGGTCCAACGATGTTCTGTGCTGCCGCTGAGGAGACACAGGACGACCTTATTGATGGTCGTGGCGATGCTTACTGTGGCATGCTGAACGCCAGTCAGGCATTGGATATCCGCAAGACCCGTGCTTATATCCCAGAGGAGCCTGTGGGAGATGCTGCTCACTGTGCAGAATTGATTCATGAGTTCCTACCTATCGCTCGCGCTATCGTGGGTCTGCAGAACTTAAAGATCATCAGCTTTGGTCCACGTCCCAACAACTTCCTGGCTTGCAACGCACCCATCCGTGCTCTCTATGATCTCGACGTTGAGATCGAGGAGAACTCCGAGCTCGATCTGCTCGAGGCATTCCAAAAGCATGCCGGCGATCCACGCATCGACGAGGTAGTGAAGGATATGGTTGCTGAACTTGGCACAGGCAACAAGATTCCTCATGTGCTGCCCAAGCTTGCTCAGTATGAGCTCACACTCACCGACTGGATCGAGGCTCATAAGGGTTCACGTCAGTTCGTCGCTATGGCCAACAAGTGCTGGCCTGCTTTCCAGACCATGTTTGGCTTCGTTCCCTGCTATGTCAACAGCCGTCTGACATCGCGTGGCATCCCCGTTGCCTGCGAGGTTGACATCTACGGCGCTCTGTCAGAGTATATCGGAACCTGCATCACCCAGGATGCCGTTACCCTGCTCGACATCAACAACACCGTTCCTGCCGATATGTACGAGGAGAGCATCAAGGGCAAGAAGTTCCTTTGCGACACCTATACCGACAAGGAGATCTTCATGGGCTTCCACTGCGGCAACACTGCATCCAACAAGGTTTGCAACTGCCAGATGTGCTTCCAGCGCATTATGGCCCGTGCCCTGCCGGTAGAAGTTACCAACGGCACCCTGGAGGGCGACCTGCAGCCAGGTTTGGCTACCGTTTACCGCCTCCAGTCCACCGCCGACACCCGTCTCCGTGCTTACGTTGCCCAGGGCGAGATCCTGCCAGTGGCTACACGTTCGTTCGGTTCGATCGGTACCTTCGGCATCAAGAACATGAGCCGTTTCTATCGTCACGTCCTCATCGAGAAGCACTATCCACACCACTGCGCCGTTATGTTCGGCCATCAGGGCAAGTACTTCTGGGAGGTTCTCAAGTACATGGGTATCCCCGTTGACGAAATCGACTACAACTTCCCGAAGGGCAACTACTATCCCACTGAGAACCCATTCTGCTAATTGGGCATCATAGGATATTACCGTTGTAAACATCGAGGGGCTGACGCCTGAAAAGGGTCGTCAGCCCCCTTTGTTTAAAGGTTTGAGAGTTTGAGGGGTTTGAGAGGTTTGAAGGTTTTGAAAGACTATGAAAAGAGTATTGTTATTGACCCTAGCGCTAGGTACTCTGTTAGAAGTTAAAGCTCAGTGGGCGAAGATCGACAGCACACGACTCGATGTCGAACCGCGCTTCGAGGTGCAGTATGTCGATACGCTGATCGACTATGGGATGGGCATCAGGCTACGCACCCAGATGTGTCTGCCCGTCACCACCGAAGCATTCCCCGTCGTGCTGACACGCAATCCGTATGTGCCTGCACAAATGTCGTTGTCGCAGATGGGAGCACCCCGCCAGTATGCCGAACGCGGTATAGGCTATGTGCTCAATCATCCTCGCGGCACGGGTGGCAGCGAGGGGCAATTTGAGCCAAATATCTATGAGCGACAGGATGGATTGGCCGTGGTCGGTTGGCTCGACCGGCAACCCTGGATTTCGGCCATCGGATTGACCGGAACCTCTTACATGTCGCTCACGTGCTGGATTATTGCCGACAGTCTGCCCGACAAGGTAAAATGTATCCATCAGCATCATTATGGTGTCGATCGTCACTTGAGTGCTTACAATAGCGGCCTCTTCCGTCAGGATATCCTTACCGCATGGAGCATCAGCAATGCCCGCGAACCCATCAGGAAGCCAAAAGTTGATTCCGCAGCACCTTATTACAACGAGGAACGCTATATGCCACAGGTTCACATGGACGTGGATCTGCTAGGTTGCGAACTTCCATGGTATCGCGACTGGATCACTCATACCGACTATACCGACCCCTATTGGCATCAAGGCGTTTGGGCTACGCTTCGCAGCATACCACCACGCATCAAGGTACCATGCACCATCGTGGCAGGTCACTTCGATCATCATAACGAGGGAACCATCCTGGGTTATCAACTGTTGTCTGATGCCACCAAGGCCCGTAGTCGACTCATCGTGGGAGCGTGGAACCATAGTTTTGTCACCACGCCAACAGCACACCATCCATGTCACGACAAGGATTTCGACGTCGATGCCGATGCCTTCAACTGGATGTATTCTCTGCTCGTCGAAGACAAGGAGCCCGAGCACGAAGTACTGGTCTATAACATCGGCGAAGACGTGTGGCGTCATTTCGACCAGTGGCCCACCGCTACTGCGCATCACATGGCATATTATCTGACTTCAGCGTCCGATACTGATGACCGAAACGCGTATCATTTGGTGACGGATGTTTCACTTCTTCCCCACAAGGATGAGCAACACTACGTCTATGACCCCAAGAATCCTGTGATGAGTGTGGGAGGAGAGACGCTTTTCACCAGTGAGCGCACACGAGGCAGCATACAGCAACCCGAGGTAGGCTATCGCCCCGACGTGTTGAGTTACCTCAGCGATCCCTTAACTGAAGACCTTAACATTAACGGCAGGATTAAGGCGGTCGTTTGGATGAGTACAGATGTCGATGATACAGCGTTGACCTTCAAGGTGAGCGAGGTACTGCCCGATGGAACTGCTTACAACATCCGTTCAGGTATCACGACGATGGCCTATCGAAACGATCGATTGGGAACAAGGCAGTCCTATTCCCCCGGCGAAGTCGTTGAGCTGACTTTCGAAGCACTTCCCATCCTTTGGCAAGTCAAGAAAGGGCACCGTTTACGTATTGACATTTCAAGCAGCAACTTCCCCGAGTATTCCATCCACAGCAATTATGCAGGTGTTTGGTCATTACAGACCCAAACGCGTGTGGCACATCAAACTCTTTATATCGATGCGCAACATCCTTCGAGGATTGAGATTCCTTATTGAAAAAGGATGTGTGAGTTTTTTCAATCTATCATTTTGTCAAAATAGGGAGAATTGACATACTCCATGTTTTTTGTAACGGCAAAATTTGGAGCGTATGTTTTTTCTCACTATCTTTGTGGCCGAAAAATTAACAACTATGCTATGAATCGTTTATCTATTCTTTTAGCAGCCGCAGCATTCCTGATGGCCGCACAAAGTGAGGCACAGCTCGTCAGGACGACTGTGGCACAAGGTGAAGTAGAAGGTGTCGTTGAGGAAGGGATGGCACACTACAAGGGCATCCCGTTTGCCGAACCTCCCGTTGGGAATCTGCGATGGAAAGCTCCAGTGCCCGCCAAGGCATGGGAGGGTACATTTAAGGCCGATCACTTTGCCAAGCAAGGTGTACAGCGTGTGCAGACCATGCCTGGACAGGAGGCTCCTGCAATGAGTGAGGATTGCCTCTACCTAAATGTACTGACACCTGCAAAGACAAAGGACGAGCAATTGCCCGTGTTGGTTTGGATTCATGGCGGTGCTTTCTCTTCGGGCAATTCGTTCACCGATGGTAGCAACTTCGCTAAGGCTGGCATAGTATTTGTCAGTATTACCTATCGTTTGAATTGCATGGGATTCCTCTCTCTCCCTGAATTGACACAGGAGAGCATCAAGGAGACGGGTCATGCCACGTCGGGCAACTACGGCATCATGGACCAGATCTTGGCGTTGCAGTGGGTGCATGACAATATTGCGGCTTTCGGTGGAGATTCTGCGAAGGTGACAATTATGGGCGAGAGCGCTGGTGCCATTTCGGTGGCTATCCTTTGCCAGAGTCCTTTGGCCAAGGGCCTTTTCCGTGGGGCCATCAGCGAGAGCGGTGGCAACATGGTTCCGATGGACAATGTTCGCATCGACAACAATTCGTTGCGCAACGTGAAGGGTTCTGAGGCATACGGTCTGGCTTATATACAACGTGTCACGGGAAAGAAGAACCCGAAGCTGAAGGATTTGCGCAAGTTGCCGGCCGAAGTGTTCCTCAACGATTCTGCAGCATTCAGCATGGGTGGCGCCCTTTGGCCCTGTTATGACGATTACATCCTCGATACTGATGCCTACGTGCAGTACCTGAAGGGCAACTTTAACGACGTGAATATTCTGATGGGTACCAACTCCGATGAAGGCTCGATGTTTACAGGTTACTTGGGAGAATTTACACCAGCACTCTACGAAGAGGAGCTGCGTAACTCGTTTGCTCCTGAATGGAGGGACGAGTTCCGCAAGATGTATCCCGGTTCGAACAACCAGGAGGCATTTGATGCTCACTCCGACATCTTCCGCGAGGCGGCTTTCGCTTGGCCGACCTATGCTTGGGCCAACATGCAGTCGCAGCATGGACAGGGTAAGGTGTATATGTACTTCTTCGATCAGTTGAAGTTCAATCCCTTCCGCAGGAACCAGCAAACCACTCGCAAGCAGATCTCAACTCATGCCTTCGAGATGTCGTTTACCTTCGGCCCACAGCGTGGAGGCGGTTGGTGGGGGCCACAAAATCCATCGGACGCAGCCATGACGAAGATCATCCACCAGTATTGGGTGAACTTCATCAAGACAGGTGACCCAAATGGAGAACTCCTGCCCTATTGGCCTGCCTATAGCCATGGTACTGAGAGTACGATGTATTTCCGCGATGGCGCTCACGTCACCGAATTGCCCAACCTGCCGCAGCTCGAGCTTTGGACACGTTACTTCGATTGGAGGCGTGAACACCTGACTGAATAGGAAAAAGAGGAAATAATGGTTATCTTTGCGGCGTAAAGAATTAATAAATCGAAAAACATGAAAAGAATCATTACTTTGGGTGCCGCCCTAGTGGCATTGGCAGCGTGTGCGCCGAAGGAGAAGGTGCAGAACGACGTGGCAGGACGTTTCATTACAGTGAGTGGACATGATCTTGTAAAACCCGATGGAGAGAAATACTTCATTCAGGGTATCAATTTAGGCAACTGGATCAATCCCGAAGGGTATATGTTCCGTTTCGGAGAAACCTCATCCTATCGACTCATCAACCAGATGTTCTGCGAACTGACAGGAGAGGAGTTTACAGCGAACTTCTGGAACCAGTTCAAGGAGAACTATATCACCGAGGCAGATATTCATTACATTGCTTCGACGGGTATGAATACCATTCGAATTCCTTTCCATTACAAGCTCTTCACCGATGAATATTACATGGGAAAGAACGACAGCACAGAAGGATTCCGTTTGATTGACAGGGTTGTGGACTGGTGCCGAAACGAGAATGTACGCGTCATTCTCGATATGCATGATGCGCCTGGTGGTCAGACGGGCGATAATATTGACGACAGTTATGGTTATCCCTGGCTTATGGAGAGCGAGATGCAGCAACAGCGGTGCTGCAACATCTGGCAACGCATTGCCGCGCATTATGCCAAAGATACCATTGTGATTGGCTATGACCTGCTGAATGAACCCATTGCGCCCTACGAAGCCGAGAAGCTCGGAGAGTTTAATGCCTCCCTCGAACCTCTTTACATGCGTATCACCCGTGCCATCCGCACCGTAGATGCCAACCACATCGTGATGTTGGGTGGCGCACAGTGGAACGGTAACTTCACGGTCTTCAAGGATTCTAAGTTCGACGACAAGATGATGTACACTTGCCATCGCTATTGGTGTGACACCACAGCTCAGGCCATTGCTGACTTCGCGCATTTCCGCGACAGCGTTAACCTGCCGATGTATATGGGAGAGACAGGTGAGAACACCGACGAGTGGATTCACGGATTCACCCGAGCAATGGAGTCGCAGAACATCGGCTGGACCTATTGGCCCTACAAGAAGATGAATGCCACCAGTTGCATGAAGCAGATCAAGATGCCTGAGAACTGGGACCTCATCCGTGCGTATGCAGCCAGCGACCGAGGTTCTTTCAAGAAGATTCGCGAAAACAAGATCCCACAAGAGGTGGCCAAGGCAGCGATGAACGAATTACTTGAAAATGCGAAATTCGAAAACTGCCTGAAGAATGAAGGATATATCAGAGCGATGGGGATGAATCCCTAATGTCCTTGTCCTATAATTTTTGAAAAGAATTGACACACAAACACACATTATCATCGCTAATCATCGGATGCCTATCGTTTGGATTGCAGGCACAGGAGGTCGTGTTCAGCGATGCTCAGCCATTCCACGACGAGGCATTCGCTTTGTCGCTTGCTTCGTCGGAGCCGGGTTTTGACGTATATTATACGTTGGATGGCACACGCCCCACACGTGCAAATGCCGTTCGTTATACCGAGCCAATCACGATTGTTACCACCACACCAGTCAGTGCAGTATGTATTGATGCGAATGATTCGATAGGGCCAATTGCCACACGAACCTTCATCTTTCTCCGTGACGTCTATCGTCAGTCCGCATCGCCCGAAGGTTATCCAAATATTTGGAGCAAGAAAGACGCCAACAGCTATTGGGCTGCCGACTATGCCATGGACACCACCATTACACTGGGTGAAACTTACGGGCCGCTGATGGAGAGAGCCATGCTTTCGCTGCCCACAGTATGTCTGGTCACCAATATCGGCTATCTTTTCTCGCAGTCCGACGATCCTGAGACGGGGGGCATATACATCCATACGGGCAAGGACCTCTCGAAAAAAGGTGACGGCTGGGAACGTCCTGCGTCGATTGAGTATTATGACCCGACGACCGGCAAGTCTTTCCAACGGAACTGTGGTCTGTTGTTGCATGGAGGAAACAGCCGTAATCCGCAGAACACCCCAAAACATTCTTTCCGAGTTTCGTTCCGCAAGGAATATGGAGCGGGGAAACTAAGGTTCGACCTCTTTGAGGAAGAGGATGCCGTGACTCACTTTGACCACCTCGTGCTGCGTGCGGGTTACAACTACACATGGCTGAAGAACGGGAGTGCAAGCATGTATCCGCAGAATATTATCCAACGAACCAATGCACAGTACATCCTCGATGCTTGGGCAAAGGAGGCCCATCGTGCCATGGGCAATCTGACGACGCATCGACGGTTTGCGCATCTTTATATCAATGGTCTCTATTGGGGCCTTTATGAACTTTGCGAAAAAATTAACGATAATTTTGCCAGTGACTATCTGGGAGGAGTTGACGAGGATTATGACGTTGTCGATGTGGGAGACATGATTGATGGGAACCGTACGGCCTATGATGAGATGTACAATACTGTGATGAAAGTAGGGTCGGGTGAGCAGGACCGTTATTATCAAAAATTGACCGAGCTGGGACTTCTCGATTTGGAGACCTACTGCGACTATATGCTCGTCAACTGGTATATCGGCAATGATGACTGGGATCACAACAATTGGCGCTGTCTGCGCAACCGTGAGGATCCTGGCACAGGTTTTCGCTACCTTATTTGGGATGCCGAAACGGCCTTCAAGGACGTGAATTATAACAAGGTGGCGATTGTGAATGGACCTCCCACCCAGATGATGAAGGTGCTGAAGAAGAACCCTGACTTCAGACGATTGATGCAGGAGCACATCGATATGAACCTCACAGGCGAGGGCATCATGACTGCTGAACGAGCTGCCGCCCTTTATGATTCATTGGCAGCCGAAATTGACCTTGCAATCATTGGCGAGAGTGCACGCTGGGGCGACTATCGGAAATCGACTGGCGAGACCGTCGAGACCTATACGCGCAACGACCATTGGCTGGTGCGTAGGCAACAGCTCCTCAACGATTATTTCCCTCGACGCACGGAGATTCTTCTCGGTCAACTTGAGGCCTTCGGACTCTATGACCCATCGGGTATCGGCGAACTTCGGGTTGACGAGAGGTACAATGATGGGCGGGCCTTCGATCTGCTGGGCTTGCCTGTAGGCGAGGGTTACCGTGGCGTGGTGATCAGGGGTGGCAGGATGATGCTGCGCCGATAAGTTTTTGGAAAAAACACGTGCCAGAAGTTTTGCTCGACTTCTGGCACGGGGATGTGTAAAGTGGTGTGTGTTGAGTATTATAGCTGTGCTATGATGCATTTGAGGTCGTAACTGCGGAACAGGGCTTCGTCATCTTTCGAGATGTTCGAGTCGGTAATGATGGTATCGACCAACGAGAGCTTGCCGAGGGTGGCAAACGAACTTCGGCCTACTTTGGTGCTGTCGGCAACCAGATATACGCGATCACTCACGTCGATCATGGCTTTCTTGACCACTAGGTCACTCATGCTGGGATAGGTGAGGCCGTTGGTGACGTTGATGCCGGCAGTAGCCAGGAAGACCTTGTCGGCATGGAGTCCCTTGAAATATTCAGCTGCCTTGGGCCCCGTGAGCGAGAGGGTTGGTGACTTGAACTCCCCGCCAGTGACGTTGAGGTTGATGCCCGGGTCCTTGCCCAAAATCATGGCGATGTTGATGGCATTGGTGATGACGGTGAGGTTGGTATATCCTGAGATGAGGCGTGCAATTTCGGTGGTGGTCGATCCAGAGTCGAGGATGATGGTCTCGCCGTCGCGGATGCGCTTCACAGCCTCGCGGGCGATGGCCATCTTGGCGGCGAGATTGTCCTGATTGAGCACAAGAAACTCACCTACGTTGGCACCCGCGTTGTTCAGAATGGCCCCTCCATGAACGCGCTGGCACGAGCCTTCCTCCTCGAGTTTTTCGAGGTCTTGCCGGATGGTGACTTCGGTGACGTTGAACAGCCTGCTGAGGCTGTTGACCTTGACATGCCCGTCTTCGCGAAGCATGGCGACGATCTTTTCCCTGCGTTGTGCGGCCAGTAGCATGGTTGGCAATTATCAATTAAGAATTAACAATAAACAATTGGAGAATAACAATTGTTTTGCGGTGCAAATGTACTTCTTTTTTCGAACAAAAAAAAATTTTTGGCGTTTTTTTTACTTTTTCATGCGCTTTTTTCTGTTTTTGGGAGCGTTTTTACTCGAAAAAAACAATTTTTTGGCCACAAAACTGTTAGAAAACGTTAATTATTCGACGATTATTTTCGTTTTCTTTCGTTTTTTGTTTTCGATTCCCTATATTTGCAGCATGAATATTGATAGTTTACACTTAATAATTTTATATTTATGGATAACACATCGCTCAAACGGAAGGCTGAGCTCCTGCGAAGAAAGCTCATCACACTCATCTTTCAGGGTGGCACGGGGCATACGGGTGGAGACCTCTCGGTGCTGAACCTACTGACCGTACTTTATAATCACACACTAAACATTGATCCCAGGAACCCCAGGATGGCCGATCGCGACCGCTTGGTGCTGAGCAAGGGCCATTGCGCCGAGGCCCTTTATACCGTGCTTGGCGACAGGGGTTTTATCGACCAAAGTGAGCTGGATGCATACGGTAAGTGTGGCGCCCATTTGGGCGGTCATCCCGACAACACGATCACCGGCGTAGAGATTAACACAGGTGCCTTGGGCCATGGACTTGCCGTTGGCGTGGGGATGGCTTTGGGCGCGAAGATGGACGGAAAGACGTGGAAGACCTACGTGGTAATGGGTGACGGCGAACAGGCCGAGGGCTCGATCTACGAGGCGGCGATGGCGGCCAACAAGTATCATTTGGACAACCTTGTGGCTTTCATCGACCGCAACGGCTTGCAGATATCGGGTTCGACCGAGGACGTGATGCCCCTGGAGCCCATCGACGAGCGTTGGACGGCCTTCGGATGGGATGTGAAGACCATCAATGGCGACGATATCGACTCAATCGTATCAGCCCTCGACACCATCGACTGGACTTGCCGCCGACCGCATCTTTTCATTTCGAAGAGCACAAAGGGACTGGGCGTGGGCTTCATGGAGAATGTGGCCAAGTGGCACCATGGGGTACCCAATGCCCAGCAATACGAAGAGGCTTTGCACGATATTGATAACCGTATTAACGCATTGTAGGATATGAAAGAGAAGAATCAGATACCATGCCGCAAAAGCATTACCAGCACTTTGGTTGAACTGGGGCTAAAAAATAGGGATATCGTTGTCGTAACTTCCGATGCCACGGGTTCGGCCACATTGGATGATTTTGCGAAAACCCTGCCTGCGCAATTTGTGGAGGTGGGCATTGCCGAACAGAATTCGGTGGGCATAGCGGCTGGTCTAGCCTCGACGGGCAAGAAGGTGTTTGTGTTCGGACCGGCCTGTTTCTATGTGGCCCGTAGCCTCGAGCAGGTGAAGGTGGATATGGCCTACAGCCAGATGCCGGTGAAGATCATCGGAGTGAGCGGTGGCGTGGCCTATAGCCAGTTGGGTGCCACCCATCACAGCCTGCACGACATTGCCGTGCTTCGTACCTTCCCTGGCATTGAGGTCTATCTGCCCTGCGACATTCGCCAGAGCCGCAAGCTTTGCCAATTTCTTGTGAACCACAACAAACCTGCTTATGTGCGCGTGGGCCGCAATGCGGTGCCCGATGTCTATGATGACGATAGCTTCGAATTTATCCCGGGCAAGGCCAACACTTTGCGCGAGGGCAACGACATCACGCTGATCGGTTGCGGCGAGACCGTGGCCCATTGTGTGGAGGCTGCCGACATGCTGGCGAAGGAGGGCATCGGGGCCCGTGTGCTCGACATGCACACACTCAAGCCATTCGACAAGGAGGCAGTTGTGAAGGCTGCCCGTGAGACGGGTGCCATCGTCACGGCCGAGGAGCACAGCATATTCGGCGGACTTGGAGCGTCGGTGGCCGAGGTGACTGCGCAGGAGTGCCCCGTCAGGATGCGTATCCTTGGCGTGCCCGACGAGAACGTCATCCATGCCAAGCCGCTCGAAGTTTTCCATCACTATGGTTTCGACTACGAGGGCATCTACCGTGCTGCCAAGGAGCTGCTGGGATCATGTTAAAGAAAAAGAAAGGTTATGAAATACATCATATCGATTGACCAGAGCACATCGGCGACCAAGGCGTTGCTTTTCGACGAGCAGTGCAAGCTCCTCACCCGCGCTTCGGTAGCCCATCAGCAGTATTATCCCAAGGCGGGATGGGTGGAACATGATGCCGAGGAGATCTACGAGAACACCATCCAGGCCATCGGTCAGCTGCTCGAAGGCCGCGACCTTGATGCTTCGCAATATACCCTTGCCATCACCAACCAGCGAGAGACCGTTGTGGCCTGGGACAAACACACGGGCAAGCCTGTCTGTCACGCCTTGGTTTGGCAGGATACACGTGGTGCCGAACTTTGTCGCTCGTGGCGCAAGATGGAGGGCATGGAACAACTCGTCGAGCAACGTACGGGTCTGAAGGTCGATCCCAACTTCTGTGCCAGCAAGATATGCTGGATACTCGATAACGTGGAGGGAGCACGTGCCATGGCCGAGGCGGGCGAACTACTTGTTGGTACTATCGACTGCTGGCTCGTTTGGAAACTTACTTCGGGAAGGACTTTTGCCACCGATTTCACGAATGCGAGCCGTACGATGCTCTTCAATATCTACCGTCTTGTCTGGGATACCGACTTGCTCAAGGCCACCAGCATACCTTTGACAGCTTTGCCCGAACCACGTCCATGCGATGCGCGGTATGGCGAGACAACGGTGGAGGGTTTGTTCAAGGCTCCCATCGAAATTGCAGGCGTATTGGGCGATTCCCATGGCGCACTGATCGGTCAGATGTGCTTTGACGCAGGGACCGGCAAGGTGACCTACGGAACAGGTTCGTCGGTGATGCTCAACATTGGCGAAGAACCCCACAAGGCTCCCGAGGGGCTTGTCACCTCAATCGGCTTTTCGATACTCGGCAAGACTTATTATGCTTACGAAGGCAACATCTACAGCACGGGTGCTACGTTGAAGTGGATGGCCGACCAGATGAAGCTCATCGGCAGTCCTGCCGAGACGGAGTCCATTGCCAATAGTGTCGATAGCAACGGTGGCGTCTATCTTGTTCCCGCATTCTCGGGACTTGGCGCTCCGTGGTGGCAGGATCAGGTGAAGGCGGCCATCGTGGGAATGACATTCAACACAACCCGCGCCCATATCGTACGTGCCGCTGTCGAGAGCATCGCTTACCAGGTCACTGACCTTGTGAAGGCAATGACAGGTACTACAGACATCACCATCAGCGAACTCAGCGCCGATGGCGGCCCCACGGGCAACAGGTTCCTGATGCAGTTCCAGGCCGACCTGTTGGATGCCGACATCGTCTGCACCGACGTGGAGGACGCTTCGGCCCTGGGAGCTGTCGTTGTGAACGGTTTTGCCCGCCGTGTCTGGACAAGGCCTGACGAGGTGAGTCGGCTCAAGAATATTGTCAAGCGCATCACCCCCGCTCCTACCGAAGCAACATCGGAAGTTTATTCAGCCTGGCGTCGTGCTGTGGAGCATCTGATAAAATAAAAACCCTATAACCCCAAATATAATTATGAAAAACGGTAAAGTTTGTTTCGGCGTGATCATTGGCACACGCGCCTACTTCAACTCAGAACTTGCAAGAGATGTTAAGAAGCAGTTGCTTAAGACCCTTGACGAGAAAGGCTATGAATATGTCATCCTTCCTGAGGACGCCACGCCTACGGGATCGAGTTCCATCGAGACTCTTGAGGACGGCATCAAGAATGCCGAACTCTTCCGCGCACACCGCGATGAGATCGACGGTATTCTGGTGAGCCTCCCGAACTTCGGCTACGAGATCGGCATCATCAACACCATCTTCCGTGCCGAACTCAACGTGCCTGTGCTCGTCCAGGCTTGTGACGACGAGAACGACAAGGTCGATCTTGACAGCCGCCGTGACGCGTTCTGCGGCAAGATCTCGGTTTGCAACAATCTCTATCAGTATGGCATCCCCTTCTCCCTCACGAGCCTCCACACCTACAGCATCTATAGCGAAGAGTTCAAGCAGGATGTGGACAAGTTTGCCGGCATCTGCCGCGTAGTGGGAGGTCTGCGTCATTGCCGTATCGGTCAGATCGGCACACGCCCCCTCGGTTTCAACACTTGTCGTGCCAGCGAGAAGCTTTTGCAGCGCAGTGGTATCACCGTGGTGCCTGCCGACCTGTCGGAGATTCTTTTTGCTGCGCAGAAGATTACCGATGACGACCCGGCTTTGCTTCAGAAACTGAAGGATATCCATGCTTACGCCAAGGTGCCTGCCGAATATCAGGAGAAACTGCGCGTGCAGGCCAAGTTCGGTGTAGCCGTTGAGGCTTGGGTACGCGACAACAAGGTCGATGCTCTGGCGCTCCAGTGCTGGGATTCGTTGGAGCAAAACTACGGTTGTGCTCCCTGTATCACCATGGCTATGCTTGGCGATATGGGCATCCCCTGTTCTTGCGAGACTGACATCACGGGTGCCGTTTCGATGCTTGCACTTCGTCTGGCTTCGGGCAATGCTCCCGCTTTGGCCGACTGGAACAACAACTTCGCCGACGACCGCAACAAGTGTGTCTGCACCCACTGCGGCAACTTCCCGCGCTCGTTCATCGGCAACAACGACCTCAAGCTCACACCGCTTGGTGTGCTCGGCCGCACCCTCGGCAAGATACGCACTTTCGGCGCTGTGGATGCCAAGGTCAGCGAGGGCGACTTCACCTTCTTCCGCATCTCGACCGACGATGCTGCCGGCAAGATACGTGCTTACGTAGGCGAGGGCAAGATCACCAACGACCCCTATGGCATGGATGGCTGTATCGCTGTCACTAAGGTTGATAACCTTCAGAAGCTGATGAAACACGTTTGCCGCAACGGCTTTGAGCACCATGTTGCCCTTGTGCGCGGCGATGTGGCTGACATCATTGCCGACGCGCTCGAGAATTACCTCGGTTGGGATCTTTACGTACACGAATAATTACACATCAAGCTGATCTTTTTCCATAAAACCATGAAAATGAATCATCACATTTTTGCTGTTACAGCCCTTTGCGGTTGCATGGCCCTGAGTCTCGCATCGTGCGGTTCGAAATTTGAAGAGAAGCCAATGGGACAGTATAATCTCGTGGTCCAGAAGGGTGGAGCTACTTTGGGATATTCTCCCCAGTCGGGTGTGCAACTGCTTGAACAGAATGGTTACAAGTTCAAGGACTTGAACCGCGATGGCAAGCTCGACAAGTATGAGGATTGGCGCCTCACTCCCGAAGAGCGTGCCAAGGATCTGGCAGCCCAGCTTTCGGTCGAAGAGATTGCTGGCCTGATGCTCTATTCCGCGCATCAGTCCATTCCAGGAACGACGGGTTCGGGACATTTCCGTGGTTCGACCTACAACGGCACTTCACTTGCCGAAAGCGGTTTGACGAGCGCTGACCTCACCGACCAGCAGAAGAAGTTCCTCGATGAGGACAATCTTCGTGCCGTCCTGGTAACCACCGTTGAGAGTCCCGAAGTTGCTGCCAAATGGAACAACAATGTTCAGGCTTTCGTCGAAGGCTTGGGGCATGGCATCCCTGCCAACAATAGTTCCGACCCGCGTCACACGGTGTCGGCCGATGCCGAATACAACTATGGTGCTGGTGGTACTATCTCCTTGTGGCCCTCTTCGCTCGGTATCGCAGCGACTTTCGACCCGGCAGTGATGAAGCTGTTCGGCCAGATTGCTTCGAAGGAATATCGTGCATTGGGCATTGCCACGGCTCTTTCTCCACAGGTTGACATTGCTACCGATCCGCGTTGGAGTCGTTTCAGTGGAACTTTCGGCGACGATTCGAACCTGGCTACCGACATGGCCCGTGCCTATTGCGACGGATTCCAGACCTCTCCTTCCGACAAGTCGGTCGAGGGGGCTTGGGGCTATGAGTCGGTAAATGCCATGGTGAAGCATTGGTATGGCTACGGAGCCCAGGAGGGTGGTCGCGACTCTCACTTCTGTTATGGCAAGTATGCCGTCTATCCGGGTAATAATCTTGAGGAGCATCTGAAACCATTCACCGAGGGTTCGTTCAAGCTCGACGATGGCACAGGCATGGCTTCGGCCGTGATGCCTATCTACAGCATACTTTGGAACCAAAGCCCGTTGGGCGAGAATGTCGGCGGCAGCTACAGCAAGTGGATGATCACTGAGCAACTCCGCGAGAAGTATCATTTCGATGGCGTGGCCTGCACCGACTGGAACATCATGTTCGACAACAATGCCGTCGAAGGCTTTGGTGGCATGTGCTGGGGCGTCGAGAATGTGCCGGTTGCTGAGCGTCACTTTATGATTCTTGAGTCGGGTGTTGATCAGTTCGGTGGCCAGAACGACAAGGGTCCCGTGCTCGAAGCCTATCAGATGTGGGTTGACAAGTATGGCAAGGAGAGTGCCGACGAGCGTTTCCAGAAGTCAGCCTATCGTCTTTTGCTCAATGTCTTTCGTGTAGGACTGTTCGAGAATCCTTATCTCGACCCCGCCGAGACGACAGCCATCGTGGGTTGCCCGGAGTACATGGAGGCTGGTTATGACGTGCAGCAGAAGTCGGTTGTCATGCTGAAGAACCATGACAAAACTCTCCCGATGACCGAGAAGAAGAATGTCTATATTCCCAAGCGTCATTTTGTGAGGGCGATGGGCTTCTTTGGCCCGACGGGCGAAGACAAATGGGATTATCCTATTAGTCTCGACCTTGTAAAGAAGTATTTCAATGTGGTCGATAATCCGAAGGATGCCGACTTTGCCTTGGTACTCATCAACGAACCATCTTCCGGAGGTGGTTATGATGTTGCCGATCGCAACAAGGGTGGCAATGGTTATGTGCCCATCAGCTTGCAATACAACGACTACACAGCCACTTACGCTCGTAAGACCAGTATAGCAGGAGGCGATCCCAAGGAGAACTTCACCAACCGCTCCTATCGTGGCAAGACGGTCAAGACGGCCAATAAGGATGACATGAAACTTGTCCTCGACACCCGAAAACTGATGGGTAAAAAACCTGTCATTGTTGCCCTCAATACAGGTCGCCCCGTAGTGGTATCGGAGTTTGAGGCTGCTGCCGATGCGTTGTTGCTCACCTTCACGGTCGAGAACCAGGTGGTGCTTGACATCGTCAGCGGCAAGGTTGAGCCGTCAGGCCTGCTTCCGATGGATATGCCAGTCAGCATGAAGGCAGTCGAAGAGCAATGCGAGGACGTGGCTCACGACTTCGAATGCTACAAGGATGCTGATGGCAACACTTATCGCTTCGCTTACGGCTTGAACTGGAGCGGAGTCATCAATGATGCTCGTGTGCAGAAGTATGCTCATTAAGGGAAATGAAGGGATATTCCTTAAAGTCCCTAAGTATCCCTAATTATATTCTATGAGGTCTTACGCCAAGCTAATCCTTCTCCTTCTTATCCCCATGGCTTTGGTCATGGGGTATGCCTTGTCGTCGCTCGAGATTGGCTCGGGCGACGTCGTGCTTGAGAAGGCTGACCTCTCTGGGGTGCGACGCTTGTTCCCGATTTTTTTTGCGGATGTCAACGAATCCCCCCATTCGCCCCAGCCTCCATCCTCTCGTCCCGACACCATCCCTCCCATCAACATCACAAAGAGTTCCGTCAAAGAGCCTGACCAGAAGATTAAGGTGGCTAAGCCTGACCTCTCAAAATACCGCGTCATGATCTTTGGTGACTCCATGCTCGAATGGCTTTCCAAGCGTCTTTGCGACTATACAATGGAGAATGGCTACGATCTGTCATGCATCATCTGGTACAGTTCGTCCACAAAGAATTGGGCAATCACCGACACACTGCAGTATTTCCTTGACCGCATCCAACCCGACTACGTTATACTGTGTTTAGGCAGCAATGAGTTATTTGTCCGCGACCTGCCGAAGCGAGAGAAATACATCGCCAAGATTGTCGAGCGTCTCGACAACCGTCCTTTTCTCTGGATTGGTCCGCCCAACTGGAAGCCCGACACTGGCATCAATGACCTCATCCGTGTGAAGTGCGGCGAGGGGCGTTTCTTCGACAGCAGCCACCTCGAGCTCGAACGTGCCTCGGACAATCGTCATCCCTCTCGAGTCGCTGCCGCCCTATGGATGGACACCATTGCCCTCTGGTTGAATAGTCCACAGGCACGTCATCCCCTTAAGCTTGACTTGCCCACACAGTCGCGCAAACGTGTCTATCATAAATATGTGCTGCGACCACCAGAATAGTCTATGTTACTTTTTTCCGACATCACTTTTTGGCTGGTATTCCTTTTCTTCCTAGCCATCTATGCGTTCGTCCGTCGTTACAGTCGGATGGGCATGGTGCTCTATGTCACGGCATTCAGCTTGATGTTTTTCTATCTGGCAAATGGGTGGATGATGCTGTTGCTTCCTGCGGTAGCATTGGTGGCATGGTGCTCGGGTCGTGTGTTGGCTGGGATACACAAGGGGATAGACTCCGCTCCGACCCACAGTTGGAAGGACAGGTTGATTTTGGCCGTGGCCGTCATTGTGATATTGTTGCCCCTCCTATACTTCAAATATACCAATTTCTTTCTCTCATCGCTCAATACTATTTTAGCAAGCAACTTCAGTTTGCAGAAAATAGCGCTGCCCATCGGCATCTCGTTCTTCACCTTCCAGGCCATCAGTTATGTGGTCGATGTGTATCGTGGCAGGTTCACGATGAAAGTCACGTTCCTTGAGTTCCTTTTTTATCTCTCGTTCTTCCCTTTGCTCTTGGCCGGACCTATCACCCGTGCCCATGTGTTGTTGCCACAGGTTCGAAAACCCTCAGTCGTTTCTGAGCGATGCCTCTACATGGGACTGTGGCTGGTGATGATCGGCCTTATGAAGAAGTGTGTCATAGCTGATTATATTGCCCAGTATAACGATTGGGTCTTCTCCAGTCCGCCGACCTATTCGGGTTTCGAGTGCGTGATGGGCATCCTTGGATATACGGTACAAATATATTGTGATTTCTCCGGCTATAGCGACATTAGTATCGGCATTGCAGCGATGATGGGCTTCCATTTGCCCGAAAACTTCTCTTTTCCTTACAGCGCTTCATCCC
>JAFYZW010000137.1 GCA_017548545.1 Bacteroidales bacterium | reverse complement strand
TCGACAGGACTATTCAAGTTGATGAAATCCTCCACGACAAGACCATCCATGCGACGTGTGTAAATATCGTTCTCCTTACCTGGACCGATGAGCCGGGATAGGGGCTTGCCATCGGCATCGAATCCTGCACCGGTCACGGCGATGTCACGGGCCCCTTGGGCATAGATCAGCGCGCCAAGTGAATAAAGTTCAACTCCTTCATTGCGTGTGAAGACGGCAGGTTGATAGTCCTCGACACGATCGGAGAAGCGGATACTGGCTCCAGCTTCGAGATGCAGATCTATATTATCGCGCATTGTGATGCGCCCCGATTTCCATTCGCCGGCAGGAACGATGACGTGTCCACCTCCACGTATGGCCAATTGGTCGATGGCCTTTTGTATGTTGCCCTTGGTCTTTCGGATGCTAAGTGATCGTTCGGGAAACACGGGGCGCTGTAGCTGCGGCATGCCTTCGAAGGTGGCTCCGATAGGGGCGATGTCGGGAGGACACACCTTTGCTCCTACAGCATCGGCTGTGGGAATCTGTTCGGTGACTTGGGCCGAGGAATGGGATGTGCTAAAGAATGTGAGTGTCAGAAGAGCAAGGAGGGGGAGTGTGTGGTGTGTCATGGGTGGAGAAGATGGCATTATCGGAGTATTCGGAGTATTCAGAGAATTAAGAGAAGTGTGTCAGAGGAAGATGTCCTGAGGATACTCAACATCTTCGAGGAAGAGGCCGGAGGCGGGAACGCTGTCTCCAGCCGAGCAGCGATCCTTCTTTTCGATAGTTTCGCAGAACTGAACCACCGATAGGCGGCCACAGCCCACATCGATGAGTGTGCCTACAATGGCACGGACCATGTTGCGTAAGAAACGGTCGGCCTTGATGCAGAAGACGAAGCCGTCGGCAGTCTTGTTCCAATGGGCTTGCATGATGCGACAGTTGTTGGTCTTGACATCGGTATGGAGCTTGGCGAACGAAGTGAAGTCGATATAGTCGAAGAGTCGTGCAGCGGCTTCGTTCATCAGATCGACGTCGAGCGTTCGATAAGTGCGCATCGTATAAAGATGGTCGAAGGGCGACTTGCGCGTGGTGATGTAGTATCGATAGGTGCGGCTGAGGGCACTGAAACGAGCGTGAGCCTCTGGAGTGACAGGTACAATGCGAAGGATGGCGATGTCGGGTGGTAGGAGCCCATTGAGCTTGAAGATGAGTTGCTCACAATCCACCTCGAAGTCAACGTCGAAATGTGCCACCATCAGACGGGCATGAACCCCCGTGTCGGTGCGTCCGGCACCTACGATAAAGAGCTCTCGCCGCAAGAGCAGCGAGAGCTTTTGTTCGATGGTCTCCTGGACGGTCACACAGTTGGGCTGCGTCTGCCATCCATGGTATGAGGTGCCATCGTATTGCAGATAAACGAAATATCTCATGCGAGACGGCGTGAGCCATCACCGATAACTACGGGGATGACAACGGGCTTCTTGCCATATTTCTCAGCGAAGCGCTTCACAACAGTGGTGGTGAAGAGTTCATAGAGGTTGTTGCGTACAAGGTTGATGGTGCAACCACCAAAGCCGCCACCCATGATACGTGAGCCAGTCACACCGCAGTCGAAGGCAACATCGTTGAGGAAATCGAGTTCTTCGCAGCTTACCTCATAGTCACGAGAGAGTCCATAGTGGGTCTCGTACATCTTCTGGCCGACGGTCTCGTAGTCGCCACGCTCCAGGGCATCGGAAACTGCCAACACGCGATCGACTTCGCCGAGGACGAACTTGGCACGCTTGATGTCAACGGGGTCGCAGGTATCCTTAACGGCCTCCAGGTGATCCCATGTGCAGTCGCGCAGGGTCTCGGCCTTCAAGTCGGGGAACTTGGCGTTTATGGCAGCAACAACGTTCTCGCAGCTGCGACGGCGGTCGTTGTAAGGGCTGCCTACGAGTTCGTGCTTCACGCGGCTGTTGATGAGGACAAGACGATACTCCTTGGGATTCCAGGGGAAGTACTGGAACTCACCGCTGCGGCAGTCGAGACGCATGAGGTGGCCCTTCTTGCCAAAGACGGAGGCGAACTGGTCCATAATGCCGCAGTTCACACCGATATAGTTGTGTTCGGTAGCTTGACCAACCTTGGCAAGCTCCATCTTCTCGATTTTGTTGTCACCAAACTGATCGTTGATAGCAAATGCGAAAGTGCTCTCAAGGGCTGCGCTCGACGACATGCCGGCACCAAGAGGTACATCGCCTGCAAAGGCGGTATCGAAGCCCTGCACATCAACGCCACGCTTCATCATCTCGCGAGCTACGCCGAAGACATAGCGGAAGTGGCTGGCGTGAGGACCTGCGGGATCGTCGATAGAGAACTCGTCATAGTCCTTGAGGTCAGCACTGTAGGCGCGGATGACGCGGGTTCCATTGGGGCGGAATGCACAGATCATGCCTTGCTCAACGGCACCTGGAAATACGAAGCCACCATTGTAGTCAGTGTGCTCACCGATAAGGTTGATACGGCCTGGAGAAGCGTAAATTGCTGTTGCATTGCCTCCAAGATGCTTGGTGAATTTCTCGAGAATAGTTTGACTGTCCATGATATTAAAATGTTTTAAATGGAACAAAAAAGAGGTTTTTATGGATGTGGAAAAGGGCACACAATGAGTGTGCCCCTTAGTCGGAGTTTAGTCCTTCTTTGCAAGATATGCAGCCATATTGGCGGCATTGGCCTTCTGCTCCTTGGTTGCCTTGTTGAAAGGTGTGTGGAAGCCGAAGATCTTCCTGCGCTTCTTTTCAGATTTTGCCATTTTAGTTAATTAATTATTGTTTGTTGATATTTTACTTCGTTGAGAAGGCGTAGATGGTGAGCTGGTGATAAACCTCACCAGGGGCCAAAGTTGCCTGCTCGAATTGTGGCTTATTGGGGGAGTCGGGATGGTGCTGCGACTCGAAGCAGATGCCCGAACGGCGTGGGAATGCGCAACCATGCTTGCCTTCGAAGCCAGTGAGGAAGTTGCCGGTATATACCTGTATACCTGGTTCGGTGGTGTAGGTCTTCATTACGCGGCCAGACTGAAGATCCTCAAAGACTGTAGCGAGACAAAGTTCGCCAGGCTTGTCTTGATTGATGGCGAACGAGTGGTCGTAACCAGAACCATTGCGAATCTGCTCGTCATCGGCATTGATGCGCTCGCCAACGAGGTGGGGAGTACGGAAGTCGAAGGGTGTGCCCTCGACGGGAGCCTTTTCACCAAATGGGATGCTGACCTTATCGATAGGCAGGTAGCGATCGGCATTGACGGTAAGCATCTGTCCCTCGACGGTTGGTGTCACCTTCTGGATACCAGCGAGGTTGAAATAGGTGTGGTTGGTGAGGTTGCAGAGTGTCAGTTTATCGGTGGTAGCCTTATAGTCGAGACGCACCTCGTTGTCATCGGTGAGCTTGTAGCACATCTCTACCTTGAGGGTGCCAGGGAAGCCTTCTTCACCATCGACGCTGGTATAGCGGAGCACAAGAGTTTCATCGTTGATTTGCTCAGCGTCCCACACGACCTTGTGGAAGCCCTTGGGACCGCCATGCAAGCTGTTGGGGCCATCGTTGAAAGCGAGCTGATATTCTACTCCACCGAGGGTAAACTTGGCACCAGAGATACGATTGCCATATCGTCCGATGGCAGCGCCCAATGTGGGCTCAGGACCATTTACAAGACCGTCGATGCTATCCATGCCCAAAATGACGTCGGCAAATTCGCCTTGACGGTCGGGCATCATCAGTGAAACGATGGTACCACCGTAGTTACATACACACATTTCTGCGCCCTTGTTGTTTTTGAGTACATAAAGGGCAGTCTTCTTGCCGTCAACGACTGACACGAAGCGCTCAGGATCGAGGCCTGCTTTTGTAGTTATCATGATGATTATTATATTAAGAGTACTGTGAATGGACCTTTTTTAGCGGTGCAAAGATAATGCTTTTATTTTAAATGTACAAACTTCGCGCGTAATTTTTGCTGCAAAGGTGTGTATTGATGAATTTTTGACAGTTAGACATTCGTATTTTCTTACAAATCCGAGGTTTTGAGCAAATTGTTGTCGAAAGAATTAGAGGGATTTTGCCATTTCGGGGAAAAGCATTATCTTTGCACTGATTTTACTTTTATAACTACTTTTTAATAATCAAGAAAATGGCAAAAGCATACGTTTTCCCTGGACAGGGATCTCAATTTGTAGGCATGGGTAAGAACCTTTATGAGGAGAATGAACAGGCCCGTCAGCTCTTTGAACAGGCCAATGATATATTGGGTTTCCGCATCACTGATTTGATGTTCAATGGTACACCTGAGGACCTCGTGCAGACCAAGGTAACACAACCTGCGGTCTTCCTCTGCTCGGTGATCCCCGCTATTGTAAGTGGCATCAAGCCGGATATGGTTGCAGGTCATTCGCTGGGGGAATTCTCGGCTTTGGTTGCTTCGGGAGCTCTTTCTTTCGAAGATGGTCTGAAGCTGGTAAGCAAGCGTGCACAGGCAATGCAGAAGTGTTGTGAGAAGGTGCCTGGCACGATGGCTGCCGTCTTGCAGCGCAATGTTGTAGTGAGTGATGAACAGATCGAGGAGGTTTGTGCTTCGATTGATGGCGCTGTGGTCGCAGCCAACTTCAATTGCCCTGGTCAGGTTATCATTTCTGGTGCTGTGGAGGCTGTGGAAGCTGCTGGGGCCAAGCTGATGGAGATGGGCGTGAAGCGTGTAGCACAGCTTAAGGTGGGAGGTGCCTTCCATTCGCCCCTCATGGAGCCGGCACGCGCCGAACTTGCCGAGGCCATCGAATCGACCACGTTCAACACTCCAAAATGTCCCATCTATCAGAATGTCGATGCAATGGCTCATACGGACGCTGTAGAGATCAAGCAGAATCTCGTGAAACAGTTAACCAGTCCCGTGCGTTGGACCAAGTCGGTGGAGGCAATGGTTGCTGCAGGAGCTACAGAGTTCATCGAGTGTGGACCTGGCAAGGTACTGCAAGGTCTTTGTTCGAAGATTAACAAGGAAGTGGCTGTCTCGTCGGCAACGCCCGATATGGTGGCTGAAGCTTAACTTCATAACTCCTCAGGTCGAAAGTCCTGGGGAGTTTTTTTGTACATTGTATTATCGTTAATGATCCAAAGGATGTCGGCGCTTTGTGTTGCCAGCTCTACGTCGTGGGTACTGAGCAGGATTGTTTTTCTGTGAACGTGTGCAAGGCCTTTGAGCAACCGCATCATCTCGCGGCGGCTGGGATAGTCGAGGAAGGCAGATGGTTCGTCGAGCAAGAGGAGGGGAGACTGTTGCGCGATGGAGCGTGCAATCATAGTCTTCTGCTTTTCTCCATCGCTTAGTGTACTGAGCAGTCGGTGGGCGATATCTTGGATTCCAACCATCCGTATGGCCTCGTCGGCAATGGCAAAGTCTTCGTCATTCAGCCTGCCCCAAATTCCCGTATGTGCGAGGCGGCCATAGGCCACCATTTCGCGAACGCGGGTGTTGAGTAGGTTGGGTACAAGGGTTAGTACGATGCCGATGCTTTCGGGGCGCTCGATGGTTCCGGCGAGGGGGGGCTGGAGACCGGCTATAGTACGAAGCAAGGTACTCTTGCCCGTGCCATTGCGGCCCAACAGACAGCAGAAGCACCCATCAGACAATTCCGCATCTATCGACGAGACGACAGGTGCGGAATTATTGTATCCTATATTGAGTTGATGTAGTTTCAGCATTATCGCTGGTTGGGACTGATGAACTTCATATCCGTCTGGATGCCTTTCTTGAACCAATTCTCGGGCACAACAGTCCAATCTCCGCGGAGACTTGGAACGATGGTATCATGCTTCTGAATGTAGTCGGCAACATATTGACGAACATCTTTGTCTGACCACTCGATGACATGAGACTCGAAATCCTGCTTGGTCCAGCCAAGTCCTTCGGGCACAAAATTGCCGCCGCCGTTAGCCTGGTAGCTGTTAAGAGCCACCTTGTAGGTTTTTGCCCTGTCGAACTTCGAGCCATCGCTCATACTAATAATCTGGAGTTGATTGCCGCGCGGCTTGTCAAGGTTTATTTTGTACTTGATGCCTGCAGCACTCGTGAAGTTATAGGTGGGCGTGAGGAATCTCGGGCCATAGACGTTGTACTCAACATTGCCGTTTTCATCGAACATGAATGCCAACAGGTGGTCGTTCTCATCCTTCATGCCGTTGTACTGCTTGCTGAAGCCGTAGTTGAGATATTTCTCGATCTCCTCACCGGTCATATTGACTGTGACGAGTGTATTCTCGTAGCGATAGAGGGTGAAGAGTTGTCTCATGGTAATAGGGCCGACAGGCACGGAGTCATGGGCAGCAAGAACAGCGGCAAAGCTGACATCGGCACCTGTTGCTTCGAGCTGCACATTGTGGATGAGGTCCATGAACTTGGATGGTCCATAGAGCGAAGGTTCACCGTAAAGCGTTTCAGTGAGGTATCCGATAGGTGCATCGACATAATGATTGACCTCGTTGACAGCATATTGGAACGTCTTGCAGTAGTCTTCGTCAGGTTTATATTCTGTCATGTCAATCAGTTCGGTCTCAATCTGTTTTTTGTATTGGTTAGTTTGCTTGTCGAAGGCAAGATGTATCACTGCACGCCCCACTTTGGCGGCTGCCGTTTGAGCATCAAGTACTTTGACGGAATCGCCATTGACATTGGTGATGGTAAGCATATTGCCCTGATGGTCATGTCCACAGAGGATAAGGTCGAACCCAGGGACCTTGGTGGCAGCAGGAATGGAACCGTTTTCGTTCTTCTTGGTGTCGAGATCATTGCCATCGACATGGTAGTCGGTGCCAGAATGGAAGAGTCCGATCAGCACGTCGGGTTGCTCCTTCTGTTGGATGATGGGTATCCAGTATTCGGCACATTCCACCATATCCTGGAATTCAAGGTGTGGCCAAAGCTTCTTGGGAAGCCAAGCGGCGATGTTTGGAGTTATCATGCCCAGTACAGCCACCTTGATGCCCGAGCGTGTGAAAACGCGATAGGGAGTGAACATGGGTTCTCCGGTACGTTCGTCGATGGCATTGGCGCAAAGCCAACGCTTGCGGAATTGGGGAGACACGCGGTCATGATATACCTTTTCACCTGTCTCGACATCGTGGTTGCCAAGACCGACAGCGTCATATCCTACATAGTTGTAAGCAAGGGGAACGAGGTGCGGAGATAGGGTGTCTACATAATTGTAGTAATACATGGAGGGTTGACCTTGCAGGCAGTCACCTGTATCAAAAAGGAGTACGGCATCGGGGTGTTCTTCACGTTGCTGCTTGACATATGTACTGACGTTGGCCATCGAGGTTACGGCAGGCATATTGTTACGGATGTCGTAATGGAGATAGGCTCCGTGCACATCGGTAGTGTAAAGAACCACAATGTCAGCCTCTTTGGGTCTGCTAGCGCAGGACAATAGCACAGTTGCCGCAAAAAGGGCTGATATGCCTAAAGATAGCGCTTTCATATTCTCAGAGATTTTATAAGGTTATACTTTTAGTAAATAATGCCGTTGAATTGGATTATCCAATCTCTGCCTTAATCTGATCAGCCGTCTTCTGAGCCTCTTCCATGGTGCTGGCTTCGGCATAGATGCGGATGATGGGCTCGGTGTTGGACTTGCGGAGATGTACCCAGCGATCAGGAAAGTCGAGTTTTACGCCATCGATATCGGTAACCTCGATGCCTGGTTTGCCCTCATATTTCTGCTTCATGCGCAGGAGGATAGCATCGACATCAATCTCGGGTGAGAGGTCCACGCGCTGCTTGGCAATCTCGTATGGAGGATAGGTTTTGCGCAGTTGGCTGACGGTGAGTTTCGGGTTCTCTTCACGCAGTTTGGCCAAATTGGTGAGGAAGAGGGCTACGCCTACGAGGGCGTCACGACCGTAGTGTGACTCGGGATAGATGACACCGCCATTACCTTCTCCACCGATGATGGCGTTGGTCTCCTTCATCTTGGTCACAACATTCACCTCGCCCACAGCAGCGGCACTGTATTCGCCACCACGGGCGCGTGTAACATCGCGCAAAGCTCGGCTCGAAGAGAGATTGGAGCAGGTATTACCTGGGGTATGCTGCAGCACGTAGTCGGCTACGCTCACGAGGGTATATTCTTCGCCGAACAGTTCACCCGTCTCTTGTACGAACGCGAGACGATCGACGTCAGGGTCAACGATAACGCCGAGGTCGTAGGGGCGTCCGTCCTTATAGGCTGACTTCATGAAGTCGGAGATTCCCGTGAGGTTAGCAACGATGGGCTCGGGAGTGTGGGCAAAGTTGCCAGTGGGTTGGCAGTTGAGTTCCATCACCTCTACGCCAAGTTCTTTGAGCAGCTGGGGAATGACAACACCGCCGATGGAATTGATGCAGTCGCAGACGACGCGGAAGTGTGCTTTCCTGACGGCTTCAACATCCACGAGCTTAAGATTCATGACCTCTTGGATATGGTAACGAGTATAGTCCTTGAGGAAGATATGACCGAGAGGATTGCCTTCGTAATCGGGTGACGATTCAGTCTGCGACTCCTTGCCCGTGTAATTCTTGGGAGTGATGGCTGGGAAGTCGAAATCTTCGGCCTCAGCTATCTTTAGGACTTGTTCGCCGGTGGCCTTGTCGAAGAATTCGCCCTCGCTGTTAAGCAACTTGAGCGCATTCCACTGAATGGGGTTGTGACTTGCTGTGAGGATGATACCGCCGTCGGCTTTTTCGGCAGTGACTGCAATCTCAGTGGTTGGCGTGGTAGCCAGACCGATGTTGATGACATCAAAGCCCATGCCGATGAGGGTGCCGCTGACACACTGATAAAGCATCTCGCCTGAAAGACGAGCATCACGACCCACAACAATCTTGCCCGAGGGGTTCTTGGTGGTGCGACGAATCACGGTGGCGTATGCCGCTGTAAACTTTACAATATCAAGGGGATTGAGGCCTTCACCGACCTTGCCGCCGATGGTGCCTCGAATGCCAGAAATGGATTTGATCAGACTCATTGTATTTTGGGGTTCTGAAAAGTTCTGAAATGTAAAGAAGGGTTCGAGAGGGTTCAAACCTTATTCCTCCGGTAGATAATTTGGCTTTGTGTATTTCACATTGCCGTAGTAGAAAGTGTAATAATAGCTGCTGTATTCACTGTCGATGAGCGAAAACGGCACAATGAGCGAAACACTGCTGTCGTACCACAAGTAACGCAAAGGGAAAGCCAAACCACCGCTAGTGCAGGCATACGATGAACTTGACCCCATGGCATAGGAGTAGTATGATGTGGCATAATAAGCTTCATTCCAGCCGAAGATGATCTTATAACTGTAAGGATTGAGATTGTCGGCAGGCGTGTCGGAATGAATGTCGAGCGAATCGGTCATTAGGAAAAGGCTGTCATAGCGTACGAGGACGTAGCTGCCTGAGACGACCTTGTTGTCGTAGAAAGATACGGAATCTGGTTTTACACGCGGCGAAAGGTGGTCGGTGAGGCTGTCGTTGTATGCCTTCCAAGCCTGCCAGCGGTGAAAACCTGTGCCCCAGTCGTTGATACGGAAATAGAGACGCTTGAAGTAGCCTTCGGTCACAGTGTACCATTGGCCGAGTTTCAGATATTCCGCCGGACTGATACTGTCCTTGAGCACGTAATCGGTCCAGTTCTCCATCGTCTCTTCGTTGATGGAGATAACGTCTAGATTCTCTGTTGCGATCAGGTAGTTGATGCTGTTCTCCTCATTCTCGACAAGGTCGGCGTAAGTCTGGGTGTCTGAACATGCAGCAAAAACTGCCGCGCAAAGAGAAACACAGAGGATGTAAAGAAGTTTCTTCATATTATGTCCTTTAATGGGCGGCAAAGATACGGATTTTTTTTCTATTCACCAAATTTATTTCAGATATTTGTCGAAAAGGGGCAGTACTTTGATGAAAATAGCTTCTGCTTGTGACAAACTACCATAGAATTCGCCACCTGCAGCGTTGCGATGACCGCCACCGTTGTAGAATTTTTCAGCAATCAGGTTGACTGGATATTCTCCCTTCGAACGCAGGCTGACCTTCACGAAGTTTTTCTCTTCGCGGAAGAAGGCGCTCACCTGCACACCCTCGATGTCCAATGGGTCGTTGACATACCCTTCACTATCGCCCTTTTGGTGGCCATAACGACGGCATTCGCTCAGGCTGAGCGACATGTAGGCGGCTTTGTGTTCGCGTACAACGTGCAGTTTCTGATTGATCAGATAACCTTCAAGACGAAGCTTCCGCTCAGGCACAACATGGCTCTCCTTGATAATGTTCTCGCGATCGACATCCTCCATCATGAGGCGTGCCATGACAAGGTGAAACTCGGGACGGTTGGAGTTGAAAATGAACCATCCGGTGTCGGTCATCAGTCCGCAAAAGAGCGAGGTGGCAATCTGCTTGTTGAGCAAATGGTCGTCACCCAACTCGAGAATGAATCGATAGACGAGTTCGCAGGTGGCGGCCAGCTCCGGATGCGAGATACAGATGTCGAATTGGCCCAATTCGGGACCTAGATGATGGTCGATGAGGAGTTTTGGGGCTGGATGTTTTATCCAGATATCCTTCATGCCTCCCATGCGTGATGCAGTGTTGAAGTCGAGACAGATCATTGCATCACTCTCATCGATAGCGCGGATGGCTTCGTCGCGCTGTGATGGTGAACCGTCGTTCTGGTTATCAAAGACGATGACGTCGCTTCGATAGCCTGGGATGAACGACAGATTGTTACCTGGAGCATCATTGAGCACGACTTTAGCCTCCTTGCCCTTGGCCTCGAGATATTGTTTCATGCCAAGCACGGAGCCGATAGCGTCGCCGTCGGGTGAGAAGTGGGCAGTAATGACAAACTTGTCGTGGGTATCAATGAAAACTCGCGCCTGGGCCAATAGCTCAGGTGCGATGATGTGGGGTATATAGTCTGTAAAAGAGTGCATAATGTTAGGGTTTAGCGTCGGCGACCACCCATGATGTCGCGCAATCCTTCGAGGTCGAAACCAAGGCTGAAACGCAGTGTCTGGTCGAGGGCTGAGGTCTGTTCGCTAGAGAGAACGTACGATGCATCGATGTGGAAGACGTTGAGTGCGATGCCGGCACCAAAGGTGAAATACTTTCGACCACCTTTGTTCTCATGTTCGAAGTGGTAGCCAGCACGGAGGAAGAAACGGCGGTCGTAGGTATATTCGGCACCTACGCCCCAACTTATTTCTTCGAGCTCTTCCTTCATGCCGCGTGGCGCATCGTTAAACGACTTGAAAATGCCCGTGAAGCCGTTCATGTCGTAGTAATCGCGAAGAGCATCCTGATAGACCTGTTCGTCGTTGTAGTGGTCGCGTTTTGGGGCTGTAGGAATGAGATACTTGTCGGCATCGGCGTTGATAGTGAATAGGTTGTAATCGTCGATGGGGAAGGTGAACGACGTGCCGAGACGTGCCTTGGTGGGCAGGAACTGCGAGGTGGTTCCTCCATCGTAACTCACCTTACCGCCGATATTGGAGATGTTGAGACCCCAAGCCCACTTGCATTCGTTGTAGCCAATCTGTGGATATGCTTCATAATAGGCTGCGATGTCGGCTGAGAAGGTATTGTCGGGCTTGTTGTCGTTGTCGGTGTAGGTCATCGCTGAATGCAGATAGCGAAAGACAACACCCATCGAGAAGTTCTCGCTCAACATGCGCGAATAACCCACATCGAGCGCCATTTCCATCGGGTTGATGACTTGTACTTCGACGCCCTCACTGTTGTAGGCTGTCACCTCACCGAGACTGAAGTAAGTCAATGAGGCCGATACTGCCTGATTGTCGTCATAACCGAACTTGTAGTATCCTGCGGCATTCATCAGGTTGATGCCGCTCACGATTTTGCGCAACCACGGGGTGTAATTGAGCGACAACCCGCAACGGCTGTAGGCAAATGCATACTTAGCTGGGTTCCAGAACTGGCTCACTTCATCAGGGTCGGTTGCTGCGCCCACATCCCCCATACCGCCTCCTCGTGCGTCAGGGGCGATGCCCAGCGACATCATGGCTGGGTTGAGAGGGTTGTAGGGGTTGTTTTCGGCTCTTTCCTTATCGACTTGTGCAAGGGCAGAGAGTGAAAGGCCAGCTGTCAGTGTCAGTGCAATGATTCGCTTCATTTATTATTGTAGTAAAAGGGGAATTAAAGGGGAGTAAAAGAGTTTTTAAAGGGGAGTGAAAGGGACGTTTCCTTCACATGGGCAGGGGTAGAAGGGAACACTCGCCTTTAGTTGCTGTCAAGGATTAACCATCAGCAGTTTGCTCTTCGAGATTTCGGTGCTGCCGTCGCTCGACAGGAAGACACGATAGAGATAGAATCCCGGACGGAGGTTGGGTGAACTCCACTCGATGGCCGCTGATCCCATGAAGTTTGAGGTCTCATCGGCATTGATGGCGTTGTTGAGCATCGTCGGGTTGTCCATACTGAATGCATAGACCTTGCTTGCCGAACTGGAGGATGCAGTAGTTTCATAGACCTTGTAACCAGTCTGGGTATATACCTGCAAGGTGATGCTTTGTGCCGATTCGGGTCTGTTGTGAAGGACACGGAAGGTGACCGTATCGCCCGTCTTGGCCGGACAGGGATATGCTTGTACGACAACTGCTTCGGGTGCTGTCTCGTTGAGGACAGTGAAAGTGAACTTTCGGGTAGTAGGGTTGTTATAGACGTCCCAAACACGGAAGGTGGCTTCGTATGTGCCGTCCTCAAGGGCGGGTATGCTGTATTGAACATTGCCCGTTGTTGGGTCGTTGGTGTAGGTGGTGAAGTAATTGTTGAGTGTATGCTGTTCGCTGGCCAGCAGTAGATTGCTGGTGCAGCGGATAGTTAGCACAATATCATGGCCTACGGTGTTACCAGTAGCATTGAAACCTCCATCATCCTGTACTTCGGCGAAGAAATAGGGGGTTGCATTCACCACACTGCCATCAGTCCATGTGTTATCGTTGAGGAAGAGTTGCTTGATGATCGGCCCTTCGGTATCGGAGATGACGTAATCATCAGAGCTGACTAGATGGTAATTGTCGTAGAACCCCGAGGCCTCATCACTGTTCTCACTGGCAGCATAGAGGTTGGCCAAACCAAGATTCTCGCTATAGCTGATGTCGATTGGGACGGTAAACGAGAACTCGAATTGGCCATTTGTGATTTCGCTACGTCCAGAGAATGCCTTCTTGGTGCGAGTGGTGAATGAATAGACGGGAGCTTCATCCTGCACGTAGCCCTTATCGGCGGTGAGAGTGTCGAGCGCATCGTAGAATGTGGGGTAAAGCAGTCCGTTGAAGGAGGTGTCGACTTCGGTCTCGCTACCAGTCTTCAGGACGTGTCCACTGACGGTGACCTTGCTGAGTGTCTGGAGTTGGAAGACCTCATTGGCATTTTCGGTGGGAACGCCATTAATGTGGGTGATCTTGATCTGTTGCTCGGGATAGGCGAGTGTCAATGATGGATCGCCCAGGAGGCAGAAGTTCAGTTTGTTATAGTCGGAACCAAGTTCAATCTTCGCTGCCTTGATAATGTCGCCCAGTCGGTAGCGAGTACCATCGCTGAAGCGGTTGAAGATGTTGTCGATGATGGCAGTGTTGAGTAGAAGGTTTTGCTGAGCATAAACCACGCGCACAGTCGAAAGCATGGCAATGGCACCACCATTGGGATTGAGGAGCAGACATTCGCCCATCGAGATGCCGTCCTCGTCCCAACGCGAAACGTCGCACGATGCGGTAACCCACACGGGCAGGTGCTTGTTGTTGAGTTCCTGGGCAGCAGCCGAAGTCATCATGTTTTCGTTGGTGATGGCTGTAGTATTGCCGTGTCCAGCATAATTCACCATGAGCACACCTTGCTTCAAAGCCTCGTTGAATTCTTTCTTCGCATCGGGGTAGTCGGTGCCTGAGGCACTTTCGGTCTGCTTGTAGGCGGGCAGATAGATTTTCTGGAAGACGAATTCATTGTGGTTGGCTTTCTGCAGTGTGTTGACCAGTTGGTCATTGTGCTTCACGTGGCAGTTGAACGAATCGCCAGCCTTGTCGTCGTCACTAAGGAAACAGAGACGGTTCTTCCAGGTACCGAGATAAGCGTTGTTGCCGTAGTTGATGATCTTGGCGAGCACGTTGTTCGACATCTCGATCGAACTCACTGGTAGACGACCAATGCCGATGTCCAAGGCATCGCGCGAGATTGTGTAGCGCTGGTTATTATCGAGGTTGCCGCCTTCACCATCGTCGAGGAACCCGAAGTAATCGTCACAGACACAGGAAGATGTTTCGACGAGCGATGCTTCGGTCTCGTAGCTGGGCAGGTAGTAATTGCGGTCGATAGCGTGGTTGTCGTAGTATCCATCACCCCAAAGGAGGAGGTAGAGCGGCTCACGTCGAGTATTGTCTGCAAGACTATCCAGCCCGCTGTTGGCCGAGCCATTCCAGCGATCGTAGAACATCTTCATGAATAGGCGGATGGCTGTGACATCTTGCTTACCCGATGAGAACTCGTTATAAATGGTTTCCGGTGTGACAATGGTGACGTGCAGGCCATCGTTGTTGCGACGGTATTCGGCAAGTTGTTCTGCCTGGCTAAGATATGCAGGGGCCACAACTATCACCATGTTGGTCATGGGCAGAGCGTGGAGGTTCTGATTGCCCACGGTGCCTTCATTGACAATGCCCTTGAATCCTGAGGATTTCACATTGACCAAGGCGTATTCGCGAATGCCAGCCTTGTCGGGAGTGAAACTGTTGCTGGCCGATACGAGCTGATGCTTTACATCGCATGGATGCGTCACATCCCACACTTGGACATCTTCGTCAACGGCATTGCCAAGCTCATATTGCACCACATTGTTGTAGGCGGCACGAGCGCGAAAGAGCTCGAAATTGCTGGGCTTGGAAAAGTTACGTTTGGCTTGAACGCGGATGTAGTTGAGTCGCGCGACGGAGGGAGTGGACCCCGCTGGCGGATTATATGTCACCGTGACGCTGAGACCTGTCGATTCTTCGAGCGACAGCTCCTTGTCCATCGTATTCTCGTTGGCAAAAGCATAGTCGTTGGTTTTGCGGACGATGGTGCTTGTCCCGAGCAAGGTGCCATTGACCGTCACGGAATAAGTGGAACTCTCGATGGCATCGACGATGAAGTTGGTTGTGACACGCAAAGTGCCGGGATCCACGCTTTCGAAGTCGAAGGTCTGGACACGGTTACTGATGAACGACTCGCCGTACTTTTCACGACCAGTTTGCCCCAAGTTGATGAGATTGTTCTCGTGTGCCCAATGAACATCATATTGGGTGACCTTTTCTGATGGTTGTCCGAGGTCGGCTGCCAGTTCCTTCATTACGATGGGTGCTTCGTCGGACTTTTGATGCAGGAAGTAATAGGCCTTGGTGTCGTAAGTGTTCCATCGCTGCATGAAGCCGCGTGTCGTGTTGTAATCCCAGCGAATGGTGCCTTGACCATAAAATAGGATACGGCGATTATCCGAGTCGTGATAGGTGGCGACCTCGGGTAGATCATCGACATGGATGGAGTTCACGGCTTCGTTCAATGGATAGCCTCCGAATCCAAAAACACCTACTTGCTCGGGATTGGTGAACCCCATCTTGGTAAGTTGGTCGTAGGTGATCTGGTAGATGCCGTCCTCTGTGCCGTCGAGTGAAATCTTAGTCCATGTTCCTGTGGCAAGCTTGGACGATGCAGTAAAGGTGTGCAGACCTACTGAGGAAGCCTGCACGCTCTGTATGCAAAGCATCAACAAAGATGCCATCAGAATATAATTTATTCTCATAGTCGCGCTTTTAACTGCAACAATAACGCGAATTTCTTCAATTTATTGTCTAAAAATGCAATTTTCTAGAAAAAACAATCGTTTGGGGAAAGGGATCTTGGAAGGAGGTCTGAAAGAAAGATTGAGAATTCGTCTCTCTCTATTTATGAGTCTTATCTTATTTTATTTTAAACATAATAGGAACATGCCTGTATGCGAGCCTCCGCACGAGCCTCCACACGAACATTTGCGCGAGCCTCCACACGAACATTTGCGCGAGCCTCCGCGCGAGTATTTGCGCGGGCGCCCGTAATCATACGTTATTTTGAACCTATCATTTGCACCTGCAGTTCAGCACGTCTATGCCTTCGAGTTGCGCTGTAATGATGTCGCCCTCCTTGACGCTGCCCACTCCTGCTGGTGTGCCGGTGAAGATGAGGTCGCCGGTCTTGAGCAAATAGAATTGGCTGGCGTAGGCGATGATTTGATCGACGGTGTGAATCATGTCGCCCGTCCAGCCTACTTGGCGTGTCTCGCCGTTGAGTTGCATCTCGAAGTGAAGGTCCTGCACATTCTTGCCCGACATTTCGGAAAGACGGAGCCATTGCTGTCCACAGTAAGCTGCGCCATCAAACCCTTTGGCTATCTCCCAAGGCAAGCCTTTCTGCGACAACTGTCGCTGGATGTCGCGTGCCGTGAAGTCGATGCCAAGGGTTATCTCGTCATAATAGCGGTGAGCAAAGCGTTCAGGAATGGATTTGCCGAGGCGGTTGATGCGAACCACTAGTTCGGTTTCATAATCAATCTGTTTGCTCCAATCGGGCACAAAGAAAGGCCAGTCGGGGCGGGTGAGTGCGGTGTCAGGTTTGAGGAAGAGGGTGATGCCACTTTCGTCGTGAGGCGAGTGAGGCATGCCTACTTTCACGCCTTGGGTTTGTGTCAAGGTGTGCTTCAGTTCCTCGTTATGCTTGGCATAGTTCATGCCCACACAGATGATTTTCATGCTCGCTACGTTTTTGCTGGTTCGTTTCGGCTATTGGTTATTTCTTTCGACCGAAGTCGGCTGGTATCTCTCCCCATTGTGTGGTCTCCCACTTGTAGATGGGTAGGCGGAATGTGTGGGTGCGGAGCCATGTCTCAGCACGACGAATGAGGTCGAAGATCTTAGCATTCTGTTCGGTTTCCTCGATTTGGGTCTTGCATATTCCAAGGCGTACCCATTTTTGCGCAATGACAGAATCGCTGTAGATGGGGAGACGTTTGCCCTGCTTTTCCTGCAAGGCCAATCCGTGTACGATGGCAAGGAATTCACCGATGTTATTGGTGCCTCCCTCAATGGGGCCCACGTGGAAAATCTCCTGTCCAGTGCGCACATACACACCACGATATTCCATAGGGCCTGGATTGCCTGAGCAAGCTGCATCAACGGCCAGTGATTCGACCAGATACGGAGGAGGTTGTTGAACGATGACAAGCTTTTTGGTGGGAGGTGTAGAGTCAACAGGTTTCGAAGTGGGAGCCATAGTCGAGGAGGGAGCCTTGGTAAGTGGCTGAGCAGTGTCAGCTGTCTTGGCTTTTTCTTCATCAAATTCGATGATGGTACCCTCCTTTTCGAGCCTTTCTACTTCACGAGCCACTTCTTTGATCAGACTCTCTTTGTCGAAACCCTCGCGGAATGCCTGAACGGCAGATTCAAGGGTCTTGAATGCGCGATAAGAGGCATCGGGATAACCCGACACCTGCATTTCGGCTTCTTCCCACGAGTCATAGACCCCAGGCGCGAAACCCTTCCATACTACGTAATACTTACTGTTTTTGGCCATGTATGACGATTGGTTGCAATTTGGATGCAAAGATAGTAAATTTTTACCAAAATACGAGAGAACGGACCTCGAAAAATGTCATTTCGAAAGACAAAATAGAGGATTTATGCGGATTTAGCAACTTTTGCTGTCATTTTCTGAGAAGAAAAGTTGTTTTTTTTGTCTGAAAACCGTATTTTTGCACAATGATTTATTAATTTCAAAAAGTTAAAGAAATGAAACGGAATCTTCTTTTTGCATCTTTTGGTCTTCTGTGTGCCTACATGCTCGTCGGAAGCCTTGTCCTGAGTTCCTGCACCACCAAGCCCGCCTCAACAACAGCGGAGGAGGATAGTCTTTTCCCATTTACTTATGTGCTCGACGATGGAGAGACCACGGTCACGTGGATTAAGGATAACCAGGGTCATGCCCTGCGCAATGCGAGCCTCTTCCCCGATGTCACCCAGGAAGTTATTGAGGAACTCGGCTTGCAGGATGGTATAGAATCCACCATCAGCTGTTTTCTGCTGCATACCGATGGCAAGTGGGCACTTTTCGACACTGGTCTTGGGATTGGCAGAGGTCTGCTCGTCTCGACGCTCGATTCTTTGGGCGTGCCAGCCGAAAACATTTCTGTGATTTATATCACCCATTTCCATGGCGACCATATCGGAGGCCTGGTCAACGAGGGCAGAGCAGTCTTCCCGAATGCTGAAATATATGCAAGTCAGCGCGAATTTGATGCATGGATTAAAGAGATGCCAAGAGAGAACACTAAGCTTCAGCAAGAGGCAATGGTGGTCTATAATGAACATCTGCATCTCTTCCAGTTTGGCGACACGCTGGTGCATGGCGTTGTGGCTATCGATGCCGTAGGCCATACACCTGGCCACACGGTTTTCCAGAAGGAGAATCTGCTCGTGATTGGCGACCTGATGCATGGTGCCGCGCTGCAGATTCCTCATCCCGAGTATAATGCCAGCTTTGACATGGACAAGGAGCAGTCCGCTGCTTCGCGTGTCCGCATATTGAAGTATGCAAAAGACAATAACCTGCTCATGGCGGGTATGCACCTTCCTGAGCCTGCTTTCATTAAACCGGAACAGGCAAAATGATAAATGTGTGAACATTGAATAGAATGAAACGAATCTTCCTCATCGGATATATGGGAGCGGGCAAGACCACCTTGGGACGCCCGCTCTCTCGTGCGATGAATCTTGAGTTCATCGATCTCGACAATTTCATCGAGGCGCGTTATCACAAGACGGTGAAGGATATCTTCGCCGAAGTGGGAGAGGAGGGCTTCCGAAAGATCGAACATCGTTCGCTCGAAGAGGTCGCCGACTACGAGAATGTCGTCATTGCCTTGGGTGGCGGCACACCTTGTTTCATGGACAATATGGACATTGTGAACAGGGCCGGTGTGTCGGTGTATCTGAAACCAAACGAGGAGGTGTTGCTGCGACGTCTCATCATCGGCAAGCAAAAGCGTCCGTTGCTGGCCAATAAGAGCGATGAAGAGATTCTGACTTTTATTCGCGAGCAACTTGCTTGGCGTGAGCCGTTTTATCTCAGAGCGAACATTATTTTCGAGTCCTCGCATCTCGAAAATAGGAAGGATATCGCCAGCAATGCTGAAAAAATATCTCAAATTATCGAGCAAATGTGAAAAAATAATTTATATAAATGACATTTTTATTAAATAATTGCTCGAAAAATAAATATTTTTGAAGAATTATGCAAAAATATTTGGTGCGTATTCAATCATTCACTATCTTTGCACCCAAAAAAATTTAAGGTTGTGTTAAATCGACTGTTTATTCTAGTAAATATAAGGTAAAATTATGGAGAATCCTAAGATCATTGAGGCTTCGGAAGTGGTTGTTCGCTTCTCGGGAGACTCAGGAGATGGTATGCAGCTTGCTGGTACCATTTTCTCTACGGTTGCTGCTATTTTAGGAAATGAGATTTCCACTTTCCCGGATTATCCTGCTGAAATGCGTGCACCTCGCGGTTCGCTTGGTGGCGTTTCTTCGTTCCAGGTGCATGTCGGAAAGAAAGTTTATACTCCAGGTGACCAATGCGATGTACTCGTTGCAATGAATCCTGCTGCCTTGAAGCAGAATGTCAAGTTCCTCAAGAAGGGTGGAGTATTGATTTATGATGAAGATACTTTTATCAAGTCGGAGCTCACCAAGGCCAAGTTCGAGACGCTTGATCCCTTTGCTGAGATGGGCATTGCTGACAAGTATCAGCTGGTAGGTGTACCTGTGACCGAATCCACAAAGGCCAGTCTCGCTGACACCGGTATGGATGCCAAGTCAGTGGCCCGCTGTCGTAATATCTTTGCTCTTGGTTTTGTGTTCTGGCTCTTCAACCGTCCGTTGGAGAAGGCTGAGGAGTTCCTTACTTCCAAGTTTGCCAAGAAACCCGAGATCCTGCAGGCCAATCTCAAAGTCATCACCGATGGTTTCAACTATGGTGCCAACACGCATGCCAGTGTAAGTACCTATCGTGTGGAGACACGTAAGGCTGAGCCTGGCATTTACTGCGATGTTAAGGGTAACGCTGCTACTGCCTATGGACTCGTGGCTGCTGCCGAGAATGCTGGCACTCGTCTGTTCCTGGGTTCTTACCCCATTACTCCTGCCACCGATATTCTGCATGAACTCTCTAAGTTGAAGTTCCTCGGTGTAACCACCGTGCAGGCCGAAGACGAGATTTCGGGTATATGTACAGCCATCGGCGCTGCTTTTGGCGGTGCACTTGGCGCCACTTCTACATCTGGTCCTGGCATCGCCCTCAAGAGCGAGGCTATCGGTTTGGCTGTGATGGCAGAGCTCCCATTGGTAGTCATCGATGTGATGCGTGGTGGCCCTTCGACAGGTCTTCCTACCAAGACTGAGCAGACCGACTTGATGCAGTGTATCTATGGCCGCAATGGCGAGTCGCCTTGTGTTGTCATGGCAGCATCTACGCCTGTCAATTGCTTCTATGCAGCCTATAATGCTTCGAAGATTGCTCTCGAACACAATACACCAGTTGTATTGCTGACCGATGCATTCTTGGGCAACGGCTCTTCTTCGCTTCGTATTCCCGATCCCGATAGTCTTCCCGAAATCAAGCCAGCTGTCGCTACTGCTGATATGGCAGGAAGTTATGAGCCCTACGCTCGTGATCCTGAGACCTTCGTTCGTCTCAAGGCCATCCCTGGCACTGAGGGCCTCATGCATCGTTTGGGCGGACTTGAGAAGGATGAGCATGGCGCAATCTCGACCAATCCCGAGGTTCACCAGAAGATGGTCCGTAACCGTCAGGCCAAGATTGACTACATTGCAAATGTTATCCCTGAGCTCGAAGTTACAGGTGATGCTGATGCCGACACTCTTGTTATCGGATGGGGTGGAACCTATGGTCATATCTCTGCAGCCGTAGAGAACCTTCGTGCTGAGGGCAAGAAGTTGGCACAGGCCCACTTCGAGTACATCGTTCCACTTCCAAAGAACACCGCAGAAGTGCTCCGCAAGTATAAGAACATCCTCTGCTGTGAGCTCAACAACGGCCAGTTTGCCAGCTATCTCCGTTCGAAGGTTGAAGGCATCTCAATCAAGGAATTCAACGAGGTTAAAGGCCAACCGTTCCAGATTGCAGATATTCAGAAGGCTATTGTTGAGGTAGAAAAAAATAGTTAAAGGGTAAAAAAGGTAGTAAGATATGACACAATATACTCAAGCTGACTTCAAGTCGGACCAGCCCTTGAAATTCTGTGCTGGTTGTGGTGACCATGCCGTCGCAGCCTCTATGCAGCGTGCGATGGCTGAACTTGGTATTGCTCCAAGTCAAACGGCAGTGATCTCGGGCATCGGTTGCTCAAGTCGTATGCCATATTATATGAATACCTACGGCATGCACACGATCCATGGACGTGGCCTGGCCATTGCCACAGGTCTTAAGGTGGCACGTCCCGACCTTACTGTTTGGAATGTGACGGGTGACGGTGACTGCCTCGCCATCGGAGGTAACCACTTCATCCATGCCATGCGTCGTAACATCGACCTCAACATCATCCTCTTCAACAATAAGATTTATGGCTTGACCAAGGGACAGTATTCGCCGACCTCCGACCGAGGTCTTGTGACCAAGTCGTCTCCCTGGGGAACTGTTGAGGATCCTTTCTGCCCTGCCGAACTTTGCATCGGTGCACGTGGCACCTTCTTTGCTCGTGCTATTGACGGTGATATCAAGAACAGCATCACCGCCATGAAGGCAGCTGTTAATCATAAGGGTGCATCGGTTGTCGAGATGCTTTGCAACTGTGTCATCTTTGCCGATGGCATTCACAAGCTCATCACCGACCCCGCTGTGCGTGCCGACAAGACCATCCTCCTCGAGGACGGCAAGCCCATGATTTATGGCAAGAATCGCGATAAGGGTCTCATGCTCGATGGTTGGAACATCAAGTCGGTTACCATTGGAGAAAACGGCATCACTGAAAAGGATCTTCTCGTCCACGATGCAAAGATGGTTGATCCTACCTTCCACCTCAAGCTGGCCATGATGGGTTATAGTCCTTATGGTTATGCAGGTGCCACTGATGATCTGCCTATCGCACTTGGTGTAATCCGTAATGTCGAAGGCATGTCCTACGATGAGGCAGTAGCCGGACAAATCGAGGAGGTGAAGGGCAAGAAGAAGGCCCGCACGCTTCGCGAACTTCTGCTTTCGGGCGACACCTGGGAGGTGAAGTAAATGATTCATTAAATAGTCAAGTTTGTCCCGAAAGGAATCTGTTCCGTTCGGGGCATTTTTTGTGATAATACCATCTGTGCAAAGGATTGTTCTTTTCTTTATTCATGAAGGTAAATTAGTCTAATTTGTGAAAAAAGCACCATGAAAATCTACGATTTTTGGTGTTTTTGTGTTAAAACGCAGAAAAAACAAAAAAAAATAATTGAAAAATGATGAATTTTTTGGAAACAATCGTTAAATGTGCTATCTTTGCGCCAATTGAAACCCGAAAGGGTTTATTATTTTCAGGTGATTTATAATCTCACACAATTTTACATAACTAATGAACTTTAACCATTTCCGAAGAGGAGCAAAGATTCCCACCATCGCATTGTTGGCGATGTTGGGTGTTTCGCCATTACCACAAGTGTGGATAGCTCCAACTGCTGCCTATGCGCAGCAGCAGTCAACTGTGAAAGGTACGATCATCGACGACTTGGGAGATCCTGTTCCTGGTGCCAGTGTCGTGGTCGCAGGTACATCGACAGGTACCATTACCGACATTGATGGTAACTTTTCATTGAACGTCAAGCCGGGTACCGAGTTGAGGATTTCCTTTGTGGGCTATGAGACCCAGACCGTCAAGGCCAAGAATGGCATGACCATCACGCTCAGTGAAAACTCTGAATTGCTTGGCGAAGTCGAGGTTGTTGCTTACGGTGTGCAGAAGAAGGTCACCATGACGGGTGCCATTGCATCGGTTAAGAGCGATGACCTTGTCCGCACTTCGGTAGGTTCGGTCAACAACGTACTTGGTGGTCAGCTCACTGGTGTCACCACGGTACAGTATTCGGGTGAGCCTGGTAGCGATGCCGCCGATATCTTTGTGCGTGGCAAGGGTACATGGCAAGATTCATCTCCTCTCATTCAGGTCGATGGTGTCGAGCGTTCGATGAACGATATCGACCCCAACGAAATCGAATCGATCACAGTCCTAAAGGACGCGTCGGCTACCGCCGTGTTCGGTGTGCGTGGCGCCAATGGTGTCGTGCTCATCACCACACGTCGTGGTAGCGAAGGCAAGGCCAAGATCAGTGTCACCACCTCATTCTCGGCACTCAGCCCCACCAAGATGGTCGAACAGGCCAGTTCGCTTGATTATGCACTTTTCTACAACCAGATGAGTGAAAACGACGGTCTGGCACATCCTTTCTCTGATGCCATCATCCAGAAGTTCCGCGATGGCAGTGACCCCATCCGCTTCCCTAGCACTTTGTGGGCCGATTATATCATGAAGGACTTCACCTTGCAACACCAGCACAATATCAACATTACGGGTGGCAACGATCACCTGAAGTACTTCGTTTCGGCTGGCTACTACTATCAGGGCGGTCTCTTCAAGGAATTTGATATGCCTTACGACTACGGCTATCAATACAACCGTTTCAACTATCGTGCCAATCTCGATCTCAAGGCCACCAAGACGACAACCATCTCGTTCAACGTGGCTGGTAACGTCAACAATGCCGACAAGCCTTATACAGGCCAGGGTTCAGGAGGTATGATCAAAAATATCTACTATGCTACCCCATTCTCCAGCCCAGGTGTTATCGATGGTCACATGGTTTATACCACCGCCGACTATACCGATGGGCTGAATCTTCCGTTCCTTGGCGGTACAGGTATGGCTTACTTCGGAAACGGTTTCATGCAAACCAACAACAACAAAATCCAGATGGACCTCGTGCTCGACCAGAAGCTCGAATTCTGGAACTGGAGCAAGGGACTTAGCTTCAAGGCCAAGGGTTCTTACAACTCGGCATTCACCGTCAACAAGCAGGGCAACTCCGGACTTGCTTCGTTCAATCCGGTTGTTCAGTACGATGCGAGCGGCAACGTCATCTACAATGCCGATGGCACCCCCTATATCCTCTATCGTCAGAACGGCAACGACACCGATCCCTCTTATTCGTCCACACAGGGCAAGGCTCGTGACTGGTATGTCGAGGCCAGCTTGAACTACAACCGAAGTTTCGGCAAGAATAACATCACCGCTCTTGCGCTTTATAACCAGTCGAAACAGTACTATTACTCCGCAACCTCTTATCCCGACGTCCCTCGTGCCTATGTGGGCTTTGTGGGTCGTGTCACCTACGACTGGGCCAATCGCTACATGGCTGAGTTCAACATGGGTTACAATGGTTCCGAGAACTTCCCACCCGACAGTCGCTTCGGTATTTTCCCTGCCGGTTCTATCGGTTGGAACATTTCCGAGGAGTCTTGGTGGGAACCCATCAAAAGCGTTATCTCCTTTATGAAGCTACGTGCTTCCATTGGTCTGGTAGGTAACGATAAGACAGCGACTGCTGAACGATTCTTGTACCTGCCTGATCCTTATATCACCGATCAGGATGGCTTGATGACCAACTGTCTGACGACCCCACTCACCAACACTTACGCTTATCAGTTCGGCAATGGTGCTCCCTCCAACGATCCCGCCTCGCTCAAGGGCGCTTACGAGGCTTCCAAGAACAATCCCGAGATTGGGTGGGAGAAAGCACTCAAGCAGGACTACGGTTTCGATATTCACCTGTTCAATGACAGGCTGAATACTTCGTTCGACTACTACTACGAACATCGTACCGACATTCTTTTAAAGGATAAAACAGTGCCCACCATTATTGGTTTCTCAGTGCCTTACGCCAACTTGGGAGAGGCTAAGAGCTGGGGTTGGGAGGTTTCGACCAACTGGAACGACAAGATTGGCACAGATTGGCGTTATTGGGTGAAGGTCAACCTCTCTTTCAATCAGAATGAGGTAATTGAAAAGAAGGAAATCCCACAGTCGCAGGAGTATATGTATGAACGTGGACATCGTATTGGAGCTCGTTCTATGTATAAGTTCTGGAAGTTTTACGAAGGACCTCAAACCGAAGAGGAGTACAAGGCTGTGTTCGGACAAGATTTCCCCGTCCAACTCAAACCGGGTATCCAGCCAGGTGATTGCGTCTATGTTGATCTCAACGGAGACGGACTCGTTGATGGGTCTGATATGACTCGCGACAATGGTTATACCGATGACCCGCAGTACATGATTGGTGGTACGTTTGGTTTCAGTTGGAAACGCCTGACCTTCAACTGTCAGCTTACCGGTGCTTGGGCCGTGAGCCGTTACATCGAGGATGTGTTCCGTCAGCCATTCTTCTGCTCTTCCAATACCAATCAGGGCGGTCTGCTTCAGTATCATGTCGATCATACTTGGACACCAGGTGTCTTTGAAAGTCAGGATGCATTCTATCCTCGAGCAACTTGGGATTTAGCTGTACAGAACTATGCATACTCTGACCTCTATGAGAAGGATGCCAAGTATCTCCGAGTAAAGACCGTCTCACTTGGTTATGACTTCAAGAGCAATTGGTTGAAACACAGGTTTGGCATCAGCAAGTTCGAGCTTAACCTATCGGGTTACAACCTCCTCACGTTTACTCCATACATTTGGGGCGATCCCGAGACCCGTGCATCGGGTTCTCCGTCTTATCCGCTGCAGCGCACTTATACTGTCAGTCTGAATATTGGATTCTAACAGAAGACAATGACACTTATATATTATTAAATAGGTATAACGATTATGAAACGATATAATATATTCCTCGGTGCTGCTGCCTTTCTGATGGCTTTGAATGTGGCCTGTACCGATCAGATAGCTGTCGGTAACGACGCCCTTGAGAAGGCTACAAGTTCTACGGCAACCATCGACTCGGTATTTACCAATGCGGAATATGCCCGTCAGTTCCTGATCGGCATCTATTCCAAGCAGTATTACGGACTGCCCTATACCAATGGCGGTACCTATCAGCCCCACTCCGGCAACCCATACGCTGGCAAGTCGGATGGCTTGACCGATTGCTGGCATCAGTTCTGGAACGGCTCAGCCGTCTTCAGCAAGTACTATAATGGCTCTCTGACCGCATACGTGACTCGCGAAGATGGGTTGGATGGCCCCCTCTATTCCTACGACAAGGAATATCAGTGGTACTCTATCCGTGCCGCTCACATCTTCCTAGCCAACCTCGATCGTGTTCCTTCGGGCGACATGAGCGATGATGAGAAGTATCGCCTCAAGGCCGAGTCCCGCTGCTTGATGGTCGATGCTTTCTGGCAGACCTTCCAGCGCTATGGTGGTATCCCCATCATGGACCATGCTCTTGAAAATAGTGAAACAACCAATCCTTTCCCACGCGATTCAGTGGAGAAGTGCATCGATTGGATGGTCAACCAGCTCGACTCGGCCATTGCCGATAGCCATTTCCCTTGGGTGACCGAAGATCCCACCAACATGAGTGGCCGTTGGACCAAGGCCGGTGCGATGGCTCTGAAGTGCAAGATCCTACAGTTTGCAGCTTCTCCATTGCTCAACCCACAGGATGGACAACCCTATTACACGGGCGCTCCTGCTGAGGTGCTGCCGTTCATCATGTACACCGCCGATGCCAAGACCACTTACCAGCAGCGCTGGGACCGCTTCGCTACGGCTTGCGACGAGTTTTTCGACAAACTCAACAGTTCGGGTTATTACGCGCTGGTGACCGCCGACGGCGATCCCAAGGGAAGCACCGAAGCCAATGTGCCTGCCTTCCGTCTGGCTTATCGAAAGGGTTACTTCCTCCGTTCGTCCACCGAGATCCTTCACTCCGTACGTGTCTTCGGTCAGGATAACTCCGCTACAGCCCGTTATTGCTGGCACTCCTGGTATTCGCAGAGCGTGCCGCGTAATGCCTATAGCCCCACACAGGAGTATGTTGAAAAGTTCCCCTTCTACGATGGCGAGCCCTTCAACTGGCAGAATGCCTCCGATCGCACTTATAAGGCTGCACAGACTTCGGACGGCAGGGACACCCTCGTTTTCCTGACCAATTCGAAGACCGGTGCCATCACACGTCAGACCAAGTCGCTCCACACCATGTTCGTGCGTGGCTCCGTGCCTCCAGGTTCGCGTCAGCTTAATACCGTTTTGACACGCGATCCTCGTCTCTATGAGGAATGTATTGTCAATGGCCAGCAGAAGAATCTTGACTGGACCACCGCTACGATGACGGGTTATCCCTGGGAACTATGGTACAATGGTGCCGATGGTGGTATTGGAGTTTATACCCAGACCAACACCATGTTTGGTTCGGGTTACGGCTACAACAAGTACTATCTTGGCTGCGGCGTCTATAATGGCGATACCAGTGCCGACAGCTACCGCTATCAGACCCAGTGGGTGGCTCTCTCGCTTGCTGATATGTATCTCACCTATGCCGAGGCCCTTGTGATGCGTACCAACAAGGATATCAATAAGGCCGTCGAGATGGTCGATATCGTTCGTGCCCGTGTTGGTCTGCCGTCAGTAGCCAGGACATGGACTGTTGCAAAGAACCGCACTGCTGCAGGTTATACGGCTGCTTCAGCTGAAGCGGCTGTCACTACTCCCGTTGCTCTCGGCAATGGAAGCACCTCCAACGAGTTCATTGAGGAGCTCCTCGATGAGCGTGTTCGTGAACTCGGTCTTACTGATGCCCGCTGGTTTGACATGGTTCGCTACAAGCGTACCGACTGGATGACCAAGCGGCTTCACGGTCTGCTCCAGCATCGTCTTGTCAGCGACAAGGATGCTGCTGGCAATATGATCTTCGTGGAGCGCAACGTGGCATGGGTAGGTGCCGACCGCGACAATGATCCCTCTTCCACCCAGCCTGTCGATTTCCGCAATGAAATTGTCGAGATTGTAGGCAATGCCCGCGTCCTTTGGGGTATGGATCCCAAGTCGAATGCTGTTCAGCAGTGGCTTCTCAATCCTCTCCCACAGGCTGAAATCAACAAGCAGTATGGCCTTGTACAGAACCCTGGCTGGTAATTAATACATTCTTACCCTATGAAGACAAATAATATTCTAACACTGGCATTGCTGGCAGGTCTTAGCCTGCCTGCGATGGCGCAGTATGATATCATAGATTCGGTTGCCTACAAGGACCAAAGTGTAGATGTGGGTGCCTCGCGTACCTTCACCCGCGAGAATTCAGCGGCAGCTGTGAGTATCATCACTACTAAGGATGTCAATCGTCGTGGCGCCCGCAACATCGGCAACAACCTGATTGGCCAGGGTAATGGTCTTGTCTCCCTCCAAGGTGCAGGGCTTTACAATGCAGCCAACCCTACCTTCTACGTGCGTGGCTTGCAGAGCCTTAGTGGCAGCACGCCGCTGATACTTGTCGATGGCATCGAACGCAGCATTGACAATGTACATTCCGAAGACGTAGAGTCGGTGACAATCCTCAAGGATGCTGCCGCTACCGCCATCTACGGTTACAAGGGTGCCAATGGTGTGATTCTCATCACCACCAAGCATGGTAAGTTCAACGAGCGGCATATCCGCTTCTCCTACGATCATGAGTTCCAGCTGATGACCAACAAGCCAAAGTTTGTCGATGCGGCCACCTATGCTCAGGCTGTCAACGAGGCTTATCGCAATCAGGGTGGCAAGGCTGTATATAGCGAGGCGGTCATCCAGTCGTATCAGAACAACACCAACCCGCTCTATTATCCCAACGTTAATTGGGTGGATGAGACCTTCCGCGATATGGCGCACATGAACCGCTATAATATGGAGTTCTCGGGAGGTGGCAAGAACATCCGTTACTATACCGATGTCAACCTTCTCACTTCGTATGGATTTGTGAACCATACTGAACCTGCGGAGGGTGGCTATTCCACGCAGAATAAATTCACCCGTGGTACCATCCGCTCCAACATGGATATTGAGCTTACCTCGACCACGGTGCTTCACACCCACCTATTCGGTGTGCTGACCGAGCAGTCACAACCTGGTAATCAAGCCGATCTTTGGTCAATGGTTTATCAGGTGCCGGCCAATGCCTTTCCCATCCGGCTTGACAATGGTGTCTGGGGTGGCAATTCGGTGTATTCCACCAACAACCCATACGCTCAGTCCAATGGAACGTCCTATTACAAGAACCACCAGCGTGCCCTCAATGCCGACTTCGTGATCGATCAGGATCTCTCGTCGGTCACCAATGGTCTCAAGGCTTCCGTTCAGCTCGGTTACGACACCTGGAGTAACCTCTACGAAGATCACTCGAAGACCTTCCGTTACGGCAGCTATTCGGTGAGCAATTATACCGGTGGTGTGGTCAATCCTGCCGATGCTTCACTCTCCATCGAAGGCAATGACAGTAACATGGGTACCGTTGCAAACAACAATGGCTGGACACGTCGATTCTTTGTCAATGCCAATGCGACTTACGATTGTAATTTCGGTAAGAACGATGTCTTTGCAGAGTTCCTTTATAATTACGAGTATAATGACGCGACGGGTACAAACACCTCGATCTATCGTCAGAACTTCGCATTCTTGGGCAACTACGTCTTCGATAAACGTTACACGGCACAGCTTACGCTCGTCTATAGTGGTACTAACCGCCTTGCCAAAGGCAGCAAATGGGCCTTCATGCCCACGGGTGCCCTTTCATGGAACATCCACAACGAGGCCTTCATGGAGGATGTCTCTTGGATCAACTTCCTGAAATTTCGTGCCAGCGCAGGTCTGCAGCAGCTCGACGTACTCCCAGGCGATAACGTTTGGACTTACTACGGTCAGTTCTATGCCTTCGGTTCACCTGCCTACCCATTCGACAATACGGGCAGCGGCACCGAGTTCGGCAATACCTACATTGCACAGGCCAAGACACAGAGCCTCGGACGAGAGAAAGCGTTGAAGTATAATGCCGGCCTCGATGCCACCCTCTTCAACGGTCTGAACCTCAGCTTCGACTATTACTTCCAGAACCGCTATGACATCTGGTGCTCGACTAGCGGCAGCTACACCGCTGTGTTTGGTCTGACAGCCCCGTATGAGAATGTCGGCAAGGTGGAGAGCCACGGCTTCGAGGTAAGTCTCGATTACAGCAAACGATTTGGGGACGACTGGACTGTTAATTTCGGTGGCACCTACAACATGAATAAGAACGAGATCAAGGAGCAGGCCGAGGAGCCACAGTTGTATGCAAATACAGCCACTACTGGTCATCCCTACACTCAGACATTCGGTTACATCGCCGACGGCTTCTTCCAGGTGTCTGACGATGCCAATGGCAACGGCATCATCGAAACCAGCGAGATGGCCGTTCCCCAGACCTTCACCACCGTCTATCCTGGTGATGTAAAGTATCGCGATGTAAATGGCGACGGCAAGATCGACACCAACGACCGCACCGCCATCGGTTACAGTACCACTTGCCCGGAGATTGTCTATACTGCCCACTTTGGCCTGGATTGGAAGGGCCTCGGCTTTAATGCCACCTTCCAGGGCGTGACCAACTACAGCGGTACGCTGACGACGGCCGGCATGTATCGTTCGGCTGTGGCCACCAACACTTTGTCGCAATACCTTTACGAGAATTCTTGGAGCAGCGAGCGCGGCAACACTGCCAATCCGAAGTTCCCGCGTCTCAGCCCAACAAGCAATGCGAACAATGATCTTGTGAATACGCTCTGCCTCTTCGACCGCAGCTATTTCAAGCTCCGCAACGTAGAGCTCTACTACAATTTCCCGGCCTCGATGCTCGAGAATGTGAGATTCATAAGTGGCGTGCGCGTCTATGTGAAAGGCATTGACCTCTTCACCCTCGACAATCTTGACAATGGCGATGCTGGTGCCTATGGCGCCAACTTGCCGTTGACCCGCAATGTTCAGGTAGGCGCTTCGATTTCATTCTAATTCATAATTCCCAATACAATAGATTATGAAACTCATTAAGTTTTTATCAGGTGTTGGTCTGATGAGTCTTGTTCTAGCATCGTGTGAAGACAAGATGGATTCCAACGAATACACCGCCTACGACCAGGAGTACATCCAGCGCTCTTTCGCCTACGTCGGTGGTTTCATGGCCAAGATTTATAACGATATTGACTCCGACTGGGGCAACAACTCCGGTGCGATGCTTTCGTCAGCTACCGACGAATCGATATATAGCCACGATGGCAACACCATCGAAGATTTCTTCAATGGTAACTGGAGTGCCACCAATCCCCACCAGACGATTTGGAGTTCGGCCTACGAGGGCATCACCTACTGCAATGAGATGCTCGACAACTGGACGAACTTGAAGTTCGAGCAATTTGCGTTACATAAGGATTATGACAAAAACATGTTCCTTTATAATAACTATCAGTACGAGGCACGTTGGGCCCGCGCCTACTTCTATTTCACCCTCGTCCGCCAGTATGGCGGTGTGCCTTTCAAGACACACAACATGACGGGAGAGGAGGAGACCGCCCTGCCACGCACCTCGTCTGACGAGATCTTCAACTTCATCATCTCGGAGTGTGATGCCATTAAGGACAACATCATTGCCGACTACACCAACATCGGTGATATGGCACTCTACAAGCCGCAGAATGGTCGCGCCAGCAAGTACGCCGTCGAGGCACTCAAAGCGCAGGCAACCCTCTATCAGGCTTCTCCGCTCTTCTCACAGGGTAAGAGTGAGGCCGAGAAGATTGCCCTCTGGCGCGCTGCTGCCGATGCTCATCGTGAGCTCATCCTCGATGCCGAGGCTGGAGGAAAGGGATTGGCTGCTACGCTCGATACCCTTTGGAACATCAATTACATTTCCGATCCGCAGTGCTACAAGGAGATTCTCTTCGCCCGTCGCACGGCTGCTGCCAACACTTATGAGTCGTACAACTTCCCCGTGGGTTATTCCAGTGGCCAGGGCGGCAACTGCCCGACCCAGGACCTCGTCGATGCGTTCGACTGCACCGATGGTCTACCGATTACCGAGAGTCCCCTATATGACCCTCAGCATCCATACGCCAACCGCGATCCTCGTCTGGCCATGACTGTGGCACATAACGGTGAGCTCTGGCCAAACGACCTTGCCCGCTACAACAGCTCATATCCCACGCTGCAGACCTACGTGGGTGGCTATCATTCTCGTTCTGGTTCTTCGGCTGGTGCCTCCTATGCCACTCCTACGGGCTATTACCTCAAGAAGTTCTGCAATCCTTCGCAGATCCTTCGTGCTCGTTCTGGTTATGCTGTCACTACTTCGCCCCACGGCTGGCTCACCTTCCGCATGGGCGGCATGTATCTCAATTATGCCGAGGCCGTGTTCCAGTACTTCAAGTCCTTGGGTCGTGCCGATGCTGCCGATGCCACAGGCGATGGATTCAATTACTCGGCACGCTATTTGGCCAGCCTCACCCGCAAGCGCTCCGGCATGCCAGAGTTTGCCTCGGGTATGAGCAACGACGAGTTCTGGACCAAACTTAAGCGTGAGCGTCAGGTCGAGCTCGCCTTCGAGGGACATCGTTTCTACGACGTGCGTCGCTGGATGGACAACGCTGAGGCCAACAAGGTCATGAATGTCCATGCAATGGAGATTGTACAGAATATCTCCGAAGCCAACGACACGACCTACACCTATACCGTCAAGCCTCTGACGCGTGGCAACGGCCAGTGGGACTCGAAGTGGAACCTCTTCCCATTCTCGCAGACCGAGATTCAGAAGTCGGGTGGTGTCATCTCCCAGAATCCTGGCTGGTAATTATCTGAATACTCAGAGTGATCGGAATGGTCGGAATTCTCGGATTACTCGGAATGGTCGGAATACTCAGAATACTCAGAGAACTCGGAATACTCTGATTACTCCGAGAAGTCCGAGAGCTTCGAACAGCACCGATCCCTCTGACAAAATAAAAAACTCTATTCATCCTTATTATTAACTTTTAAAACCATTGTAACATGAAAAAGTTTACTTTTTTAGCTACAGCTGCTTTGGCTCTCATGACTTTCACTGCTAAGGCAGAGTTGATGGACAAGGCATTCTACAAGATGCAGACCTTTACCACCATTCAGGCCGCTGATGTTACTCCAGTGACCGCCCCTGGTACAGGTACCAACCCCATCACTGTCCAGAACCTCAGGACCAACAACACCCCACGTTACCTTTACACCAATTGGGGTGAGGACGGTTGGGCCAAGGCTCCCGCTGAGCTTCCCGAAACAGGCTACAGCTTCTCCTGCAAGTTCAAGATTGCTGCCGATGCTGGTGTATCGAACTGTCTTGAGTTCTGTCTTCTCCCTGTTGGCTATGAAGTTCAAAACAGGCACATGAGACTGCAGCCTACCACTGAGTATTTCTTCCGCTTCCACCAGGCTGTCAACGGCGTTGATGGCAAGGACTCCATCTGGGTCAATGGTGACGTGCAGGAGAATGTCGATTGGAACCACGGTGAGCGCGTTGGTGATGAGGCTGTCCTTCTCGTAGGCACCGAGTACACCATCCGTGTAGATGTGAACAAGGAAGGCACCGAGGCCAAGTCGAGCATTATCGCTGCCGACGGTACCGTAGCTTGGGAGGGCACCAAGGATATCTCCTTCCTCAGCGACTCCAGAATGGGTACACTCTGGTTCAACACTGGTGGCGCTTGCACCTATCAGTTCGATGACGTGAAGCTCTCTTACCTTGCCAACGGCCCATTCGCTGCCGAGCCAGCTGTAGAGCTCCTCGCCTGCATCGACACCGAGCGCGACTACTATGTACAGTATGAGGAAGGCACCGCTCTGCACTGGATCCTCCCAGGTGAGGAGACCGAGGCTGAGGGTTCTCCTGTTTACTACACCGACGGCAAGATGGGCCGCAACTTCGAGGAGGATCCCGACCTCCCAGGCGGCGCATGGATCATCGAGTGCTACAACTCTGGCGTACTCCAGTGCTGGACTTCGCGCGAGGAGGATGAAAGCAACACCTCTGATGTCGTTGAGACCGAGGTTGTTTGCGAGACCATCTACATGCCTGCTCCATCGGCTTACATCTCGAATGTATCTGCTGGCTTTGGCAAGACCTACACCCTCACTGTTGACAACTCCGAGACCCTGCTTCGTCCAACCGTTACCATCCACTATGTTCTGAAGGATGCCAGCGGTGCAACACTTGCTGAAGGCAACAAGATGTCAGGCGAGCTCATTGAGTTCGAGGCTGCCGGTTCAGTTGACCTCTATTCGTTCGACAACTCTCACCCAACCGAGTGGTATGGCCGCTCTGAGACCGTTACCATCAACAACGACGTTGAGTATGTACTTGCTGTTTCCAACGACTACCAGTGGAGCAAGGACAAGTGCGACGGCACCGTTGAGGGCTTCCACCGTCTGGAGATCGTTGACAGTAGCAACAAGTCACACTGGGATCGTATCTATTCTACCCAGGAATATGGCTACGATGCTGACGGCAACATGATCTATAACGATGGCACATGGGCCGAGAACAAGACTGAGGCTGACGTGACATTCTGGAAGAAGGGCTTCGGCTTCTACGACAAGTCTGTCATCGGCACCGAGGATTGCAAGTGGAACGTACAGGTTCCCGACGACATCTACACTGGCTTCCTCCCACTGCTCCCTGAGACCAGTGACGAATGGACTGAGGATGCTTGGAGCATCTTCCCACTTGAGGGTATCGTTTACTATGCTATCTCTGGCAACGTAATCAAGAACCCAGCTGGTGCTGCCGGCTACTGCCCAATGCGCCTCCAGGATAACTACACCTCCGACGATGCTGCCAAGCCAAACTTCTACGTAATCCACAAGCGTGGTGGCTATGACCGTCCTGACAAGGGCAACAGCAACTCTACCGAGGTTGTAGTGGCTGGCGAGACATTCTATCTCTATCGCTACGACACAGCTATCAACTCTGTTGAGGTTTATACCTACAAGGGCTTCGTGGCTGCTATTGAGGCTATCGAGAATGATGTTCCTGCACAGCAGGCTGCTCCAATCTTCAACCTCCGTGGCGAGCGCGTTGAGAACATGGCTACCCCAGGCTTCTACATCCAGGGCAGCAAGAAGGTTTTCGTTCGCTAATCACTCTTTCATCCATATCGCATCGGCAGTCGTAAAGGCTGCCGATGCCTTGATTTATTTACAATTCCACACACATTGTTATGAAGAAAGGAACCAAATATATTCTAACAACCGCATGTAGCATCATCGCCTTGTCGGCAACTGCCCAGCGATACAACACCGACCAGTTGGATCGTGGCCTTGTGGCTATCCAGACTTCGGAAGGTGTCTATTGCTCTTGGCGTATCCAAGCCGACGAGTATTACGACACACAGTACAACCTATATCGCAATGGTGCGAAGGTGAACGATTCACCACTTTCTGTTTCCAATCTTCTTGTGACGGAGGGTACGGCTTCCGACACCTACACTGTGCGTGCAGTTGTTCGTGGTGTGGAACAGGAAGCTTCAGCTGCTGCTGCCGTATGGGCGCAGAACTATCTGGAGATTGTTCCCAAGCATGATGCTTCGCTGACTTCCACCTATGTCCCGAATGATGCTTGTTTTGCCGATGTTGATGGCGATGGCGAGTTGGAGATTCTAATGAAGTACGACAACCAGAGTGAGATCAACGCCAGTTATCCCCGTAATGGACACAATGGCGAATATTCCCTCTTCGAATGTATGGAGATGGACGGCACCGTGCTTTGGTGGGTCAACTGCGGCCCCAATATGGGTGACTTCCAGAACAACGAGCAGAACATCGTAGCCTACGACTGGGATGGTGATGGTCGTGCCGAGTGCGTATTTCGTGCAGCTGATGGCACCACCATCCACATGGCCGATGGCACGACATACGTAGTGGGTGATGCGTCGCTCAACTACCGTGCAGCCACAGGCGGTGGCACCAACTGGTTCATGCACAGTGGTGCCGAATTCCTGCTTTATGTCGATGGCCTGACGGGCAAGCCTTATCAGTGCCTCGATTATCCACTGCCTCGTCTTGAGGAAAGCGAAAACCCACGTCACCTGCTCAGCGGTTCGTCCTACGACGACCTCGTGAAGACAGCTTGGGGTGACGGCTATGGACATCGCAGTTCGAAGCACTTCTTTGGTGCTCCTTATCTCGATGGTCAGAAGCCCAGCATCTTCATTGGCCGTGGAATTTACACACGTCACAAGTTCATCACCTACGATGTCAATCCTGCTACTCACGAGCTTGTTCAACGATGGCGCTGGGATTGCAATTCTCCAGGTCCCTGGTATGGCCAGGGCTATCACAACTATTCCATTGCCGATGTCGATTGGGATGGCCGTGACGAGATTATCTTCGGTTCGATGGTCATCGATGACAATGGTAAAGGACTTTCAACCACAGGCCTTGGTCATGGCGATGCCCACCATGTGGCTGACCTCAATCCCTATATTCATGGTCAGGAGTTCTTTGCTTGCAATGAGGACTATCCCGACAACAACTATCGCGACGCTACCACTTCAAAGATTTACTATCGTCAGACCAGTCCCAACGACGACGGTCGTTCTATGGCGGGTAACTTCTGTAATGATTTCCCGGGTGCCATGGGCTACAGCGGCCACGATACGCCCATCAGCTGTGTCGCCAACGATCACATCAGCGGACTCTCCAGCACGGGCGTGACACTGAACTTCCGAATCTACTGGGACGGCGACCTGCAGGAGGAGTCGTTCAACGGCAGTGCAACGCGCAACTCCACGGGATTGATTTACAAATATGGCCAGGCCAGTGCCATTGCCACGCTTCGCGGGTCCATCACCAACAACGACACGAAAGCCACTCCCTGCTATCAGGGCGACATCTTGGGTGACTGGCGCGAGGAGGTAGTGATGCGCACTTCGACCAACAACATTCGTATCTACACCACGACCAATGTCACGCCTTGGCGTAACTACTCGTTGTGGTACGATCATCAGTATCGTAATGTCATGGTATGGCAGATGTGCGGCTACAACCAGCCGCCTCATGTGAGCTACTATCTCGGAGAACTTGAAGGTATCACCATGGCTCCGCCCCCGCTCACTGTCGTGGGGCGCGAAGTGGTAGGCAATGGCGGCACTATCGGTTCTTCGCTCAACGACAAACATGTACTTGTCAGCGAGATGACCGATGCCACCGTCAGCGTGAGCGCAGGCGCTTCGCCCTATATCACCACGTTCTATGTGCCCTCATGGGTACAGGGAACGGCTCCGAGCGAATGCACAACGCAGCAGACCGATATCGTTTACGACTATTACAAGCTCGATGTGACGGGAGAGGCCTTCACTGGTGCCATGCGCCTCGTCAAGCAGGGTGACGGTATCCTCACACTGCCCGCTGTCGAACAGACCTATACGGGTCCGACCGACATCTGGGCGGGCACACTCAATTTCGACGGCAAGTTGAAGCGCAGCCGTCTGTGGTTGAATCGTTTTGCAGAACTCAATTCCAATGGCGGCTCGTTCGGTACGATACAGGCCGATTATGCCTCGGTCATTCGCCCGGGCGGTGCAGAAAATGTGGGTGCTATCGAAGCCGATTCGCTGATTCTCGGTTTCGGCTCGCGCATCGTCTTCGACATTACCGATGCTACCACGTTCGATCAGATTCAGGCTCGTCAGCTCGTCATTGAGAAGAAGGATTGGAAGTATGGTCCTCAATACGATGCCCCAGTCTTCGAGTTCGTCTATAGCCAGACACCTACTGAAGGCGACTATCCGCTCATCAGCTTTGAGGGATGCGAAGGCGACGTGGCCAACATTGTGATCGAAGGCTTGCAGGGAATCAAATATACTGTTTCAGGCGATGAAGGCAAGCTTGTTCTCCATGTGCTCAAAACACGTGCTGCCGAGGATGTGGCATGGACAGGAGCCGTGAGCAACATCTGGGACCTTGACAATACACCCAATTTCAGCAGTTCGACTCAGACCTTCGTGACGGGTGACAACGTCACCTTTGGTGACGATGCCGTGCTTACCGAAGTCAACGTGGCCGAAGAACTCAGCCCCGGTAGCGTTACTTTCACAGCCGATAGCAAGGAATACAAGTTGTCGGGCAGTGGTGCTATCACAGGAGCCACCAGTCTTAATCTCTTGGGTTCGGCCACGGTCAATATCAACGGCACTAACACCTATACGGGTGGCACTTACGTTCGTGGAGGTGTGCTCGTGCCCGCTTCGCTGGCCAACAAGGACGGCGTGTCCTATGGTTCATTGGGCGGCGTGAATGGCAATATTGTGCTCGACAATAAAGCTGCGTTACGCACTTCATCCGACATGACCACTTCGCAACCTATCGTGATTGATGCAGGTAGCGGTACGCTCGATGTGAGCGGTGGCACTTTGATTCTCAACGGTAGTCTCAAGAAGATTACTCCAGGCACCAAGGGCAATATCTACAAGGAGGGACGCGGCACGCTTCAACTCGAATGTGCGCCCACCTTCGACACGCTCTTCATCAATGGAGGCACGGTCTATGACTTCGGCGACAATCATTTCGGCAGCCGTACTGTCGTATTCAATGGAGGCACGTTGCGTTACAACAACTCCATCTATTCATCGAATTCCGAATCGACACGCTATGTAGTCCCTGAGGGTCAGGAAGGCACTATCTATCCCGACGGACGTTGTGACTACACAGGTGCATTGACAGGAGGTGGCACATTCAACGTTCATGCCACATGGGTACGTCTCTACTTCAACGGCAACTGGAGTGCGTTCACGGGTACCATCAAGGCATACCAGGACGGCAAGGTCAGCTCCTACGATCCGTCATTCGAGTTCAACAATACTTATGGCTTGGGCAAGGCCACGCTCAACATCCAGTCGGGTTGTACGGTGCATACCAATGGCAAGAACTTCGCCATCGGTGAACTGACAGGCTCCGGCAGTATCGACAACAAGGGCGAGAAGGGTTCGACAGTCAACACGCTTTCCATTGGCGGCAAGGATACCAACTTTGCCTACGGTGGCACCATTGTCGGTTCGAAGGTCGATAAGGTTGGTTCAGGCACGTGGACAGTCTCTAACACGACCTGTTTGGCCGAAGTCGGAGGCGTGACCATCAGCTCAGGAACGTTGAAACTCAACAGTCGCTTTGCCACCGCAACGATGACTGGCAGCTCTGTTGTCACTATCAAGGATGGCGCTTCAATCATTGGTCGAGGTGTTGTTCAGGCGCTCACACTTAATTCGGGAGCATCGTTGCAACCGGGCACTGCATCTTCGCCCATTTCCAACGTCGGTACCGTAAAGGTGCTGGGCAATCTGAACGCACAGGCTGGTTCCGATATCTATCTGAACATAGTGAACAAGGCCAATGGCGACAATGCCCGCTCGTGGGTAGAGTGCGCAGGTACAGCCACCATTAACAGTACCATACACCTCTCCCTCAGTCCGAACTACACGGCAGCCGAAGGCGACTCTGCCACCCTCATTGTGGCCACGTCCATCGCTGGCGAACCCTCGTTCGATCTGCCCGAACTTCCCGAAGGTCTCAGTTGGGATACATCTACCTTGATGCAGGACGGCGTGATTCGTGTTACCTCGGGTGCAGGCATCCAAAGCGTGACCGTCGATAGCGGTGCTGTCGATTGCATGGTCTATGACATTGCAGGCAAGCTGGTTGCATCGTTCCATGCCGAGAACACTGACGACGTAGCTTATCTCCTTCGTCAGCAGGGCCTGTCGGCAAGCGTATATCTCGTTCGGATGAAGACCTCCGAAGGTGTAAAGGTGCGCCGTGTCATCGTGAAGTAATAGAGCACTCTGACGGCCGACATAGTGCTTGCACGATTTGATAGAGCACTCTGACGGCCGACATAGTGCTTGCACGATTTGATGGAGCACTCTGACGGCCGACATAGTGCTTGCACGATTTGATGGAGCACTCTGACGGCCGACATAGTGCTTGCGCAATCTGATAGAGCACTCTGACGGCCGATATAATGCTTGCGCGATTTGATAGAGCACTCTGACGGCCGATATAATGCTTGCGCGATTTGATAGAGCACTCTGACGCGCGACACAGTGCTTGCGCGATTTGATAGGGCACTCTGACGTGCGACATAATGCTTGCTACAAAGAAAGAAGCACTCTGTCGGCCGACAGAGTGCTTGCTGCTTTTAAAATCGCGGATTTTGGTTCAAGAGAGGTTAATGAACATCTTCGAACTCTTCATCCTCAGAGGGAGTGGTTTGTGCCAGTGGAGCATCGGTGGAATCTTCAGCGATGTCTGAGTCTTCCTTGAACCATTGCGCCATCTGCTCGTTTACTTTGGTCTCGATCTCGGGGGTGACACGAGTCTTGACACGATTATAAGCGATCGCGAGAGTGACTGCATTGTCGAGGAGGGAGAGGATGGGACCGAAGTTATCCTTGTTCATGAGGTTGGGCATGAACTGATAGGCGAGGGCGGCACCGATGATGACCTTGTCGTAGGTTGGAGTGCTCTCTGCCAACATGACATGATAGAGCTCGAGCGCCATTTTGGTGGCTTCCTTACCGGCAGTTTGTGCTCCACCCTTGATCTTCTCAAGAATCTCTCCAGACTTGAGGCCTTCCTGAAGCTTCTTTACGTAGTCATTGTTGGTGACGCCTTCCTTGATCTTGTTGACTAACTCGTTTTCGGTAATACTTTCCTTTGCCTTCTTGACAATGTCGTTGTCAAGAATGTTTTTGAACAGATCTTCTAACATGGTGTTGTGATTTTTTTAGATAAAGTGATGTTTAATCATCGGTAGAGATCCAGCGTGGGTCGCCGATATTTTCGTCGTAGAACTTCATCTTCCAGGTGAAGTCGCCATTGTCGGGATCGTTGAAGATCTGATAGGAAGTGAGCTCACTGGGTTCGAGATCGACGATGTTGTTGCTGGCGAAGACGCAGTCGGCAGCGCGGAAGTTCTTGACTGATGCATCGATGGTGGCGTTGGAACGTGCGCCACGCGCTGCCTCGGGATCGAAGGTCTTGCCGAAGATGCAGTACGAGATGGTGACGTTGGTGTCCTGTCCGTTGCAGTCGCAGAAGTAGCGACCCGATGCGATGATGTTGAAGAACGTGCAGTAGCTGATCTGGATGCCTTTCGCGATGGGGCTCTTCGATGCCTCGATGAAGCTGCGCTGTGCTGTGTTGAACGTCGAGTTGGTGATGATGATCTGGTCAACGATGGACTTGTCTTGACCGATGTAGATCTGCGAGTAGCCATTGGCCGTCGAGAGGTTGTAGCCGATGCAGTTGTCAATCTTGATGAGTTCGTACTTCTGGTCGTTGCTGCCCTGTGTGCGGACGATGGAACGCTCGAAATCGTGGATGTAGCAGTCTTCGAACGAGAGCTCAGCCACGGTACATGCTGCGCTTTGGTTGATGAGGTACTGGCAACCGGCATCGGTGATCTCAACATTCTGGAAGCGGATGTAGGCGTGGCTATCGATGAGGTTGACGCTCTTGCTGGGCGCAAGGACGGGCTTGGCTGCGCCAGCCAAACCAAAGAAGGTGACAGACAGACCGTCGGCGAACTTGACGGAGGTGTCGGAACCGTCCTCACTGGTGCCATGGAGGCTGTAGGTCACACCAGGCTGCAGGGCGATGGTGACGCTGCACGAGGTGCTGCCAGCGGCTGCCTGTGCGGCTTCGGCAAGTTCATTGAGGAGGGTTTGCGAGATATGTGTCTCACCTTCGGGCATTGTGTACTTGTAGGAAGCGGCAGGGATGGCGGCTGCAGTGGTGCCGGAAGCGTTGCCACGACGTGCATTGCCATTGTAAAGGACTACGCTGTAGGTGGTGGTGGGAGCGAGGTTTGTAACGACCTTCTCGCCGGCAGCCTTCTCGGAGGCATTGATGTCGAGACGTTCGTCCTTGAAGGCACCACCATTGAGGATGAGGTGGGTGACTTCGGCACCGGGTGTCCATGAGAAGCGAATCCAGCTGTCGTCGCGGTCAGCGTCGGTCACAGGGTTCATGATCTGCTCGGCGCGAGTGGTGAAGTGGCGATTAGAGCCATCGATGTAGTAGTACCACTTGGAGCTTGGTGTGCCACTATTGGAGCATGAACGCATACGCAGGAAATAATCGGTCTCGCCAGCCAGTCCTGTAATCCTGAAAGGTGTCTCGTTGGTCTCGAAGATGAGCGACGAAGAAGAGAAGACATCGTCGAGGTAGAGGGAGTCCTGGCTCACTTCTATCTGGTAGTAGTCGGCACCTTCGATCTTTCCATACTCTACTACGGCGTAGGTGTCGCCACGGGTGACGGAGAGACTGGTAGGTGTGAAGAGTCGGTTGAAGCTGCTGTCAACGTCCCAGTCGTTGCCCTCGGTGCAGGAGGTGGCAGCGGCTCCGAGGAGGAGTGCTGCTGATGCACAGATTAGGTGAAATTGGAGTTTCATTGTTTGAATGGTTTGAGGGGTTTCTTAACCTTATTATTTAATATCCGTAGGAGTTCGAGATGGAATTGTTGGCATCCGAAAGTGTAGAGGTAGAGATGGGCAGGAGATAGCGGTTGATGACTTGGGGGTTCTCGACGAGGCCTGCGCTGATGGTAGGCATGTTAGTGATGTACTGTTCGATGGTGAACTTGCCCCAACCATTGACCGAGTCGGTGCAGTGGAAATCAGCTGCCGACATGCCTTCGGTGAGTGTGTTCCAGTTGACCGACTTCCAGTCGATAACTGACTTGGTGTCGTCGGTATAGTTGAAGTAGAACTTTGTGGGCCACTTGTTGTTCTGCTCGACGTTGGTGGCCGAACCATCCTCCTTGGTGTCGTAGCTTACGAGACCGATTGCGTCGTAATAGGTCTGCTTTGCTTCCTTGATCTTGGCGACGAGGAGGTTCCAACGCTCGAGGTCGAACTTGCGAATGCCTTCGCCGACGAGTTCCCAACCCTCTTCATCCACGATGGCGTTGAAGAAACCTTCCTTGCTGGAGGGAAGAGAGGCGATGTAGTCGTTTTGTGGCGTAACAAATGCGCGGTTGTGAACCTGAGCGAGGGCCTCACGAGCGGTGATGCCTGCCCAGCCTTCGTAGGAGGCGTCGGGACCTGCGAGTTCGTTAAGCACCTCAGCATAGAGAAGCAGCACCTGAGAATAGCGCATACGGATGCAATCGACACCTGTCATCACCTTAGAGCTGGCTACAGCGTTGACAGCCTGCCACTCTTCGTTCATCCACTTCTGGTCCCACTTGCCGATGTAGAGCTGGAGGGGCTGGTTGCTGGCAAACGTCTGTTTCCCGCTACTGTACTGATAAGGCTGGCAGGAAATGTCGCGACGGAGGTCGCCCTGACGATATGAGTAGAAGTGCATGGCTGTGGTCTGCTGCTTAGCCGACGAGTTGCCGTAGCCATAGACGTTGCCTGCACCGTTGTAGCGTGTGCCGATAGTGTAGCCAAGTTCACCGCTGGTGTTCATCAGCATAGGAATCTGGAAGACGTCCTCGTAGTAGTTGACATCAAGTTCGCGAGCATTGACGAGCTGCCAATGATTCTCGAACGACGGATTGAGCTTGTGAGGACCGTTCTGGATGATGTCGGAGAGGTAAGGGAGCGCCTTGCGATAGAACTCGAGGTAGTTGCCATCACGCTGGGTGGGATAGGTGGCATCGGAGTAGGATGCTGTCTCGTAGCCTGGCTTGGCAGCCTCGCGGATGTTCCAGCCGCCGCGCAGCAGAGCCACTTGAGCGTAAAGGGCCTCGGCAAAGCCACGTGTGACGTGCTCGGTGCTGTAACCGTTGCGACCGGCCCAGGGGAGGAGCTCGGTGGCTTCGGCCAGATCGTTGAGCAGGTAGTCGAGGATCTCGTCGCGATCGGTCTTGATGAGTTGGTCGGTGACATTATCGCTGGTGGTGGGTTCCATCTTCATGGGTATGTCGCCGAAGAAGCGGATGAGGTCGAGATATAGCATGGCACGTAGGGTAAGCGCCTCGCCGAGATACTGTCCCATGGCCGTGCGCTGTTCCTTGGTGCCGTTGGTATATAGGTCGCTCTGACGGATGCCGTCGATGGCGAGGTTACAGTTCTCGATGACACCGTACATGGCAGTCCAGAGCGTGGTGATCTTCGACCAGCCGCCTGCAGTGACGTTGATGTAGTTCATGTAGCTGCGCTCGCTGGCAGCGGTGGTAGAGGAAGCTCCGCGTCCATCGACAAGCTCGATGTCGGAGTTGGTTGACCATACGATGGGGATGTACTGCGAATAGGTAGCATCCTGTGTGAGGCCGCCATAGATCTTATTGATGACGTAGCCTGTATAATAGGTGGAATTGTAAACGGTCTCGGTGTTCTGCTCGGAGGGGGAGTTCTGATCGAGGAAGTCATCGCAGCCGGTCAGCGCAACCATGCCAAGCATAAGGGAGGCAATTCCAAGAATCTTTTTCATATTTTATGAGGTTTTGAGGTTCAGAATGTAACGTTGATGCCGGCTACCCAAGAGCTGCTTCGCGGATAAGCTGCGAAGTCGATGCCTGGGCACATGGGATTGGAGTTGGTGTCAACCTCGGGGTCGTTGCCTGAGTAGCTGGTGAAGCAGAGGAGGTTGTAGCCCGTGCAGTAGATACGCACGCTCTCGAGGAATGCGCTCTTAACCCACTTCTTCGGGAAGGTGAAACCGAGGGTGACATTCTGGAGACGGAGGAACGATGCGTCCTCGACGGCATCGCTGGTGATGACCGAGGTAGATGCAGCAGCCGGGTTGTAGGTTGTAGCGCCACGGTTGATCTCGGCCAGACGGTTCATGAGACCGTCGGCACCACCGTAATAAGAGATGGTGGAGCGAGAGGGACGACCAAGGTTAAGGCCTGTGTTGGGATCAATCCAGGTGTAACGACCGTTAGCAAGACTGTAGTCATCGACGAGGTTGTAGTGCTGGCTGGAACCCTGGAAGAACGAGGCGACGAGCTTGGAACCGTTGACGATCTGGTTGCCGAGCGAGTAGTTGCAGAACACAGCGTAATCGAACCAGCGGAAGCGGCCATCGATGCCGAAACCACCGGTGACAGAAGGTACGGTGTTGCCAAGCTTCTGGAAGATGGCTTTGCCTTCGCCATCAGCCTCGAGCTTTGGTGTGCCTGGGTAGAGCGTTCCGAAATAGGTGTGGCTGGTGTTGTTTACGCCATCCTTGAGTACCCACTTCGAGCCATCGTAAGTGATATCATCGGTCGAGTAGAAGCCGATGCTCTTGAAGCCCCAAACCTCACCGAGGCTACCACCTTCGGCTACGCGGAAGTCACCATCAGTGTAGTTGATGGCCGAGCCTGCAAAGCTGGAGGTCTGGTAGGGGTTGTCGGAGTTGAGCTCGTCGATGTTGCTCTTGTTGTATGCGATGTTGAAGTTGAAGTTGAGCGTGAAGTTCTTCGACTCGACAGCGGCAGCGTTGAGGGCGAACTCGACACCCTTGTTGGATGTCTGTCCGAAGTTCTGATACTGGTAAGAATAGCCGCTCGACGAGGGCACCTTGGCACGCATCAACAGGTCCTTGGTGGTGTTCCAATAGAGTTCGAAGTTGCCGGAGAGGCGACCATTGAAGAAGCCATAGTCGATACCGAAGTTACGGGTGACGGTGGTCTCCCAGTTGAGGTTGGGGTTGGCGAGGTAGGTGCCATGTTCCATCATTGGTGTGTTAGCTTCACCAAAGCCTGGGTGCTTGCCGCTATTGCCTGCCATCGAGTAGGTAGTCTTGAGGAGGCCCGAGGTGATGCGGTTGTTACCTGCGGTACCGTAGGAGAGACGCAGCTTGAGGTTGGAGAGCCAGCTTGCAGTGCTCTGCATCCAATCCTCGTCGGAGAGGCGCCAAGCGAGGGCGACGGAGGGGAAGGTGCCCCAACGATGACCTTCGCCGAACTTAGAGCTACCGTCGGTACGGACGGTGACGGTGAGCAGGTACTTCTGCATCATGGTGTAGTTGATACGACCGAAGAACGAGAGCATATTGTCATCAGCCTTGATGTCGGACTCGTTGGGCAGTGCAGTACCGATGGCGGTATTGGCGAGAATCTCATCGACGGTAAGTGAGCTGGGGAAGTTGACGCTGGTGTGTACGCGATCGACTTCGTTGCTGGAGCTCCACTCCTGGCCAATCATGACGTTGATATGGTCGCGCTTGTTGAAGAGTTTCTTGTTGTCGTAGGTGACAGTGTTGGCGTTGCGCCAGTTGCGATAGTCCTTGGTGGTGAACTGTGCCTGAGGTGCAGTGGTGTAGCCGATCTTGGTGTTGTAGCGGGCTGCAAGTTCCTCATATACCTGATCGGTATTGTAGTAGCGCCATCCGTATCCGAATTCTGAACGGAAGGTCCAACCCTCGAAAGGCTTCCAGTTGATGCCGGCGTTGTAGTCCTGGCGGAAGCGGCGCTGGACTTTGTAGGTGGCATCGAGACGTGTTGATGGATCTACACGCTGCGAGGTTGAGTTCTCTTCGTCTTCGTCACCGCTGCTCAGTACATTGATTGGGGCAAAGCGAATGGCTTGGCCGACGATGGAGTTTGAGGCATTTCCTTCCTGCTCGGAGCCTGAGCTGAGGCCGTCGATGACCTGGTAAGCGAGACGAGCATTGAAGTCGAGAGAGATCCACTCGTTGAGGTTGGCGTTGATCTTGGCAGCCACGTTGTCCTTCTTGAAACCAGACTTGCGCATGATGGCATTCTCATTGCTATGAGCATAGGAGATGTTGTACTTCATGTCCTTGGTGCCACCTGAGATGTTTGCATTGTACTGCACCTGGTCACCAGTGCGTCCGAAGAGCTCGTCCTGATAGTCGCGTCCCTCGACGGACTTCCAAATCTCGAGGTCATCGAACGAGCCGTAGTTAGACACATATCCTGCGGACTGTGTGGCCGAAGCGATTTCGTACTGATAGTAGGCATACTCGTATGGGCTGAGCACCTTCTGGAGACGGGTGGCTTTCTTCCAGCCATAAGAGGCATTGAAGCTCACCTGGGTCTTGCCTTCCTTACCCGACTTGGTGGTAACGATGATAACGCCGTTGGCACCACGTGCACCATAGATAGCGGTAGAGGATGCGTCCTTGAGGACATCGATGCTCTCGATTTCTGAAGGAGCGATGTCGCTGATGGAAGCAACAGGGAAGCCGTCGACGATGTAGAGTGGAGAGTTGTCCTGCGAGAGAGAACCACCGCCACGGACGCGTATCTTGACGTCGGCATCGGGAGAACCCTCGGTAGTGGTAACATTGACACCAGCCATCTTACCGGTGAGGGCTTCGGAGGCGCTGGTTACGGGCACCGAGGCGATGTCCTTGGCCTTGATGGAAGTGACGGCACCGGTGAGGTCCTTCTTGGAGACCGTACCGTAACCTACGACTACCACTTCCTCGAGGTTCTGCTGATCCTCGAACATCTGGATGTCGAACTTGGCATTGGCATCAACCTTGACCTGTTTGGAGGTGAAGCCAACGAATGAGAATTCCAGCACGTCGTTGGTGTTGACGTCCTGTAGGGAGTAGTTGCCATCGAAGTCGGTGATGACACCATTGGTAGTACCTTTGACGACCACGTTTACGCCGGGGAGCGGTTCGCCGAATTCGTCGGTCACGACGCCGGTCACCGTTCGACCTTGGGCAAAGGTAGCCACAGCAAGCATTCCAACTACCATAGTAGCCGATGCTTTCCTAACTAAATCCTTAAGATTCATAATATGTGTTGGTTATTTGATAAATGGGTATTGCTGAAATTATCACGGTGCGGGATTGAGGTCACTTATTGTATCCTTTTCTCACTTGCCGATTTTGTTGTTAGGTTGCAAGGACACCTTAAATACTATCTATCCACGTGCAAAAGTAATGACAAAAAACGTTTTTTGCAAATATTCCCGCAGATTTTTGTCAACGATTCTATTTTTTTAACAACATCTAGGGGAAATGGAGCAAAATACTTGTTTTATAACATACGGATTGACTACAACCCTCATGCCTTGGAGCGGTATATGGGCAGCAGCACTTATTGTACGCCACTGAAGAGGCCGAAGAGATGGGCGTCGATGTCGTCGGTGACTTTGAGGAAGTCGGTGGGATTTTGTTCGAAATTGCACGTGTCGCCATCGATGATGACGAGGTTGCCCTTGTAATCCTTGATCCACTCCTCGTAGCGTCGATTGAGGCCTGCAAGGTAATCGAGCGACATGGTCTGTTCGTAGTCACGTCCGCGTTTGTGGATGTGGTCGACGAGGTTGGCCAAAGAGCTGCGAATGTAAATCATCAGGTCGGGCAGGCGAGTGAGAGCAATCATGGTGTCGAAGAGGTCGCTGTAGTTGTCGAAATCGCGGTCGGACATCATGCCCATTTCGTGGAGGTTGGGTGCAAAGATACGCGCATCTTCGAAGATGGTTCGGTCCTGAACGATGGTTGCCTGGGACTTCGATATCTCGACCACTTCCTTGAAGCGCTTTGCGAGGAAGTAGATCTGGATATTGAACGACCAGCGCGGCATGTCGGCGTAGTAGTCGGCGAGATAGGGGTTGTTGTCAACGGGCTCGAAGCGTGGCGTCCAGCCGTAGCGCTTGGCGAGCATCTTGGTGAGCGTGGTTTTGCCGCAACCTATGTTGCCTGCTATTGCAATGTGCATGGGGTGTTGTTTTTGAGGGGTGGTTTTATAGTAGCTTCTATAGTTGCTATAGTATCTATAGTTTCTATAATGGCTATCGAAGAAATATCTAAAGGGCTAACGTATCGGAGGTGCCGAGGGCAGCATCGATGCGGTCATAGACCTTCAGCATGTCGGTGGGGTTGGTGAAGTCGTATTGTGTCTTGTCGAGGATAAGCACGCGACCCGGATACTTGTTGTTGATGAAATCCTCGTACTTGTCGTTGAGTCGGGCAAGATAATCAAGCGGCATCTGGCGCTCGTAATCGCGTCCGCGTTGTTGGATGTTGCGGATGAGGTAGGGGATGTCGGCACGAAGGTATATCATCAGGTCAGGCAGACGTGCCACGGACATCATTTGTTCAAAGAGGTCGAGATAGGTCTTGTAGTCGCGTTCAGAAAGGGCACCTGACTCGTAGTTGCACGCCGTGAAGATGTGGACACCCTCGAAGATGGAGCGATCCTGCACAATGGGGATGGGACTTTGGGCAATGGCGAGCAGGTCCTTGAAACGCTCCTTAAGGAAATACACCTCGAGGTTGAACGACCATCGGGGGATATTGCTGTAGTAGTCCTCGAGGTAGGGATTGTAGTCCACAGCCTCGAAGCGCGCCTGCCAATGGTAATGCTGGGCGAGCAGTTGGGTGAGCGTAGTCTTGCCACTTCCGATATTGCCCGATATTGCGATGTACATGTTCTCTGGTGGAGTGTGTTTGGTGGAATTTGCACTGCTAAATACGCCGCAAAGGTAACAAGAAATTGCCAACGAACCAAATTTTTGGCGTGAAAAGCGTGCAAATAATGGGTAATTGTGTTGAAAAATCCTAAATATTTTGGAGTTTTCGCGGATTATGTGTATATTTGCGCCGCTTTTTAAATAAAGGATATAAAAACATCATATATGAAGAAACTGATTATTGGCCTGGCAGCGATGTTGGCCTTAACTGTCCAGCCGAATGAGGCTGGAGCAAAGACAGACAAGAAGGACCCTGTGGTGATGACCATCGCAGGCAAGGACGTGAAGCGTTCGGAGTTTGAGTATTTCTACAACAAGAACAATGGCCAGGAAGTGGCCGAAGAGAAGACTTTCGACGAATATGTCGATCTGTTTGTGAACTACAAGCTCAAGGTGGCCGAGGCATACCGTCAGGGTGTCGATACCACTCGTTCCTACATAGATGAACTGGCTGGCTATCGCAAGCAGATTGCCGAACCATACCTGCAGATTCAGGGATGGCCCGACAGCCTTCTTCAGCAGGCAAAGGATCGTCGCAAGTGGGAGGTGAAGGCCAGTCACCTGCTGCTGATGTGTAACGAGGAGACCCCGCAGAATGTAGTGGACAGCCTTCATGACGTACTTGTGGAGCTTCAGCATGAGTTGGAACAGGGTGCGAACTTCGACAGCTTGGCACGTCAGTATAGCCAGGACCCTTCAGCTCGTCAGAATGCTGGTGACTTGGGTTACTTCTCTTCGCTCCAGATGGTTTATCCATTTGAGCAGGCTGCCTTCAATACTCCAGTGGGACAATCTTCCATCGTTCGTTCTCGTTTTGGCTGGCATTTGATCAAGGTGTTCGACAAGCGAGAGAGTGAAGGCGAGGTGCTTGTGGCACACATCATGAAGAACATGCAGCAGGGCCCATTGGCCGACGAAATGCCTGACCCAAAGCAGCAGATCGACTCGATCTACAATGTCCTGCTTGCCGGCGGCGACTGGGATAAGTTATGCGCCGAATATAGCGACGACGCCTACACTGCACCTAAGGGTGGTGCCTATCCTTGGATTAACCGCATGGCACGTTTCCCGAAGGAATGGCTCGACGTCTGCTATGAGCTGAAGGAGAAAGGCGAAATCTCGCAACCGTTTAAGACACAGTTCGGCTGGCACATTGTCAAGCTGCTCGACAAGCGCAAGGAAGCTCCTGCCGACAGCGCACAGGATGCCAAACTCAAGGAGCAGTTGGCCAAGGATCCCGAGCGTATCAAGGCTGGTCAGGAGGCCTATGTGAAGCAGTGTCGTGGACGTCTGATGGCCGACAAGAAACTGCGCAAGGTGGCTGGCGGCTGGAGTGATGAGCAGGTTCTCGAATGGGCCGACAAACAACTGGAGACCGAGAACGAGGACTTCCGCAACCTTTACCGCGAATATCACGACGGACTGATGCTCTTCGATGTGAGCAGCAAGGCTGTGTGGGACAAGGCCAGCCAGGATACCTTGGGCCTACAGCAGTACTTCGATGCACATCGTAAGGACTTTGCTTTCGACAAGCCACGCTTCAAGGGCGCCTTCATCGAGTGTGCCGACGACGATGCACTCTATGCCAAGCTCAAGGACATCTACGAGCACAATGCTCCTATTGCCGCTGCCGACGTGGTGCGTAAGGAAGTGCTCACCGACACCATCCTTACTCCCAATCCGAAGGCTCCGCGTTTCCACATCGTCAACGGACTCTTCTCGGAGGGCGACAATGCCTGCATCGATGCCGAGCGTCTGCATGTAGAGGGTGCCAAGTTTACACCCAAAGAGAAGATGCCACGAGTGATGACCTACGGACAAGTCCTTACTGAGCCTGATGAACTTGCTGACGTGCGTGGCGCTGTAGTTGCCGACTACCAGACCGTGCTTGAAGAGGCTTGGGTGGAAGAGCTGCGCAAGAAGTTTGCCGTGAAGCTCAACTGGAAGGAACTGAATAAGCTGAGATAAGAAAAGATACAGCATGAAGATTAGACTAATGACACTGGCTGTGATGCTTATGGGAGGATTGCAGCTGATGGCCCAGGAGGCCGAAAATATCATTGACGAGATCATCTGGGTGGTGGGCGACGAAGCCATCCTGCGCAGCGAGGTGGAGAATGAGCGCAAGCGCATGCTCTACCAGGGCGAGAAGATTGATGGTGACCCCTATGGCGTCATCCCCGAGCAGATGGCCATCCAGAAGCTCTTCCTCAACCAGGCCATCATCGACTCGATCGAAGTGAGCGACGACCAGGTCGAAGCTCAGGTCGATGCGCAGATGAACATGTTCATCGCACAGATCGGTTCGAAGGAGAAGCTCGAGGAGTACCTTGAGAAGCCCATCAGCCAACTTCGCAGCGAATGGCGCACAGGCATCCGCAACAACGGTATCATGCAGCAGATGCAGCAGAAGCTTGTCGAGGATGTGACCATCACGCCGAGTGAGGTGCGTCTGTATTTCGAGCGTTTGCCGAAGGACAGCATCCCGTTCATCGAGACCCAGGTCGAGGTGCAGATCATCACCCTGCAACCTCAAGTGAGCAAGCAGCAGGTCGATGAGATCAAGAACCGCTTGCGTGACTTCACTAACCGTGTGAATACGGGCGAGTCGGAGTTCTCGACCCTTGCCATCCTTTATAGCGAAGACCCTGGTAGTGCTGCCATGGGCGGTGAGTTGGGCTTCAAGGCCAAAGGTGCTTACGTGCCAGAGTTCTCGGCTGTGGCTTTCCAGCTCACCGAGCCTGGTAAGGTGTCGAAGGTCGTCGAGACAGAGTTCGGCTACCACATCATCCAGCTTATCGAACGTCGTGGCGACCGTGCCAACTTCCGTCACATCCTGCTCACTCCCAAGGTGAGTGCGAAGGAACTGACCGATGCACGTGCCCGCATGGATACGCTTCGCATGGATTTGGATTCGGCAAAGTTCAGCTTCGAGGAGGCTGCCCGTTACCTGTCGAGCGACAAGAACACCCGCAACAGCGGTGGCATGATGACTAGCGAACGCACGGGTGCCGCCCGCATGACGATGGATGAGTTGCCTGCTGAGGTTGCCCGTGTGGTTTCTCGCATGGAGGTGGGTGAGATCTCGAAGCCTTTCGTTATGAAGGACAGCAAGACGAGCCGCGATCAGGTGGCTATCGTCAAGCTGAAACGCCGTGTGCCAGGGCATAAGGCCACCTATTATGACGACTACCAGACGGTGAAGGAGATTTATGAGCAGCACCTGCGTCAGGAGATCATCGAGAAATTCATTCGCGAAAAGCAGAAGACTACATACGTGCGCATCAAACCCGGGTGGGAGAAATACGATTTCAAGTATCC
>JAFYZW010000001.1 GCA_017548545.1 Bacteroidales bacterium | reverse complement strand
TGGTCGTTCGGCATACAGCTCATGTTTTACGCCAGCCTCATTGAGGCCCTCTTCATTTACGTCTTCAACCAATACATCAAGCCGGGCAACCTTCACGTCGTGCAAAAGGCTGCCATCGAGCAGTACGAAAACGTTCAGCAGACCCTTTCCGCGTCAGGCAGTTTCGACCGATATTTGCCAAAGCTCCAAGAGGCCATCGATGCATTGAAGGAGGCACCAGTCCTCACTCCCATCGAGACAGCTATCTCCGCCCTTTCCAACAACCTCTTCGTGGCTATCGTCCTAATGATCCCCATTGCCTTGATCGTTCGCAAGAAACCACAACAATAACCACCCCTATGTTAGATATTTCGGTCATAGTACCACTCTATAACGAAGACGAGTCCCTTCCCGAACTCGCCGCTTGGATTGACCGTGTGATGAAAGAGAACAACTTCTCCTATGAGGTCATCTTCTGCAACGATGGCTCCACCGACCGTTCGTGGGAGGTCATCAAGCAGCTCCACCAGCAATATCCCCAAATGCACGGCATGTCGTTCCGCACCAACCATGGCAAGTCGCCCGCCCTTCATGTGGGCTTCGGCATGGCTCAGGGCGATGTGGTCATTACCATGGATGCCGACTTGCAGGACTCGCCCGACGAGATCCCCGAGCTCTATCGCATGATCAAGGAAGAAGGCTACGACCTCGTCAGCGGCTGGAAGAAGAAACGCTACGATCCACTCTCGAAGACCATCCCCACCAAGCTCTTTAACGCCACCGTGCGCGCCGTCTCCGGCATCCATAATCTGCACGACTTCAACTGTGGTCTTAAGGCATACAAGGGCGAAGTGGTCAAGCACATCGAGCTCTACGGTGACATGCACCGCTACATCCCCTACATCGCCAAGAACGCCGGCTATAAGAAGATTGGCGAGAAGGTCGTCCAACACCAGGCACGCAAGTACGGAAAGACAAAGTTCGGCCTCGACCGTTTTGTCAATGGATACCTCGACCTTATTACCCTTTGGTTCCTCAATCGTTTCGGAGCCAAGCCCATGCTCGTCTTCGGACTCTGGGGCACCATCATCTTCCTCGTCGGCTTCCTCGCCGTCCTCTACATCGTCTGCCACAAGATCTATGTGCTTTGCACTGCTGGCACCGGCACGCTCATCACCAACATGCCCGCCTTCTACGTAGCCCTCACCAGCATGATCATCGGTGCCCAACTCTTCCTCGCAGGCTTCCTTGGCGAACTGATTTCTCGCACATCTGCCGATCGCAACAAATATGACATTGCTGAGACCATCTGACATATTACGTAGCGCGAGGACTTTGTGCCTTCTGCTGGGTGTCTGTGGCATCCCGATGCTGTTCTGCGCCTGTGACAACGGGTGCGAACAGGTGCGCGAGGCGTATATGATTACCACCTTCACCTCTACCAGTGGCCGGACGATGCGCTCCATCAGTCTGCTGTGCATCTCCGACACGCTGGGCTACACAGCCACTCTCACTCAGTTCACCGACATCGACCTCGAGCTCAATCCCAAAAGCACACACACAACCATGATCTTGGATTGCAGCTACAGCGACTACGGCGACTACTATACCAGCTCCGACACCGTTGAGATCGATTATACTGTCGAACCCAAGTTCCTCGACATGGAATGCGGCTGCACTGTCCTCTTCCAAATCAACAACGTCACTTCTACCAGGCACCTCTTCAGCAACCTCATCATCAACGAAGAGAATATCGTTGCTGATGGCGATGCCACGAACCTCATCTTTGAATATTAGACCTCGGGAATGATCATAGTACGACACGCCATAGCAATGGCTCTGACCGGCCTTCTCTTTCTGTCCAGCAGCTCCGCACTGCTGGCACAAGGGCGCTCCATTCCCGTCTCGTCCGAAGTTAAGGCCGAAGAGCAGAAGGAATTGCCCATAGAACTTCCTGAAGGACAGAAGTACCGCTATCGTTTTTTCAACGGCCTCAACGTCTCTGTAGATATTCTCGACCCCGTACTCCATCTCTTCACCTTCGAACATGCCTCCTATGAAGCACAGTTGATGGCCGACTTCCATCACCGTTTCCTCCCGATGGCCTCTTTCGGCATGGGCTTGGCCGACGAGACTTCCGACAACGGACTGGAGTTCGGAACCGGTGCCAAACAGGAATTCACCTTCAAGTCCGACCTCGCACCCTTCGGAAAGGTCGGCTTCGCCTACAACTTCGACTACAACAGCACGCGGCCCAACGACCTCTATCTTGTCTTTCTACGTTACGGTTTGGCCTATAACAAGGCCGACATCACCAACCTATATTATGCCGACGAGTTATGGGGCTCGCTTGGCCCCATCTCCATCAGCGGACAAGAATACACTACGCAATGGGTCGAACTTGGAGGCATGGTCAAAGTACAGATCGCCAAACATATCTCACTCGGATGGGACCTATACCTGAAGGTCAAGCTCACACAAAGCGGAACAGACCAAGGCTCACCTTTCTTCGTGCCCGGCTATGGCCCCAACAAGTCACATGTTGGCTTCTCATTCCGACTCTACTACGACATTTTGCAATAAAATATGAGCAAGCGCACCGCCAAACTCCTCATTTACCTCGTCACAGCCATCTGCGTGCTGGGCATCGCCATGCATAGGCAGTCGGCCAATAGCGAAGCCAGCAACGAACCCGGCACCTACACGAAGCTCGAAGGCACGGTCTTCCATACCGTCTATCACATTCAGTACGAAGGTCAACATGACTATCAAGACGATATCCAGCGACTCTTTCGAGAGTTTGACGGCTCGCTGTCCATGTTCAACGACACCTCCATCATCTCTCGCATCAATCGCAACGACACTTCGGTCATTGTCAACGATTACGTGCGCACTGTTCTCGACAAGTCGCTCGAAGTGAGCCGTCTCACCCAAGGAGCCTACGACATCACCGTAGCGCCCCTCGTCAACCTTTGGGGCTTTGGATTCAAGAATGCCGAAGGCGTATCACAGCATATCGTCGATTCCATCCTTCAGTTCGTCGGCTACGAAAAGATTCGTCTCACAACCGACGGCCATGTCGTCAAGGACGACCCGCGAGTAATACTTGATGCCTCATCCATCGCCAAGGGATATATGTGCGACGTGGTGGCAGATTACTTGCGGAACCACAATATCAGCAACTTCATGGTCGAGATAGGTGGCGAAATCACCTGTGGTGGACACAACTCGAAGGGGAAACGGTGGAGTGTGGGCATCAACGAGCCCATCGAAGATTCGCTCCAGACCAGTAATGTCCTTCGCGACATCATGTACCTCACCGACTGCAGTGTCGCCACATCGGGCAACTACCGCAACTTCTATTATAAAGACGGTCGCCGCTATGCCCATATCATCGATCCCCACACTGGATATCCTGCTCAGGACGACATCCTGTCGAGCACAGTTGTTGCTTCCAACTGCATCACTGCCGATGCCCTCGCCACCTCATTCATGGTGTTGGGTAGCCAGCGTGCTCTACGCATCCTCGAAGCTGACACTACGCTCATGGCCTACTTTATCTGTAGTGATCCCAACTCCGACCACTACAAGGTGATCTATTCGCCCAAGCTCAAGAATATGCTCTCCAGCCAAAACAAATCCCACTGAAAAGAGTTCACATATTATGCAGAACAACTTCATCTCCATCACAGACTTAAGCAAGGACGATATCCTCTCCTTGCTCCACGAAGCCGCCCGTTTTGAGGCAAACCCCAACCAACGCCTCCTCGAAGGCAAGGTGGTGGCCACCCTCTTCTTCGAGCCATCAACACGCACGCGTCTCTCCTTCGAGACCGCTGCCAATCGTCTTGGTGCACGTGTCATCGGCTTCAGTGACCCCAACTCCTCCTCCACCTCCAAGGGCGAGACGCTCAAGGATACCATCAAGATGGTGTCCAACTATGCCGACGTCATCATCATGCGCCACTACCTCGAAGGCGCCGCACGTTATGCATCCGAAGTCACCCACGTCCCCATCATCAATGCCGGCGATGGTGCTAACCAACATCCTTCACAGACCCTCCTCGACCTTTATTCCATCTGGAAGACGCAGGGCACGCTCGATGACCTTGACATCACCATGGTAGGCGACCTCAAGTACGGCCGCACCGTCCACTCCCTCGTCCAGGCACTTTCGTTCTTCAACCCGAAGTTCCACTTCATCGCCCCCGACCTCTTGCGTATGCCCAACGGTTACCGCGACTTCTGCAATCGTCACAACCTCTACTAC